>JAHFES010000001.1:30338-65773 GCA_023248355.1 Nitrospiraceae bacterium
GGGAAAAGGCCGGCTTGCCATGCACGAGGAGTTCGCGAAGCGCCTGGTGGGGAGCGATGTTCTTCCGATAGGGTCTGACCGTCATCAAGGCGTCGAACACATCGACCACTCCAATGATCTGGGCTTGCTCAGCAATCTGTGTCCCTTTCAACCGACAGGGATACCCACTACCATCCCACCGTTCATGCTCTTGCGCGCTGATCGTTGAGAGCCATTCACACGAACTCCCGAGGCCGGCGAGGATGCGGCGGCCTCGCTCAGGATGGGCACGAATGGCGACTCGCTCTTCGTCCGTCAGGGCTCCTGCTTTTTCCAGCAGAGAGGCCGGAAGCGTCCACATCCCAATGTCATGGAGCAATCCTGCCATGGCTAATCGCTCAAGATCCTCCTCAGAATAGTGCAAGCCGATCCCGACTTTAACGCTCAGGACCGCAACATGCAGAGCGTTGTCCGCAAGGTAATCGTCGGTTTGGCCGCTCAACGCCCATCGCACGCACTCATCACTTTGATGAAGTTCATGAACCAATTCTCTCGCCAGATCGCCAAATGCGTCGAGCCGTGGTCTCACACTTGAACGAACCGCCTCTCCTACTCGACGCACTTCCTCCCTCGCTGTGGCATACCACCTGCAAGCCAACTCACGCTCGCCTGCGGTCACAGGCGCATGACTTCGGGACGCCGTGTTTCCGCCTCCGCGAGGCTCCAGCGACTGCTCACGCACCAAGTCAGAAAGTCGAGCCACTGTCTACTCCGTTCCCTGCCCGCATCGGTCTTACCGGCGGCATCACAACACGACTACTTGTTCACAACCTTCCGCATCGTGGGCTGTGGGCGAAATTCCAGTTTGCTCAGCTCTCTCTCCAGCATGGCTCGGATGAAGCCGCTCGTGGTGTACCCCTGTTGCTTGAGCGCGTCGAGTTGCTCTTTCAACTCGACAGGAAGCTGAATAACAATGCGAACGAGCTTGGACATGATAATGACTCCCTTTGGACACCATGGTGCCTGCAGGCATGGCACGTGTGCACATGCTATGCCTTGCTAGCATCGTGCTAAGAGTGCGGAATTACGACTACTTGTGCTATGGCCCTTCAGCATATCGTCTAGGGATGGACAAAAACTGTCACTCTTGCCCCGCAATGTACGACATACTGACGGATCGAATCGGGGGCTACTGAGGTGTTTTATCTACAGAGGGAGGAATGGAAATCCAGCGCGATCGACAAACTGGAGCCAGAGGCGATGCCAGTTCTCCTGCTCGCAATGCCAGAGACATTCATGGAGATCAATCGGTCCTGGAATCAGATCGCGCATATGGGTCAGCATGATGCTTGACGTCGAGAGACGTCCCGTCATCCAGATTGCCCCGTCGAGATCCGTACGCGAGACCGCCGCGTTCTCCTCGGCATAGGCTTGAAGGACAAATGGGACTGGATGTCCATAGGGATTCGCCTGGCCCACTGAGATCACGGCGTACTGCGGATGAATGTGCCTGAGCCAGTCACGATCAAACGAGCTCCGCGCTCCATGATGAGGCACTTTCAACAGCGTCACAGGCTGACGTCCTTCGCCGCTGAGATGACGCAAACCTTCCACCTCGATGTCAGCGGCAAACAGGATCGAGTGGGCGCCACACTGCAATCTAGAAACGATCGATTGATTGTTGAGCGACATCCCACTACGGGGCTGGACCAATGCCTGGCCTTCGAGTGCCTCAGTCGGATTCAGAATCGTCAATCGGCAGGGCCCTGCCGTCAGCACCTCTTCTCCTCGAACAGCGATCTGTTCGCGGACTTGATTTTCTCGCAGCGCAGCCTTCAAGTCTGTCACGAACTGTTCCGAACGTTCACCGCCCGTTCCCCAATACTGCCCGACTGAGAAATGGCGAAGGACCCAGATCAGCCCACCAACATGGTCCAGCTGTTGATGCGTTCCCACCATGTGCTCAACATGACGGATGCCTCGATTCCAGAGAAAGGGAGCCACCACCCCTCGCCCCATGTCAAAGCGCTCATATCTGGCCCCTCCATCGATCAGAACCGTCTGTCCATCCGGCAACTCAATCACGGCACTGTCACCTTGGCCCACGTCAAGAAATGTCACACGCCAGCGATCTCCATCCACTCCCAATCGGGGCGACAAGCCCCACCAACATACGAGGAGCAGGACCACTCCAGCACCAACGATGCGAAGACGATGCGACACAACGCCGGCACTCGCCATGAAAAGTCCAGCGTAGAAGAAGACGATGCCCGGTATCGATGGAGCAGGAACGTGCCACTCACTCCCAGGGAGCCTAGCGCACCAGCGAAGTCCCTGAATCAGCCATGTGAGCAGCTGCTCCTGGAGCGATCCCATCACCAAATCGCCGTTCCCTGTCGCGACAGTCCACACAGCGGCAAGTAAGCCCAGTGGAACCAATACAATACCTGTGAAGGGAATGGCAAAGAGGTTCGTCACGACCCCCGTCCAAGGAATCTGATTAAAGTACAGAGCGACTACAGGAAGCGTGGCCAAGGTCACGGCCCCACCCATCACCAAGGCATCACGGCCATAGCTGGCAATGATCTGCGCCACACTCCGCTCGATCTGCACGGTCCCCTCTTCCCAGCGCGTCACCCACCCTGCCGATTGAACGATCATGAGCACCGAGAGAAACGAGAGTTGGAACGAAATATCAAAGATCGCACGAGGGTCGTGCAACACAATGATGAGTGCCGCCACAGCCATGGCATGGTGCAAATGACGCTCGTACCCGAGCCACACGGCGAGGAGCGCCATCGTAATCATCACGAGCGAGCGGATGGTCGCCAGCTCAGCCCCGGCCAGCAGCGCATACAACGCCACCGTCGGCCACGTCAGGAGAATGGCGATTCTCGACGGAGTGAGCACCCGAGAGACCGCCAGCAATAGGGAAGACGGGAGCCACAGGACGACTCGTTTCACCAGCCAAAAAACGACCAATGCAACGAGTCCAAGGTGTGACCCGGAGATCGACAGGAGGTGAACGGTTCCCGTGACCATGAACCACTCTTGAAGGTCTTGCTGAAGATAGCCTCGTTCCCCGATGACGATGCCCAGAAAGATCCCAAGTGCCGGCTGGTCCAACGTGCGAATCGCAGCGTCTCGAATCGTCGCCCTCCAGCGATCGATTTGACTCCAGGCCATCCATCGCCAGGTTCTGGCGCCCGATTCAAGGAGACGCACCGCCTCAGACCCTGTGAGGGTTGCCACAGCATCGATCCCCTGGCGTTCCAGGTAGGTGGCGTAGTCAAACCCTCCGGGGTTCAACGACCCGCTTGGTAGATGAAGCTTGGCACGAAACGAGATGCGATCCCCCTGATGCAACGTGCTGCCCGGCTCTCGCCATACGAGACGTACTCTTCTTGGATCTAGAAGACCTTCCTCGGCTTCGACAAGCACCGTCTGCCGTCCAGGGGCATGCTGAACTGGAGCCACAACGCGGCCGACAACCTCGGTCAAGAGGATGTCACGACGATTCAACGGAGGGTGATGAACGGGTGGAGACGGAGATACTGCAGTCCAATACAGAATTCCAGCTAGAAGGAACGCGTACAAGACCAGCGCATGACGTGAGTCAAGCACCCCTGCGCGCTCGAAAAGATTCAACCCAAGCGCGGCACCCACCAACAGGCTGGAGAGGACGACCGGAAAAAAGGGGATCTGAGATCCATACACGAGACCGAGGAGAAAAGCGGCTGTGAGGGGTGGCAGCATGAACCTCCCTCACGCAGAGGGGAGCACTTAACCAATATGGGCCCGTACGATGCGCGCGAGAGCCTCGGCCACCTCATTGATCACGGTGTCTTTCTCTCCTTCCACCATGATCCGCAAGAGCGGCTCGGTTCCAGAGTACCGAACGACCACGCGTCCGCTGCCATTGAGACGACGTTCGCTCTCTCGAATGGCTCGATCGATATCGGGAATCGACTCCAAGATCGGCTTTTGTTTGACCTTCACATTCAGCAGCACTTGCGGCACCGCAGACATGGCTGTTGCCAACTCCGACAAAGGCTTCTTTGTCCGCTTGATGAGAGACAACATTTGCAGCGCAGAAATGAGACCGTCGCCGGTCGTATTATGGTCCAGGAAAATAAAGTGTCCCGATTGCTCTCCGCCGAAGTTATAACCCTCGGCTAACATACGCTCCAGCAAGTAGCGATCGCCGACTGGCGTTCGAACCAGCTTGATTCCAGCCTTGGACATCGCCAACTCCAACCCAAAGTTGCTCATCACCGTCCCGACCAGCGTCTGCTTGGCCAACTGGCCATTCTGGTGAAGATCGAGCCCCAAAGCCGCCATAACATGGTCGCCATCCACAATGGCCCCCTGCTCACAGACGAAGATTGCCCGGTCCGCATCGCCATCCAAGGCAATCCCGATATCGGCTTTGTGGTGACGCACCGCTTCTTGGAGCTGCTCAGGATGGACGGCCCCGCAGCCGGCATTGATATTCATGCCGTCCGGCTTGTTTCCGATCACCTCAACCTTGGCTCCCAGTTCCCTGAGGACCGTCGGCGCCACCTTGTACGCCGCACCATTCGCACAATCGACAACGAGTTTGAGTCCTTGAAAATCCAAATCCCTCGGTAAGGACCGCTTGGCAAACTCAATATACCGTCCTTCGGCATCGTCAAGCCGGTACGCCTTTCCGATAAGATCTGCAGTTGGCCGTAGGTGGCTGATCTCGTCCGACACGATCAACTCTTCGATCCGGGCCTCCACCTCATCGGGCAGCTTGAAGCCATCCTTCGAAAAAAACTTGATCCCATTATCCTGATAGGGATTATGCGAAGCCGAAATCACCACTCCCGCGTCAGCTCGCAGACTGCGCGTTAAGAAGGCAATGGCCGGCGTCGGCATCGGTCCGACTAACAACACATCGACGCCCATGGAACAGATCCCCGCTGTCAAGGCGGATTCCAACATGTAGCCGGAAATACGAGTGTCCTTACCGATGACGATTTGGTGCCGGCCAGCACGCCGCATGAAGATGTGCGCTGCCGCCCGACCCAGTTGCATGGCCATTTCGCTGGTCATCGGCTCGAGATTGGCCACACCCCGGACGCCGTCTGTTCCAAACAACTTACGCAAAGTGCTCCTGTCTGGATGATGAGGGGCGTGATTTAACGGCAGCCGCCATTTTCACGACATCCGCCATCATCGCGACATCATGGACGCGCAGGATCTGTGCACCCCGATCGACCGCCAGTGCCACGGCCGCTGCCGTTCCCCACTCCCGATGCTCGACAGACCGAGCGACGATCTGCCCAATAAAAGATTTTCGTGAAAGACCAACGAGCAGTGGGCGGTTCAACATGGTGAAGGAAGAGAGCTGATTCAATATATCGAGATTGTGTACCAGCAGCTTACCAAAACCGATGCCGGGATCAAGAACGATGTTGGTTTTAGCAATGCCCGCCTCCATGGCCACCTGCATTCGTTCATCCAGAAAGTGCGAAACCTCAGTCACCACACTTTCATAATGCGGTGTGTGCTGCATCGTCTGTGGAGTCCCTTGCATGTGCATCAGGATAATGCCTGCACCGGATCGGGCTATCACCGTCGCCATCTGAGCATCGAACCGCAGGGCGCTCACATCATTGATAATGGACGCGCCTGCGTCCAAGGCGAGCTGGGCTACTCTCGACTTGGTGGTATCCACGGAAATCGGAACCGTGACTCGACGAGCCAGCTCGGTCACCACTGGAATCACCCGTGCAAGTTCATCCTGCTCATTCACAGGATTGGCTCCAGGCCTGGTCGATTCGGCACCGATATCAAGGATATCCGCCCCCTGCTCAGCCAACTCGAGCGCGTGCGCGACAGCCTGCTCAGGGTTGGCGTACCGGCCCCTATCATAGAATGAATCAGCCGTGACGTTCACAATGCCCATGATCAGCGGACGATCCTTGCACCGGACTTCCCGCCCTCTGGCTAAAAACCAGTCCCGCGGGGACAATGATTGCGATGAAGACTGTTCCATGACGATCACACCCTACAGATCACGCGAAGATATTACCACTAGAACTGCAACAGGCTTGACACAAGTAGTACCCTGACAACGGCCCCCATGCTCTGAAAAGGGGCCGTTGTATGATGAGATCTGTCTAGGCAGGAACCGTCTGAGAGGAGGACTGCAATAGAATTTGGTCGATCTCCGGCGCATCCAGCACTTCTTTTTCCAACAGCGCCTCACCCAACGCCTTCAAACTGGCCATCTGTTCAGTGAGCACGCGCTTGGCGCGGTCGTAGTTCTCCGTGACAAGCCGCTTGATCTCCTGATCGATCTCGAGCGCCACTTGCTCGCTGAAATCACGCTGGGTCGCAATTTCTCGGCCCAGGAAGATCTGTTCCTCTTTTCGCCCAAAGGTCAGGGGCCCCAGCTTTTCACTCATGCCCCACTCACACACCATCTTTCGTGCGAGATCCGTCGCCCGTTCCAAATCATTGCCCGCGCCGGTCGTGACGTGATGGAAGACCAATTCTTCTGCAACCCGGCCACCCATCAGAATCGCCAAAGTGTTGTACAAGAATTCCTTGGAGAAGTTGTGCCGATCATCGGTCGGGAGCTGCATGGTGACACCCAAGGCTCGCCCTCTGGGGATGATCGTGACTTTATGAACCGGGTCCGTTCCAGGCAACAACTTTGCCATCAACGCATGCCCGGCCTCATGGTACGCTGTGACGCGCTTTTCCTCATCGCTCAGGATCATACTCTTTCGCTCGGCGCCCATGAGGACCTTGTCCTTCGCCATTTCGAAGTCCACGACCTCCACTTCCTTCTTATTCTGACGAGCGGCCCAGAGCGCCGCCTCGTTCACAAGATTTTCGAGGTCGGCGCCTGAGAACCCTGGCGTGCCGCGTGCGATCTTCTCCAATTCCACATTCGCCGCCACCGGCACCTTCTTCGTATGGACTTTGAGAATCTCTGAACGGCCACGCAGATCAGGTCGATTCACCACGACTTGCCGATCAAACCGGCCCGGTCGAAGTAACGCAGGATCGAGCACATCCGGCCGATTGGTCGCTGCGACCAGAATAACGCCTTCCGTCGTATCAAACCCATCCATTTCCACAAGCAACTGATTGAGCGTCTGCTCGCGCTCATCGTGTCCACCGCCGAGCCCGGCGCCTCGCAAGCGACCGACTGCGTCGATCTCGTCGATAAAAATAATGCAGGGCGCGTGCTTCTTGCCCTGCTCGAACAAATCGCGGACCCGGGACGCTCCGACTCCGACGAACATTTCCACAAAGTCTGATCCACTGATGCTGAAGAACGGAACACTCGCTTCCCCAGCAATCGCTTTCGCCAACAGGGTCTTCCCTGTTCCTGGAGGGCCAACGATCAAGACCCCTTTGGGAATACGTCCGCCCAGCTTCTGAAACTTCCGAGGATCTTTCAGAAAATCGATGATCTCGAGCACTTCCCCTTTGGCCTCATCAATACCAGCCACATCAGAGAAGGTGACTTTCTTCCGGTCCTCGGTCAACATGCGGGCACGGCTCTTCCCAAAGGACAAGGCCTTGTTCCCACCGATCTGCATTTGACGCATGAGGAAAAACCAGAGACCGAGGAAGAGAATGAACGGTCCCCACGTCACGAGAAAGGTAATGTACCAGGGGCTTTCATCCGGTGGCTTGACTTCGATTTGGACATCCTTCTCGCGAAGGACCTTCACGAGATCAGGATAGTCTGCCGAGTAGGTGCGGATGCGCGTCTTATCTTTCAAAACTCCACTGATATGATTGGCTTTAATGATGACCTTCTCGATGTCGCCCTTATCGAGCCTCGCCATGAAATCACTGAAGATCACGTCTTCTTCAGGCGCATGAGTCGGCACGCTGAATAAGTTAAAGAGCAGAATCATGAACAAGCCGACCACGACCCAAAAGAGCAAGTTCTTGACCCTGGAATTCATCCAGATCTCCTTCATGATAGCGTTACGCCCACACACAAACCTTCATAAATCTTTGTAATGTTACCATAGCTTCGTTCAAGCTGACAACAGCAACACAAGAGTCCTATTCCTCCTGATCATCCATCTGATCGAGGACAGCGAGGTATGGGAGGTTGCGATACTTCTGCTGATAGTCGAGCCCGTAGCCCACCACATACTGATTGGGAATCTTGAATCCCACATACTCGACCTGTACATCCACCACTCTTCGCTCTGGCTTACTCAAGAGCGTACAGATCTTAATGCTCCGCGGTTTCTTCTTGGCCAGCGACTTCATCAAATGCTGGACGGTCAATCCTGAATCCACGATATCCTCAACCAGCAAGACATCTTTGCCTTTGATCTCTTCGGTCAACTCCGTCACCAGCTTGACCTTCCCAGAGGTCTTGGCGCGAGCCCCATAACTCGTCACCACGATAAAATCGACTCGCACCGGAATCCGGATCGCTCGCGCCAAATCGGCGTAGAACGCATAGGCCCCCTTCAACACGCCGACAAGCACTAGCTCCTTGCCCGCATAGTCGGTGCTGATTTGCCGCCCTAATTCACGAATACGGGCACGCATCTGCTCCTGCGTGACAATTGGACGCCCGAACATACGTTCCATCCCGCTAGACTCCTTCCCCTGTCGATTGCTCACTCGCCGTCACCACAAGGCAGCGCTCTGTCCGAGCCGTCACAGCCCATCTCTCGTCTTGCCGATACCCCACCACCCACACAATCCCCTCAGGCGCCACCACAACTGGAACTCTTGCTCGATCGGCGATCGGCACTTTGAGATCCATGAAGTAGTCTTGCAGCTTCTTCGAGCGCCCCTTCATGCCCAGGGGATGAAAACGGTCCCCAGGTTTCCAGGCTCGCACCATCAGAGGCCCAGATACGCGATCGGCATCCAGCACAATGCGTCTCTGCCCCTGCGCAATATCGCGAACCTGCTCCCGCTTTTGTTGTTCTACCCGAACTGTCTGATCTGTTCCAGACCATGACACCTGGGACGGAATTGCCAAAATCTCTGGGACCAACTGATCGCTCCGTTCATGAGACACATCCCGAGGCCCGGAAGGAATAAATCGAATGACGTCTTGCTCAACCACCAGTCGAGTTGATTTCATCGCAACACCCTGGAAACTTCCCTTCTTCGTCACAGCCTGGAGGACACGCTCAATGGTGCGGACGCTCGCTGGCCGATGCCGAGGATCACATCGGCGGAGAACATCTCGCACGACACGCCGTTGTACCGCGAGCGGGAGCTGCTGCACGAAGACTCGATCAATCACCCATCCCTCACGACCTTCCGGCCGAACCCGTGACGCGCAGAGCGCCGCGACATGGTGATCAAGATAGCGGTCGTCTTCGCGACAGAGATCGGCCAGCCTGCAGAGCGCATCGACACTTGATGGAACCAGCCGCTTCAGGATTGGCAACACCTCATGCCTGACTCGATTCCGCGCATACCGTAACGTGGCATTACTGGAGTCCTGCCGATACGACAGTCCCGCACGCTGAAGGTATGCAAGGATATCTTGCCGCTTCGTCTCATACAGAGGCCGAATGATCTTTCCGTCGCGAGAAACCGGCATGCCTGAAAGCCCTGCCAGACCCGCGCCGCGCAACATCCACAATAAAACGGTCTCGGCCTGATCGTCAGCCGTATGCCCGACAGCAATGCGATCCGCCCCGCACATCTCGGCGATGTCCATCATCGCACGATAGCGAAGATCACGGGCTGCTGCTTGGAGAGAGGTCCGAGGTGCGCGGTCCCGAACGTCAAGCCTCCTTGCATGGAGAGGAATCTCCAGCTCTCGACATAAGGCGGCCACGAACTTCTGATCTTCATCGGACTCCGCCCCACGGAGCCCATAGTTGAAATGGACTGCCGTCACGGCAAGAGACCAGGATGACCGCAGACGATGCAAGAGCGATAAGAGCGCAACCGAGTCGGGTCCACCGGAGACCGCGACCAACAGATGTTGCCCTGGTTCGGCAAGCCCGTTTGATCGAATCGTCTTCACGACTCGATGAAGTAAGGCAGGCCACGCCCCTCGGATGACCTTGCCCATCATTGTTGAGGTTTCGATCGTCATCGTTTCACAAACATCTCGTGATGCCGACGCAACAGGTCTTTCGCGCGGTCGACATCGAGGGCAATCTGCAGGCTCAATGCCTCCCCTCCGGTAAACTGCATGTCGCCTCGCACACGTTCGACAAACTCGACTGTAATCAGGTGTCCATAGAGCTCATGGGTTCCGTCCAAGAGATACACTTCGAGTAACCGCTCGCCTGCATCAAACGTGGGCCTCGTCCCAATGTAGGCCACCGAATCATACCGCTGTTGGTTCCACACCGTCACGGTTGCATAGACCCCGTCGGGAGGAAGCACCCGATCAGGCGGCAGTCGAAGATTGGCCGTTGGCCATCCCAACGTCTGTCCCCGCTGCGCGCCCGGCGCTACCACGCCAGTCATCGCATAGTGCCGTCCGAGCAGAACGGCTGCCTGACTGATGTTGCCTTCCTGGACAAGCTGCCGGATTCTCGTGGAACTGACCACGCCCCCCTCGGCCATGACCGGGGACAGCGGATGCACCATGAAACCGAATCGGCTTCCGAGCGTCACGAGATCCGCAATCTTCCCCGCGCGCTTGTGTCCAAACGCGAAATGTTGACCGACAAAAATCTCTTTGAGGTGAAGACCGCGACACAGGACCTGTTCAGCGAAGGCTTCTGGCGAAAGCATGGCAAAGGCCTCGGTGAACTCCAGCAAGACGACTTCATCGATCCCCGCTTCCTCAAACCTCGCGAGCTTTTCCTCAGGGCTGGTCAAAAACCGTAGATCACCGTGAGGCGCCAGGATTTTCACCGGATGTGGATCGAATGTCAGCACCACAGCCGTGCCGTGAGCCCTGCGCGCCGTCTGCACAACCGTCTGCAAGAGTGACCGGTGCCCGACGTGGTGGCCATCAAAATTGCCGATCGTCCCCACAGGGTAGGGCCGCACGGCATCGCCCACATATCCGCGGGTAACCTTCATAGGCACGATCAATGAAGCTGCCGGACGGCATCTTTTGAAAAATAGGAAAGAATCAAGTCGGCTCCAGCTCGCTTGATCGCCAGCAGCGACTCCATCATCGCGCGCGATTCATCAAGCCAGCCGGCCTTCGCGGCAGCCTTGATCATGCTGTATTCACCGCTCACTTGATAGGCAGCAATGGGAAGAAGCGTTCGACTGCGGGCAGTCGCGATAATGTCCAAGTACGGCAACGCCGGCTTCACCATCACGATATCGGCCCCCTCCTCGATATCGAGCTCAATTTCGCGAAGCGCCTCGCGGGCATTGGCCGGGTCCATCTGATACGACTGTCGATCGCCAAACTGGGGACTGGAGAAAGCCGCGTCACGAAACGGAGCATAGAAACAGGACGAGAATTTCGCCGCATAGGCCATAATCGGCAAGTCTGGAAAGCCCGCTCGGTCCAGCTCACTCCGGATTGCGGCCACACGGCCATCCATCATATCGGAAGGCGCCACCATGTCGGCCCCCGCCTCTGCATGGGTACGGGCCATGGTCCTCAGGCAGTCGAGCGTCTCATCATTGAGAATTTTGCCGTCTCGCACGATGCCGCAGTGGCCGTGGCTGGTGTATTCGTCGATGCAGACATCGGTAATGACCATCAATCCCGGCACATGGTCCTTCACGGCTTTGATCGCCCGTTGCACGATGCCGTTCGGGTCTAAGCCGGAACTGCCACGCTCGTCCTTCTGCGCCGGAATGCCGAACAAGATGATCGCGGGAATGCCCAACACCTTGATCTCACCGGCCTCCTTGATCAACACATCAATCGACAGCCGATACTGGCCCGGCATGGAGGGAATTTCCTCGCGCCGATCCCGCCCCTCAACCACGAACAAGGGGAAAATAAAATCTGCCGGAGACAGCGTCGTTTCACGCACCATCCGTCGGAGCGATTCATGTTGTCGCAGCCGCCGCAGTCGTTGAATCGGGAACGCCATGACCGGTTACTTCCTCGGAAGATTCGTTAAAAACACGACGAGGTCGCGAACGGAGATGACCCCGACTAACTTGCCTTCGCGCGTCACGCCGAGGTGTCGGAGATGCGATTGGGCCATCAGGTCGTTGGCATCCAACAGCGTCTTGTTCTCTTCAATGGTCATGATGGGCGCCGACATGATCTGCTCGACCATCGTCTTGGTCGCATCGGCCCCGGCCGCGACCACACGGCGCATCATGTCGGTATCCGTCAAGATACCGATAATTTCACGCTCATTCGTCACAAACAAACTGCCGATCCCGCGATCGCGCATGATGCGGGCGGCAGTCTGCGCATCCGTATCTCGTGGCACCGTCACAAACTTCTCTCGTGGAACCATGAATGACTTCACCGGGACCATGCCATTGACCTCCCTTTACATGTCAGACAACTGTCTTCTCTCCTGCGTTCCCACCGCAACCCGTTCTCGACTCCCATAATACTGTGCGATCGCATCCGCCAACGCCGGCACCGTATTCTCTCCCGACACGATCGACACCGTCAAACCATATTCTTCAACCGTCTTCGCCGTGATCGGACCGATGCAGGCAATCGCCACAGATTTCAGCAGTCTCTTCACCACGTCACCCCCACCGAGCATCTCGACAAAATTACGAACGGTCGAGGAACTGGTAAAGGTCACGACATGGATTTCACGATCCACCAGCTGCTGGCGCCATCCTCCGCCATCCCCGCTCGGCACGATCGTTCGATAAACGGGGACCACATCGACCTGAGCACCTCGAGCACGGAGCTCGTCCGGCAAGAGTTCGCGCGCGATTTCAGCACGCGGAATGAGCACCCGTGCGTTCTTCAGGACCTGACCTCTCAGCGTCGTCAGGACGCCCTCGGCCTGATAGTCCGCAGGGATCACATCCGCCTTCACACCAAACTTCTCAAGCTCCTGCGCCGTGCGTGGTCCGATGCAACAGAGTCGCCGCCCAGCCAAGCAACGCGCATCCAACCCGATCGTACGAAGACGGGTCATGAACTGGGCCACACCGTTCACGCTGGTGAAGATCACCCAATCATAGGTGCCGATGGCGCCAATCGCCCGATCAATTGGAGTCCAATCGGCTGGCGGCACAATCTGGATAGTCGGGGCTTCAATTGGATCAGCTCCGTAGGCAGCCAACACCGTGGCCAACTCAGCAGCCTGTTCTTTCGCCCTCGTCATCAAGACGCGTTTACCAAACAGCGAACGCTGCTCGAACCAATTCAGTTGCTGCCGGAGCCGCACCACCTCGCCCACGACAATCACCGTCGGCGGCTCCATGTTCGCCGCCTCGGCTTTCCCCACGATATCGGACAGCGTTCCAACAACGGTCTGTTGCGAGGCCCGCGTCCCCCAACGGATGATCGCCACCGGCGTCGTCGCGGCGCGCCCTTCGGCGATCAAGTTGGACACGATCGCAGAAAGGTTTTTCATCCCCATCAGAAAGACAAGCGTGCCATGGCTACTGGCCAAGCGTGGCCATTCCAGCGCAGTTGTCGGCTTCTCAGGGTCTTCATGTCCAGTTACGAAGGTGACCGTCGACGCCAGTGTCCGATGGGTCACGGGGATACCCGCATAGGCAGGAGCCGCGACGGCTGCCGTCACGCCGGGCACGACTTCAAACTCAATGCCCGCTGACGCCAGCACTTCCGCTTCCTCCCCTCCTCGACCAAACACAAACGGGTCGCCGCCCTTCAGCCGCACAACCGCTTTCCCTTCTCGCGCCCGTTCGATCATCACACGGTTGATCTCGTCTTGTGCCGGATACTTCCCCTTGCCACGCCGGCCGACATACATGCGTTCGGCCTGGTCTGGCGCATGCGAAAGGAGCGCGGGATTGGCGAGATAATCGTACAGGACCACATCGGCCTGCTCAAGACATTCCTTCCCGCGAAGGGTCAACAGTTTGGGATCACCTGGGCCAGCCCCGACCAGATACACTTTTCCCTTGGATCGCTGTTTCCGCATCAAGCCGTCCCGTAGATCTCCCGAAGAATCTTATCTCCCCCCCGCGCCAACAACCGTTCGGCCAGCTGCACGCCAAGTGCATGAGCCTCCTGGCTCTTCCCCTGGACACGGTCGCGGATGATGGTCTTGCCATCAACACTGGCCACAAGCCCCTCCAGCAACAACTGCCCGCCGGACAACGTCGCGTAGGCAGCAATCGGCACCTGACACCCGCCTTCGAGGCGAATGAGTACAGCCCGCTCCGCCGTCACAGTCGTGTGGGTCGCCGGATCGTTGAGCCGATCCAAAATAGACCGCACAAAGGAATCGTTACTGCGGCCCTCTATCCCTAATGCGCCCTGACCGATCGCCGGGAGGCTCACACAGGGATCAAGATACTCGGTGATTTCATGTGCCCAGGCCAAGCGGCGCAATCCCGCCGCAGCCAGCACGATCGCATCGAACTGCCCTTCTTTGAGCTTCCTGAGTCGCGTATCGAGATTGCCGCGCAACATTTCGATACGGAGATCAGGTCTGGCATTCAGCAGTTGCGCCTGTCGACGGAGACTCGCCGTACCGATCCGCGCCCCCTGCGGGAGATCCTTGAATGAGCGCCCATCCCGGCTAATCAGCGCATCGCGCGCATCTTCGCGTGGCGGCACGCAGAGAATCTCCAGCCCCTCGGGCAACTGAGCCGGGACATCCTTCATACTATGGACGGCTAAATCGATGTCGCCTGCCAGCAGGGCTTCCTCGATTTCTTTGACAAACAGCCCCTTTCCCCCGATCTTGGCCAACGGCACATCGACAATCCTGTCGCCGGACGTCTGAATTTTTTGCAGCGTGATCCGGACATCCGGAGCCACGTCATGGATCCTGGACTGAAACCATTCGCTTTGCTGCCACGCTAATTTACTTCCCCTCGTTCCAAGCACCAGGGTTGGACGCTGGCCAGTCGGTGTAGACACGCTCACTTCCTTCCTAATTACAGACACAGCGTAGGGGGCAGCTCAGGTGGTCCGTTTGGGGATTGACGTCTCCGGTGTCCCGGCCTCGTGCGCTGATTCGTCAGAAGCATGAGTAAGACACCGTGACCGAGCTGCATCGCCTTCCACTTCTGGGCGTGATGACGCAGAATGGTCGAGATTAAAAAACCGACGCGCCGCCTCGATAAAAGCCACCCCGCTCGACGAATTCACCTCTGACTTGAGCGTCACCATCGTGCTGTGGATCAACTTGTTCACGATCGAAGAGGCCATGCCTTCGACCAGTTCGCGATCGTGAGGCGAGAGATGGGCTAACCGGCCAAGCGTTTTGTCTACCTCGGCCTGTTTGATCTCGTCGACGCGGCTCCGCAACGCCACGATGGTGGGAGTCACCTCCAGTGACTGCATCCACTCACGCAACATGCCCACTTCTTCCACAACCATCTGTTCGGCCTTTTCCGCTTCATTCAAACGCTCAGCGCGATTCTGCTCCACTCGTTGTGTCAGGTCATCGATGTCGAACAGAAAGGCGTTATCGACGTGTCGGACAGCTGGATCGATGTTGCGCGGCACGGAGATGTCGATTAAGAACATGGGTCGGTTCATGCGCTCTTTCACCGCACGATGCACATCCTCCGCACTGAGAAGATAGTGAGACGCGCCGGTCGACACCAGGACGATATCGGCCGAGGCCATCTCATCCTTGAACTGCTCAAACGGCACAGGCGTCCCGCCGAACTTCGACGCCAGATCGATCGCATGTTGCGCAGTCCTGGTCGTGATGCGGACATGCCGTACGCCTTGAGCAATCAAATGCCGTGCAGCCAGTTTGGCCATTTCGCCGGCTCCAACCAGCAGCACGGTCTTCTCCTCAAGATTGGAGAAGATCTTCTTGGCCAGTTCGACCGCCGCATAGCTGACCGACACGGCCATTTCAGAAATTTTCGTCTCGGTCCGCACACGTTTGGCGACCGAAATGGCCTTCTTGACCACCTTGTTCATGATCACGCCGGTCGTCTTATGCGCCAGCGCGGCTTCGAACGCATCCTTGAGTTGTCCCAGGATCTGCGACTCGCCGATGATCATCGAATCGAGACTCGCAGCCACTCTGAACAAATGGGCAATCGCCCGATCTCCGGTATGCCAATAGAGATGTGGGGTGAGCTGTTCGGATGACAAGGACAGATGGGTGTCGGCAAAAAATTCCTGGATACGTTCATAGCCAGGCTCGATCTCGTCAACCACCGAGTACACTTCGACCCGATTGCAGGTCGACAAGAGAACTCCCTCTTTGACCCCAGGATAGGAACACAGTCGGCTCAGGGCCTCGCCTAAACGGCTGTCAGGAACCGCCAGTTTCTCGCGGATCTCGACCGGCGCCGTCTTGTGGCTCAACCCAACGACGATCAGATGCATATCACGACAGGACTCCGTGGCCTTTGAGCACCACTCCCACCAACGTGAGAATAACGCAGGCAAATCCAATCACCGTCAAATAGGCCGCTCGCTTGGCTCGCCATCCCACTGTCAGCCGACCCAGGAGTACGACAAAATAGAAGAGCCAGGTCACGAGTGCCCATGTCTGCTCGGGATTCCAACTCACATACGATCCACGCGCAAACTCCGCTGAGATCGCCCCGGTCACGATCCCCAAGGTCAGCAGTGGAAAACCCAATACGATGGATTGCTGGTTCAGGCGGTCGAGAAAATCGAGCGCCGGCAGTTTGGCATACAGGACATTGAACCGTTTGGACTTGAGAAGACGATCCTGAATCAGATACATCACACCTGCGACAAAAGCGATTGCGAAGCCAACCGTGCCCAGCATGCTGAGCGTCACATGGAACCACAGCGTTTTGAAGACCGGCTTGAGCGTCGGAGCCGTCTCAGGAAGGGCTGCTGCCGATACCAGCGACACCAGTGCCAGCGGAACGATGAAGGAACCCAGCACATGGATGCGATGGCGAAACTCCACGGCCAGAAACACAAGGATCAACATCCACGAGAAAAACGAGAGGGCCTCATGGAAGCTGGGGGGCGATGGCGACGAAGTGGCAACCATCCTGGTCACCAACGCGATCGTGTGGGACACGAATCCAGCAGCTGTAATACCCAGTGAAACTTTTGACAGGGCTTCGGAACGTCGCAGCAAATAGGCGAGAAATGACACAGTGGCCACGAAATACAGAACCATGGTGACCATCAAACAGACTACTGCCATAGAGGCTGACCATGCCGTGCGTGGTTAGAGGGCCGCTGCCGACGAGATTAGGACAAAAGTATATCGATGCGGAGAGAACAGAGTCAACAAAACGTCCCTCATAAATCTGCTCCAGGGCGCCTCACGACGGACCGGAGCACTCTCTTTGTTGTCGGAGTCCCAATCGGCCACCCCGACGATATAACCATTCGCGCCCTCAAGGTGCTTCGCCAGGCTGATGTGATTGCCTCGGAAGATCCCGCGGCCACTCAGTCGCTGCTGTCGCACCATGGCATTGACCGGCCACTGACGAGCTATGGCCCCACACACGTCAGGGAGAAAGTAGCTATCCTCATCCATCGATTACAGCGTGGCGCACAAATCGCCGTCGTATCTGACTGTGGCTCTCCGGTGGTTGCTGATCCCGGCTGCCTCCTCGTTGCCGCCGCCCATTCCCACGACATTCGAGTGGTCTCAGTTCCAGGGCCATCGGCACTGACGGCCGCAGTCGCTGCAGCGGGACTCTCCGGTGACTCATTTTTCTTTCAGGGAAGACTGCCTGAAACGAAATCTCTGATGAGACGTTGCCTCGCTAGTCTTCTGACCAACCAGACACCCACTGTTGCGTTCTGCTCGAAAAAATCGCTTACGCTGGCACTGATGACGATCGCTGAGATCGCCCCCCAGCGCCGCATTGTTCTAGCCTGTGACATCACAAGACCGCATGAAATGATCATCCAGGGAAGCGCGCGCCAGGCACAACGGATATTACTGGACAGTGCTCAAACAATTCAGGACGTGACACTTATTCTTGAGGGAAGCAGGACGAGTGCGAACTCGCGCGCGAGAAAGAAAAAAAGAGAGCCGAGCTAGTCATTGTCCTCTCGTCGAATCAGCACGCGGTAGGCGTGATCGACTCGTTCCTGCGCCAGGACCGTGTGACCTTCGTTCTCCACACTTCGAGGAACATTCTTAATGGGATCCCCATCGTCTAGCAAGACAGAAAGAACCTGTCCCTGTTTCATGGTCTCAAGCTTGAGCTTGGCCTTCACAAAGTTATAGGGGCAGATCACTCCTCGCAGATCTAGCTCCACATCCGTCACTGGGGACATCGGCTGCTCGCGACTCTCACCCATTCCTCAACCTCACTCCGGCTCCATGACCGTTCCACCTCAGGCAACCTCAAACAAAGCCACCCTACCAAGGAACATGAGAACCAGCAAGCAGATGATTCTCCGTGGGCAATAAAAAGGGGCAGCCGAAGCTGCCCCTTTCAAAAACACTACCTGAGAAGATGCTAGTTCAGACCCTTCACGAGATTTGGCTTCGCTGAATCTGCT
The DNA here is from genome assembly GCA_023248355.1 of Nitrospiraceae bacterium. GTDB lineage: Bacteria > Nitrospirota > Nitrospiria > Nitrospirales > Nitrospiraceae > Nitrospira_D. The sequence continues at coordinate 48,832 of JAHFES010000001.1, forward strand.
CCATAGTCAGACTTGCTCTGGCCGGAGAACCCGATTCCTGGCTGCGGTTCGCAGTTCCAGCAGGGGGCTGCACCGGTGAACTCACCAATGGTCGTATCCACAGTTCCCGTAACCTTGCCGGGCAGAACGGATCCTGCAACACCGCCGGTGATCCCACCGCTATTCGTGGAGATTGAGCGATCATTCGTAGGATCTGGGCGCTGGCCGAGCCCACCAAACCCCTGACGAGTGGCCGTGACATGCGTCACGTAGGCCTCAATAACCAACTTTTTCCCTGTACCGAACGGCTGATCCTTGGTTACCTCTTCCTCAACTTGAATCGTGACATCGTCACCCACGTTCAGCTCGCGAATAGCCTGCATGTTTGATCGATCAGTCAGATACAGCGCAACCACCGTACGAGCACCGTACCCAGCTTTGCCTTCCTGACCTTCATCGTGTATACGGCCTGCTCCACCCGTCTCGATCAACAGCCGATGCTGAGGGATATCAAGGGCAAACACACGACCCATCACCGTCTCCGGCTGAGACAGTCGATCAAGAAACGCATTCCGATCGAAGGCCTGAACACGGTTCGCGCTGCCAGAAACATCGCCGACTCCGGTTCCAACACCCATAGCCGACCCACCAGATGACTGCTGCAGACGCTCTTGAGCGACTACAACACTCACGGAGCCGACAAAAAGAATTGTGGCTCCTAGTGCCAACACCTTACGCATGTGCTGCCTCCTTGTGAGTTAAAAGATAATGTGGAGAGATGATGAACAACAAGATTCCTTGCACGATCAGATACATGAGTGAAATCTAATGACGGCGGCACTATAGGCCAATGACAGGAACCTGTCAAGAGGGCTTTCCCCAATAAGTTGGGTTGTCTGTCGGCTCACTACCACCATCACGTGTGTCTGCATTTCATGTGGTGCCCAGAGGGAGGGTCGAACTCCCACTCTCTTGCGAGAACCGGATTTTGAGTCCGGCGCGTCTGCCAGTTCCGCCATCCGGGCATGCCCCCAAGAAGTTACTGCAGCCGGCAGCACTTCTAGCATGAAGCCTTCGACGGGTCAATTGGCATCGTCCCTTTTCTTCAGAGGAATACGTCTGATATGATGCGCTCGCTTTCACAGGGCGTACGACATGACACCCGCCCTGTCTCTCGATCGTGAACGACATCGATAAAGGAGTATCGCGGATATGGCAGAGGTAACATGCGTCACCTGCGGACAAACCGGAGAAGCGATTACCACCCCCCTTTTTCTCGGCAAGCTTGAAGCGGAGATTAAAGCAAAGGTCTGCGCCGCCTGCTGGAAGAAATGGGAAGGAATGCGGGTTATGGTCATCAATGAGTATCAGGTCAACCTCGGTGATGAGAGCGGGCGCGAACTGGTCCGGAAGCAGATGAAAGCGTTTCTGAAATTGGGCGAACAGGCCGACGCATCGAAGGTTGCCGAGAACTATCGTCCGCCGAGCAGCTGATCACGGAGGAATCTCGAAACGCTCGAAATCTGGACTCCGGTTTTTCACGTCATAGATTCCCCTGTGTTGTCGCCATCTTCGTTGACATCACGAATTCAGAAGTGCTAAAGTCTACCGTTGCTCACCGCCCTTTCTCTCCAGGCACACAGAAAAAACGAGAGAAGCGGGGGATTTGTCATGATTACACAAATGCAGGTCAAGGGGTTGATGTTCGACCCCTACAACAACGCGTATATTGTGATTCTTCGGGACGAGAATCAAGCAGAGATGCTACCCATCTGGGTCGGCAAATCAGAAGCCGGCTCGATCAGCCTGGCACTTGAGAATGTGGCCCCGCCCCGTCCGATGACGCACGATTTCATGAAATCGTATCTTGATGCGTTCAACGCGAAAGTCATAAGCGTCGTCATCACCGACTTGAACGAAAACACCTACTTTGCCAAGGTGCACTTGACATATGAAGACTCAGAATATGCCGTCGACTCTCGACCGAGTGATGCAATTGCACTCGCGCTTCGTTCTCAAGCTCCGATTTTCGCCAGCGAGTCCGTCATCCGGAAGCAAAGCTCAGAGGAACTCGAGCAGTGGTTGGAAAATTTGAAACCTGAAGATTTTGGAAAACTGGACTCCTGACAGGGCGGTACATTATGGGAGAACAGACAAGTCATTCAGCTGAGCCCCTGATCGAACTAATCGTGAATCGTGTCGTCGAAGATTCGAACACGGATACGAGAATCATTGTGCTCACTCGCAACAACGGAGAAGCGGAGACCTTCATGGTATGGGTAGGGTCAGCGGAAGGTGAGTCGATCCGCCGGGCATTGGATACAGCCGTGACACCACGACCCATGAGTCATGATCTGATCAAGAGCTTCGGTGAGCACTTCGGAATTAAGACGGAGCGGATCGTGTTGACGGATGTCAAAAGCAGCACCTACTACGCCACCGTCTATCTTGAAAATAAAGGCGTCGCACGAACCATTGATGCCAGACCCAGCGATGCCATCGCGTTGGCGCTTCGATGCCATGCCCCCATCTATGTCACCCAGGACGTCTGGAGACGAAGGAGTGGTCAGAATCTGGATGCCTGGCTGACCAAACTCGAAACGAAGAATATAGGCACACAAGAAGTCTAGTAGCCCATCGAGCACTTTAATGGTTGCGAGGAGTGGAGAAGAACGATGATGACGTATATTGAGAAACCAGCCGATGTGAAAGAAACCTGGCATCTTGTCAACGCTGAAGGGAAAACCCTTGGGCGGTTGGCCGCGCGAGTGGCCGGCGTACTGAGAGGGAAGCACCGCCCTACGTTTACGCCCAATGTTGACATGGGCGATCACGTGGTCATCGTGAATGCTGAAAAAATCCACCTGACCGGCAACAAGATGGAAGACAAGCTCTACCGTCACCACTCCGGCTATCCGGGGGGGCTGAAAACCACGACGGCCCAGCATTTGTTCAAGAAAGACCCAACGCAATTGTTGGTCAAAGCCATCGAGGGCATGCTCCCCAAGAATCCTCTTGGGAACCACATGGCAAAGAAACTCCGCGTCTACGTGGGCCCCAACCATCCGCATCAGGCTCAAGGACCGGAACCAATTTCTCTTTAGAACATTTTTTAGGCTAGTAAGGAGGCGAGTCGTATGGCAGCGGTAACACAGTACGCAACGGGTCGGAGAAAATGTGCAGTCGCCAGAGCCTGGGTCACAGGGACGGCAGGTGAGATTACGGTAAATGACAAGCCGTTGGAAAAGGCTTTCCCCCGCCTTACGCTCAGACAAATCATCCAGCTTCCCCTTGAAATGGCTGGAGTCACGGGCCAGTATTCGATCAGCGCAACCGTCTACGGCGGCGGGCCAACCGGTCAGGCCGGCGCGCTCCGTCACGCCATTGCGCGCGCGCTCGTCGTGCTGAGTCCTGCAGTGCGCCCTCCTCTCAAGAAAGAAGGTCTGCTCACACGCGACTCTCGTGTGAAGGAACGAAAGAAATACGGACAGAAGGGTGCTCGTAAGCGCTTCCAGTACTCCAAGCGCTAGACAGCAGGAGCCAACGATCGAGAAAGGGAAGGCTCCTCGCCTTCCCTTTTTTGTGCCCACGCCAAGCATCCAACAACCAGTTTATTGGGTCACGTGCCATGGCCAAGAAGTTTCGAATCGCAATCGCGGGAGCCAGCGGATATGCCGGCGCTGAACTGGTTCGCCTTGCCGCGGCACATCCTTACTATGAAATCACCGCGGTCACCTCTGAGAAGTCCGCTGGTCACTCGGTGTCGTCCGTCTTCCCCAGTCTGACTGGAGTCGTGCATCACACCTTCGAAGCACTGGCTCCCGAGGCTTTGGCAGAACGCGCGGACGCCGTGTTCCTCGCGCTTCCCCATACCAAATCACAGGACCCCGTCGCCGTATGTATGAAGGCCGGAAAGCTGGTCGTCGACTTAAGCGCTGACTACCGGCTCAAGGAAGCTACGATGTACGAAAAATGGTACCAGACTCCTCATGCACATCCATCCCTACTCCGCGAAGCCGTGTATGGTTTACCGGAACTCCACAGAAGCGCAATCGTCAACACGAAGCTGGTGGCCTCACCAGGGTGCTATCCAACTGCCGCGATCTTACAGTTGGCTCCCCTCTTCGCCAAAGGACTCGTGCAACTCGATACCATCGTGATCGATGCGAAGTCTGGAATCTCTGGAGCAGGACGGAGCCCGGCCCTGCCCTATCACTTCCCAGAAGCCCACGAATCTCTAGAGCCCTACAAGATCGGCCAGCACCGCCATATTCCTGAGATCGAGCAAGAACTATCCGGGGTCATGGGCAAGCCCGGGGCTGTCACCATCACATTCACACCCCACCTCGTACCGATGAATCGGGGGATCTTGAGCACGGCCTATTGCAAGTTGAAAGCAGAGATCACGCTCGCTGACCTCCGGGCGTTGTATCGGGACTTCTATAAGGGTGAACGGTTCGTGCGCCTTTTAGAGGACATCATGCCCAACCCTCGCTACACCAAAGGCTCCAACTATTGCGACGTCGGTGTGTATACGGACCCGCGTGCCGGATGGGTGGTCACAGTGGCTGCCATAGACAATCTGGTGAAGGGCGCAGCAGGTCAGGCCATCCAAGCCATGAATCTGATGATGGGAATTCCTGAGGACACCGGACTCACCGCACCAGGCAGCTATCCCTGATCACGCGCTTCACACGTTCACTTCTTCCTTGAGCAACCATTCAGCGAGATGACAACAATGAAAACATACGCGTCAGGCGTGACTGCACCACAGGGATTCGAGGCGGCCGGTATACATTGCGGCATCAAAAAACCTGGCATCCTCGACCTGGCACTTCTGGTATCGACAGTCAGTGGACCCATCGCAGGCGTCTTTACCAAGAATCGGGTCGTCGCCGCTCCAGTGATTCTCGATCGCCGCCACCTCCGTCAACACCGTGGTCGAGCCATCATCGTCAATAGCGGGAACGCCAATGCCTGCACCGGCACCCAAGGCCTGATAGCAGCAAAGGTCATGGCTTCCGCTGTCGCACAAGGCCTGTCCATTCCCGTGAATCAGGTATTCGTAGGGTCAACCGGCGTCATCGGCCGGGTTCTTCCCATCGATCGAGTCAGGGCGGGAATCCCGACCTTAATCGCGCACCTCAGTGAGAAGGGCGGCCGCCAAGCTGCCAAAGCGATTCTCACCACTGACCTGCGGCCGAAGACCATTGCCGTTCGAGCCAAAATCGGTGGCCGTGTGGTTACGATCGGGGGAATGGCCAAGGGCTCCGGCATGATCCATCCCAACATGGCCACCATGCTCGCCTATCTCACCACTGATGCCGCCATTGCACCCGCAGCGCTTCAGCGCGCACTGAAATTTGCCGTTGATCAATCCTTCAACTGCATCACCGTGGACGGCGACACCAGCACCAATGATACGGTCCTTTGCCTTGCCAACGGATTGGCCAAGAATGCTTCAATTCAAACGGGCACCCGCCACTATCGCCAATTTGAGCGCTTGCTGACCGAGGCCTCTCAGGCACTCGCCTTGGCCATTTGCCGAGATGGCGAAGGTGTGACCAAAGTCGTGAAAATCGTCGTAGGCGGGGCAACAACGGCATCAGCAGCCAAGCGTGTGGCCACCACCGTTGCCACATCCAATCTGGTCAAGACCGCGCTGTTTGGAGAAGATGCCAACTGGGGAAGAGTGATGGGAGCCATCGGTCGGTCCGGCGTCCCCATCGATCCCAACAAACTGACCGTGCACTTCGACAATGTTCTCATGGTCAAACGAGGAATGGGCGCGGGCCTAGTGGCTGAACGAAAGATCGCACAGGTCTTCAAGCGACGTGAATTCACGATTTCGGTGCATCTTGGGCAGGGGCAGTCTCGCGCCCACATATGGACGACCGACCTGTCGTACGACTACATCCGCATTAACGCAAGCTATCGATCCTAGGCGGGAATCTCGCCCAACAGCTTGAAAACTCACTATGACTTATGATAGCGTGCCGAGGCTTTAGATGTCGTAGACAGATAGCTCTGTTCGCACCATTCGATGTGAACGGAGACACTTTTTCAAATTTTACATCAGCGAATAAACGCGCTGCTTGGCTTGAGAATAAGGGGACTGGTTCCTCTCACCCGCATCGCGGGTGCTCTGCGAGCCTTGAGGGGAGGTGAAGGCATGGGAGTGGTTGTGATCAAGGAATTATTGGAAGCTGGCGTTCACTTTGGACACCAGACCAACCGCTGGAATCCGAAGATGAAAAAATTTCTCTTTGGTGAACGGAACGGCATCTACATCATCGATCTGCAGCAGACCCTCACGCGGATGGAACAGGCCTATGCCTTTGTCCGGGATACCGTCGCAGCCGGCGAATCCGTCCTCTTTGTCGGCACCAAGCGGCAGGCAGCGGAAATCCTTGAGGAAGAGTCCAAGCGGGCCAACATGTTTTTTGTCAACCAACGCTGGCTCGGCGGCATGCTGACAAACTTCAAGACCATTCGTCTCAGCATCGACAAGATGAAGAAGATGGAAACGACCTTGTTGAATCCCAGCGAGCACGGTTTGAAGAAGAAAGAAATCCTTCTCATGCAGAAGGATATCATCAAGCTGCAAAAGTACCTCTCCGGCATTAAGAATATGCGGGGCCTTCCAGGCGCCGTCTTCATCCTCGATACCAGGATCGAAAAGATTGCCGTTCAAGAAGCCACCCGGTTGGGCATTCCCGTCATCGCCATCTTGGATAGCAATTGCGATCCCGATCACATCACCTACCCGATCCCGGGAAATGACGATGCGATCCGCTCGATCAAACTCATTACGTCAAAGATCGCCGATGCCTGCATCGAAGGCGCACATCTCAAGACTCAGCGTGAAGAAGCAGAGTTTCAGGCTGCTCCTGCCGGCGGCGCTAAAAAATCGGCTATGAGCTTTGAAGGCGTGCCAGCGTCATAAGCTTACGCAGTCGATTCTATTGCTGACACCTCCCTCTTCATACGGTGAAGGATAACAGACCATGGCAGGATCAACTCAGCTAGTCAAAGAGCTCCGAGAAAAAACGGGCGCGGGCATTTTGGATTGCCAGAAAGCCCTCAATGAAAGCGGCAATGACATTGATAAGTCCATCGACTATCTGCGGCAGAAAGGCCTCGCCGCGGCCGCGAAGAAAGCCGGTCGTGAGACGAACCAGGGCCTCGTCCATTCCTACATCCACATGGGTGGAAAAATAGGCGTCCTGATCGAAGTCAACTGCGAAACGGACTTCGTTGCGCGCAACGAACAGTTCAAGGCATTCGTCAACGATCTGGCGCTTCAAATCGCCGCCGCAAAACCGTCGTTCGTGAAGCGGGAGGATATTCCCGCCGACGTCGTCGCGAAGGAAAAAACGATTTACGAAGGGCAAGCCAAAGAGCTGGGCAAGCCACCCGCAGCCTGGCCGAAGATCGTCGAGGGCAAGCTCGAAAAGTTCTTTCAGGAAAGCTGTTTGATGGAACAATCGTTCATCAAGGACCCGACGGTAACCATCAAAGATCTGCTGGCCCAGTACATCGTCAAGATCGGCGAGAATATGAACATCCGCCGGTTCACCCGCTACCAACTAGGCGAAGCATGAACTCTGCGAAATACCGGCGCCTCCTTCTGAAAGTCAGTGGGGAGATGTTGGCTGGTGAGCAGGGCTACGGCATTCAACCCTCCATCCTCGAAGGTCTGGCAGAGGAAATCGGCTCGGTCATCGCACTCGACGTCCAAGTCGCCGTCGTCATCGGCGGTGGAAATATTTTTCGAGGAATCGCCGCCAGCGCGACCGGCATGGAACGCGCCTCAGCCGACTATATGGGCATGCTCGCCACGGTGCTTAATGCGCTCGCATTGCAGAATGCGCTGGAGCGCATCGGGATCATGACCCGTGTGCAATCCGCCATCGAAATGCGCCAACTGGCGGAAGGATACATCCGCCGGAGAGCGATTCGCCACCTGGAAAAGAAACGGGTGGTCATCTTCGCCGGAGGGACCGGCAACCCCTACTTCTCCACCGATACGGCGGCGGCGCTCCGCGCGATGGAAATCGGGGCCCAGGTCATCATGAAAGGCACGAAGGTCGATGGCGTCTATGATGCCGACCCGATGAAGAACCCGGATGCGAAGAAGTATGCCGAGATCCCCTTCATGTCGATCTTGAACCAGAATCTCAAGGTCATGGATTCTACGGCCATCAGTCTCTGCATGGATAACAATCTCCCCCTGATTGTGTTCAACCTCAAAGTGAAGGGCAATTTCAAACGGGTGGCCTTAGGTGAGCCGATTGGGACCTTGGTCACGCTCGGCAATCGCTAACCCGATCACGGAGTGTCGTCATGTCCAACGCAGCGCCAGTTCAGCAAAAACTCACCGCCCACATGGACCAGGCTGTAGAACACTTGAAGCGCGACTTGGCCGGTCTGCGTACGGGCCGTGCCTCTGTTGCGCTCCTCGATGGCATTCGGGTCGACTACTACGGCACCATGACGCCGCTCAAGCAGATCTCCAACATTTCCACCCCGGAAGCGCGGCTTCTCACGATTCAGCCCTGGGAGCCGCAATTGATTAAAGAGATTGAGAAAGCTTTGGCGAACTCCGGATTGGGAGTGACCCCCTCGAACGACGGCAAAATGATTCGGGTCCCGCTTCCCCCGCTCACAGAGGAGCGGCGCAAAGAATTGACCAAGATCTGCAAGAAGCACGGCGAAGACACCAAAGTGCAAATCCGTGGTTTCCGGCGCGATGCGAACGAAGAGTTGAAGAAACTCCAAAAAGATGCGAAGCTTACCGAAGACGAACTGCGTAAGGCAGAACAAGACACCCAGAAGCTCACCGAGCAATACGGGCAAAAGATCGACGACGTGATTAAGAAAAAGGAACAGGAGATCATGGAAGTCTGAGCGAGACTTCCAGACCCGTCCTCATCGCGTGCCGACCACCTCGCCCTTTTCACCAACTTGCGCCGCTGTCGATCTGACGGCCCTCGCCCATAATCTGGCCAAATTTCGTCGCATCCTGTCCCCTGGATGCGACATCATGGCCGTCGTCAAGGCCAATGCCTACGGCCATGGAGCCATAGAAACCACCACAGCGCTGATTCGACAGGGCGTCTCACGCGTCGCTGTGGTCTCGGTTGAGGAAGGCCTCACTCTCCGCCACGCGGGCATCAACGCCCCCATTGTGATCCTCGGCCCTCTATTCCGCGAGCACATCGCCGACGTACTCGCCCACCAGCTCACACCCGTGGTCAGCGACCTGTCCGTGCTCTCGCCCCTTGCACAAGCCGCTGCTGCGCTCCCTACTCCCTATCCAATCCATCTCAAGGTAGAAACCGGCATGGGACGCCTTGGCATCACGATCGGTGAATTGTCGGAACTGCTTGAGGCGCACAATTTCCCGGCGTCTCTCCACCTAGAAGGACTCATGACCCATCTGGCCGACACCGATGGGGAAACCATCGATTTCACAGAGCAGCAGCTTGTGCAATTTAACCTGGCAATCGACAGAGCCAAACGCGCCGGCTTCCGTATTCCCCTCATTCATGCCGCTAATAGTGGCGGCGCCGTCCGCTTCCCTCACGCTCAATTCTCACTGGTTCGTCCCGGCATCATGCTGTACGGCTACCATACTCTGCCGAGTTCGGTCTCTGTGCCGGACTTGAAACCGGTTCTCTCTCTCCAGACCTGCATTGCCCAACTGAGAACGATTTCAGCGGGACACACGGTCAGCTACAATGGCACCTTCACCGCCACACGACCGACTCGCATCGCAATCCTGCCCCTCGGTTATGCCGACGGATTGAGTCGGCACCTGTCGAATCGGGGCCAGGTCCTCATTCATGGTCAGCGCGCACCGATCGCCGGTCTCGTCTGCATGGACATGATCATGGTGGACGTCACACATATCTCCGGCGCCAGGATCGGCGACGAAGTCATTCTGATCGGACGCCAGGGGCAAGAGCAGATCACCGCCGACGACATCGCGGAATGGACCGACACGATTCCGTATGAAGTCCTCTGTTTGATCGGCCCACGTGTCCCACGCCGCTATCAGTCATCCTGAACACATCGACACGACGACACACTTGGATTAGAAGTTCACCCTGAGCGACACTCCACCAGTGTGATAGGTCGTCTTGTAGAGGCCGTTGACGACCGATGATGGAAACGCGCACCCGCAATTGACCGTCCGTTGCTCATAGATCGACATTTGATAGGAAAAGTCGATCCCGATGGCCTTGGGCTTGATCGATCTAATCCCGATATCACCGCAGCGGGCCAGTCCGAGAAACGATCCACCTTCTTTACATAACAAGCCCAAGCCGATGGAGGGAATATGCACGTCCGCCGATGGGGTGGATGGATCAAACGACAGATCGGGCACCTGAGTCGGAGAATTCGTATAGCCCGCGCGCAACGCCAGCTCCCAATCGGGCAACTGATCGAGCTGAAGCCAGCGGTACTCGGTGCCGACCATCACGGTAGAAGTACTCCGCCAGTTCTGCGGCTGCGCAATCGTCGCCCCACTGGCCAGATGGATATCGAGATTCCTGACCGATTTCCATCCCACATAATCTACATCCAGTTCCATTTTCCACTCACGTTCGGCGGTCCTGACCGGCCAGATCGCGATCGCACCGGACAGCACCTGGGGCAACACAAATGTTGCCGAGGCATCCGACGTCTTGTTCCCATTGGATAAGAGCCCCCCGGTCAGATGGAGCGTCGCCTGGCTCCGATAGACCAAACCGATGTTGGCAGTCGGCTTTCCTTCCGCATTCCGCAAGGCGGTGTAGAGAAGACTGACGTTAAATCCAGCTGCCGTATCTTTGCCGTACAGCTCGGTTGTCGCCCCTGTTGTCGGACTAATCGACCGTTTCTCGAAATGCCCTTCGCCCAACATGCCGGGAAAGGTATAGATATCCGCACCGAGACCGAAGGACAGATCAGGAGTGAGCCGATATGCCAGCGTCGGCTTGATGTCTATTAACGGCATCGCCGCAAATGTGGTTTTAAAACGAAGAGGCCCATCCTCCGGATAACGGCTGACGGAGCCAAATGGGGTTGTGAGACCAACCCCGGCAGTGAGATCGCCAAGCGCGGTCAGCCCAAGATCCTTCAAGTTCGCCACAAGAAATACGTGTGTCGGCGGCGGCCAGGCGAGACTGCCGTTGTGATCGCCAGTCACATTGACCCCGCTCGAACTTGCAAAGTTGGTCGTACCGCCGGCCAGAAGCCCTCCAGCCATCACCTGCACCCCATGCAGTTGCGTCATGCCCGCGGGATTGTAGTGGAGCGCTGAGGGGTCATCCGCCTGCGCGGCAAATGCATTGCCCATTCCCGATGCCGCCGTCCCCTGCCCTTGGATACGGGGCACTTGGGCCAATACGGGAGACGGGACCCAGCAGACGGCCAAGCTGACGGCAAGGACGGCAATCGCCGGCGCGAGAAGATTCCGACACGTTCCCCACCCCCGGCTCATCATGCCCGAATCACTCATCTTCATACTCCCGTGCCACATCATCGTGCGTCTCTCACCCACGTTGAAACCAATGCTCCATGACGCGCTGCAGTTCACTGGCCTCAAACGGCTTGAGGAGATACGCCTGAGCACCCATTCCAATTGCCTTGATCGCCAACTCCTGAGACCCGGAAGCCGTGATCATGACGATGGGAACATGCGGGTTCCACAGTCGGATACGTCGCAACACTTCAAGCCCATCGATCTGTCCCATCCCGATATCGAGAATGACACCGGCATAGACGTTCGACTTCACCGCCTCGAGTGCTTCTCGTCCATCGATGGCCGCATCCGGATGATACCCGCTCGCCTTCAATCGGTCGAGGAGCCACTGACGGATGTCGGGATCGTCATCGGCAACCAGAATTCTTCGACCGGCCACCTGCGGGCCGGTCATGTGGGAGGGGGCCATCAATCGGACAGGCACCGTAAAGGACACTTCTGCACCGCACTCCGGATGATTTCTTGCCGTCACACTTCCACCTTGCAGCTCCACCAACGTTTTCACGATTGAGAGCCCCAAGCCTAAGCCCTTTGGTCCGCTTCGTTGCCCATGTTGGACGCGGAAAAACGGATCAAAAATCTTATCGAGAAATTCCGTTGGGATTCCCGGCCCTGTATCCCGCACCAGGATGCGCACGAGCCGTTGACTCGGCGACTCGACGGCCACCGTGATGACACCGTCCTCCGGCGTATATTTGATGGCATTCTGGACGAGATTGACGATCACTTGGATCAATCGATCGCGGTCTACCCACACCATCAGGGTGCTGTTCGCAGAGCAGACATTCAGCCTCTGCCGCTTCGCGCTGGCCAAGGGCCGCAGTTGCTCGATCGCATCCACGACGCAGGACTCCACATCCACTTCGGCCGGCACCAGTTCCACTCGCCCGGCCTCGATGCCGGTGCGATCGAGCAAATCCTCGATCATGCGAATGAGCCGATCCGAGTTGTCCAGCATGCGGGATAAATAGCGCTGCTGCTTCTCGTTCAACGGACCCGTCAGACCGTCCAACAAATTTTGAAGAAAGCCTTTAATCGACGTCAGCGGCGTTTTGAGTTCGTGGGACACATGCGACAGAAATTGGGAGCGCAACCGGTCCGCTTGCTCAAGCGCGGCCGTGCGCTCCCGAACCTTCAATTCCAATCCCGCGTTCCACTCTTCGATCTGCTGATAGGCCGATGCATTATCGAGCGCAATCGCGACCTGATTGGCCACGGTGGTCATGAGTTCCAGATCGTCCGGCGTGAGGCTGTGTTCGTGGGTCCGATCCACCGTCAGCGTGCCCAAGATGCGGTCCTTCGTCTTCAGCGGGACCACGATCAGCGCTTTGGTCTTGCTCATCTCCACCAGCGTTTGATTCAACGGGTGGAAGTCATGCCACACAGTCTGGATGTCTTCGATCAGGAGCGGGCGGCCTTGGAGAACGACCGTCCCCTCAGGGCTATTGGGATCTGTCACCGGTACTTGACAGGATAGGGCGAAAGTCTGCACATCCGGCGAGACACCGATGACACGGGCATGCTCGATGACGCTTCGCGCCGGATCAAAAAAAGAGACCATGGCGCGATCGTAATGGAGATCCTGCGTGAGCGTCTCCAACACTTGCTGAAGCAACGTTTCGCGGTCAAGGGTGGAACTGAACAATAATCCGGCGCGATGGAGCGCCGTCAGCTGCGTCACTTTGCGACGCAATTCGACCCTCGTCTGTTCCTGCTCCAAATAGGCTTCGCGTAATTCCTCATGCCGAGACTCGACAAAGCTGATCTGCTCCTGGATCAAAGCCTCGCGCTGGGAGCTTTCCTTGAGCAAATACCGGTTGATCAACAAGCCCGCGACCAGCAGAGGCACTAATCCGGTCAGAATGAGTTCGCCGATAGCCACGCCGGGAGACACCGTCCGAAGCCCTAAGGCAAGGGTCAGACCGGCGAGACCGCTCCAGAGGAACCAAGCCACATGCCGCTTCGATTGGATCTGCCACCGTAGATCCCACTCGGCATGAGAATGAATGGGATGCGCGCCGACAAGGCTCTGTTGATTCTCGTGCCGGGGAAGGGCTGACTGCGGTCTTTCATGCTGAGTCGTAACGCCCTGCGCCTGTGGCGCCGCGAACGGCCGCCTTCGTCCGTCCCACCGATCCGGTCCGTCGGTCTGCCATCGAATGACCCACTGGCACCAGTCATCGTCGTTTGCGATGCAGGAGATGTCCGTCAACGTCGCAGGAGGAAGGCCATGAACGCGCGCAGGCACCGCGGCCATGATCCCCTGCGCGGACTGACAGATCAGGTGAGCGCATCGTCTCCTGAACGGACCGAATTGACGAAGTGTGCGATCCGAAAACCGCATGGCGAGCGTGGCAGACACCGGCGTGACCTCGACCACCCGGCATTCGATTGAACCGGACGCGAACTTATTGCCGAAGTAGGGAAACATGCCGTAGATCTGCGCGAGCGAGAACGGCCGAGCCAGCACCTGCATGATAGGAGAGGCCTTTTCCATCCCGCCCTGAAACATGAAGTGGGAATCGCCGGAGAGGCGCTCACAGAACTCATAGAGATAGGCCGCGAACTCATAGGAATAGCTGTTCCATGCGTTCTTCAAGAATTCAGGCGTCACATGGTAGACGGGATCTTTGATGCGCTGATTCAGCAACCGGCAAAGTTCGTACAGCACTTCGCGTCCCGCCGCGTCTCCCCTCTTGTGCGACATGGTTTTCTCAAGATACAGGACGATCGCTCGGATGCTCATCCCGCTCAAGTCTCTGATCGTGCGCCCCTGTTCGTCCAACCCGAAGGGGCAAAACTCCATCACCTCCCGTTCAAGAATCGTTCGGTCCTTCGGCAACAACCCAAGGCCGGATTGCGTCTTCAGCTCGCCCCCATCCACAATGCTGCTGTTCATGGCATCACTCGCATTTGGTGAACACACTGCGGATGGCGATGTAGTCCGGCACTCTGCATCAGCGGATCGTAGATCCACACGCGGCTCGCCAGATGTTCGACCATCTGCTTCACCATCACAACGAGTGATCCTGCCGACTGTGATCGATTCGATCGCATGACACACCCCGACTTTAACGAGCGCCGGTCTATGGGCGCGCATAGTATAGAGAGGCAGCCTACTAATTTTCAACACGAACGAAGAGTTTCTTGTAATTAGCAAAACACCAGCCTATCGATCCTCGCCTTAAGTATGGACCTCGTTGGTTCAGACCCGTGACCGCAAGATGTGGATGCGCTAATAGACGTGAGGGCAGGCTTAGGAAGAATGTTGTGTGATCGCGGGAAGAGCCAACGAGAGCTGCCTGAAAGATGAAGCCCTGCCCTGGAACGCGAAACGTTCCAGACATGCTCACCGCTCCGGGATCGAAGAAGATCAAGACCCATTCGGTGGGATGATCGTGCCGCGGGCCGTTGTAGCGCCCTATTGCTTGATCGTTCGCTTGAGTTTTTTCTCTACACTCGCCACCTTGCTTTGAAGGCGCCCGGAATGGCCTTTTCGGTAGTCGACCTTGATCGTGCAGGAAATGCGCTTGCAGTCTTTCTTCATGCGCGAGTAACACTTCTGCACCACCCCAAACACCTGCTCCCACTCCCCTTCCAAGACCGTCCCCATGGGATTCAGGCGATAGGGCACCCCGCTCTTATCGATAATGTCCAGAGAGCGCGCCACGTACTTCCCGACGCTTTCCCCTTTTCCCAACGGCGACATGCTGAACTCAAGCAAAACCATAGCGCTCCTCTCTTCGCACTTCGCCTCACGTTTCACGTCTTAGGCTCCTTACGCTTCACGCTTCACGCCCGACGCTGTTTTCGCCTGTTCATCCAGCCAGACTTTGGGATACTGGACCTTGCCCAGGAGGCGGAACCCATCGAGCGCTTCTCTCAGGAGAGCCCGACGCTTTTCTGCGTCCGGTTCATTGGCTTTCGCCTGCTCCCGCAAGTGTCCCAGCCATTCGACAAACGCGGCAAACTCCGTATCCAGAATGCGTTCAAGGTCTTCCTTCATGAATCCTGACAGAGCCGGCGCCACCCCGCTCGTGCTGATCGCCACGCGCGCATGCCCGGACGCCACCACCGCCGGCATGGTGACACTCGACGCCTCGGGATAGTCCACCGACCACAGGACAAATCCCTTCTCACGCGCTTTCGCCAACAGCATCTTGGCAAAATCTCGATCGCCTCGGATCGTATTGAGGACGAGAATGGTATGTTCAAGATCCGTCTCGCGGAACTGCCGCCCTCGATGAATCACTTTCGCCGACGCTGCCAGTAGTTTGAGGGCCTCATTGAGCGTCGGACTGATCACCGTGACGCGTGCGCCGGATTCAAGGAGACGCTGCGTTTTCTCGGCAGCTTCTTCATCGCCTCCGATCACCAGCACCGAAAACCCTTTCACATCGAGTACCAAGGGAAACCCGGGATTCGCGGCCATAACGTGTTCCTCCCTACCGCACTGCGTGTGGTCCGTTCGCCGTCACTTCGTCTTGGCGAACGGATAAACTCCTCCCGCGCGTCCTGACTCAGAGAGACTCCATCTCACCACCGAGCCACTTCGCGTCGCACAAGCAACGCCGACAGACTTGGTCAGCATCCTGCCAGGGGCCGTATCATACAATAGGCCTTTCCGGACCGTAAACCATGCTCTCCCTTTTTCTTCGGCCCATCGCTATAATGCCGCCCGCTCATAGAGGAGGAAGTGGAATGGCAGAATTTTCAGGACGGACCCTCGGAATGGCCAGTGGGATCATTGTGTTGGCTGCCATCGCAGCGTGGCTCGGATTAGCGCACAGTTGTGATCCGGCAGGAGGAACCGGGGTCATCGCAGGACGGGTCGCCATCGCGCCTAATCTCACGGACCAGGTGCGGCCAACAGATGTGTTGTTCGTCATCGTACGCCGGCCACAAGGCCCTCCTCGTCCTATTGCGGCCAAGCGCATCGACCATCCAAAATTCCCAGTGTCGTTTGAGATTACGAATGCGGACGTGATGGTGCAGGGGGCAGAATTGCGTGGGATGGTCGATGTCGTCGCTCGCCTCGATCGAGACGGCCAAGCAGGGCCGGCTCAACCCGGAGACATTGAAGGCCAGTACAAGAACAACCCGACGTTGCCGGGCGGACGAGACTTAGAGATTACGTTGGACAAGGTACGCTAGGCTGATGCAGGGGAGATTTCAGGCTGTTCAAACACACTATCCGGCAAGGCCGCAGCAAGCTCAAGTCCTCAACGTACTCTTCTCGTACGTTGAGGACTTGAGCGCCGCGAGAACGACGCCGGGAGCGTGTTTGAGCAGCCTGCTACGTGTCGGCGGGGTCCGCGTCCAACTCCAGGTTCCAATAAAGATAGTCGCGCCAACTTTCCGGCGTATTGCGGATACCGATGGTAATGGTAATCACGGGACTCCAGCGAGGTTTCATCGGCCTCTTTTTGA
>JAHFES010000021.1:0-2724 GCA_023248355.1 Nitrospiraceae bacterium
GGACGAAGAGCCTCGCGATGTCACTATCGGCATATCGACGAGAGGCAGAGTGCTGTTTCTCTCACACTGTGAACGAGGGGAGCGGATTCGGATCATAAGCGCCAGAAGGGCGACACCGAGAGAAAGGAAGCAATATGCGGAAGGCTTCAACTAGCGCCATGAATGATGATCTTCGGCCTGAATATGATTTGACGAAGCTCAAAGGTGGTGTACGGGGTAAGTACTATGAGCGGGCAAGAGCGGGTACCAATCTTGTGCTTGTCGATCCAGATTTGGCAAAGGCCTTCCCTGATGCTGACTCCGTGAATCGTGCGCTGCTTGATGCTGCCAGTGCGACGAGAGGATCATCCAAGCGTACACGCAAAGGGCCAGCCTCTCTCAAGGGAGCGACACGTAAACGTGTCCGCGTTGCCGCAGGTCGTTAGAGGCGTTCTGGCGTTCTATGGCGGCGGTGCTTGACGGTGGACGGTAAGTCAGTATGGAAGGCGATGGTGCAGTGCAAGGTCAAGCAATGACCCTCATATCTTCTTGAGAAAAGTTCCAATACTCCCTCCGAGCTTGCTCGTTCGCTTCTATCAGACAGGCGCCCGTGGGTGGTTCTACTGCGCATGTCGAGTGAGCACCGACGCTAATTTTGACTCGCAATTGTTCTTGGTGCGCGCTCGGTGAGCAAGGAACCACCCATGGGTGACGGTTCGCCTCACCCTTTCGCCTCCGGAGGCGGCCAGTTCATTTCGGTGTGTCTGCCGCAATAGAAACACAAGAGGTGGTAACGGGCTTTGCGTCTGGGATTGGGCAACGAAATAAAGGTGATGGGGGTGTCATCGAAGGGGCAGGTGGGTTGATTGTGAAGGAGATGCACCCCCGCCATCATCGTGATCGAGGCCACATCCCAGGATGGGGAGGTCTGCTCTTTCCCCGTGATCTTTTCTGTCGCATGGCAGCGTTCACACTCGGCTTCGTAGATCTTGACGCGGGCGTTGTGCGGGGTGTGATCGGTGACGTCCATCAGCCCGCCGCAACCAGGCTCGGCGCAGGTCAGGTGTTCGTGTTGGAGAGCTTGGACAAATCGATGATGGGCTGAGCGCTCTTGATCCGTTTTCATTGGATCTCCCTCTCCTTCCATTCCCCCAGGTGAGATGATCGGTTTGGTCTCACCTTGCGCGCATTGACCGAGCGCCGACCCTAATTTGAACTTGCAATCGTTCTTGGCGCGCGCTCGGTGAGCAAGGAACCATCATGGGTGCAGTTCCACCTCCTATATTCCCCATGCGCCACTAATCTGGATATTCGCCCCATTCACGTAGCGGGCTTCGTTGCTGAGGAGATAGCGGACAGCGGTCACCGTGTCGTCGACCGAACCGATATATCCAGCAGGGATACGTTTCGCCATTCCAGCCAGCTCCTCTGGCGGCGCGCTGCCGGAGTCGATGAAGCCAGGTGAGATGGCGTTGACCGTGATGCCGTGAGGAGCCAGTAACTTCGCAAGCGTGCGTGTGAGGATGAGGACGCCGGCTTTTGCGATGTAGTGCGCGGTGACATCCGGTTGGGAAATCATCTGGTCGGCATTGGCCATGCTGAAATTGATGATGCGGCCGGCCTTACGCGCTTTCATGCCGGGCGCGACGGCTTGCGTGAGATAGAAAATTGGGTGGAGGTTGGCATCGAACATTTCGTTCCAGCCCTCGACGGTTTCCTCGAACAGATTGATCCGATGGTAGGGGCCGGCTCCGTTAATGAGTACATCGATTCGCCCCCAGGTTTGTTCGACCTGAGCGACCAGGCTCATTGCCGCAACCGGATCGGATATGTCGCAGCGAATGGCCAGCGCCTGCCCGCCCCGTTCCGTGATCGCGAGAGCCGTCTTCTGTGCTTCGGCTTCGCTGGTTCGATAGCAGATCGCAATTTTCCAATGCTGGGTGGCTAGGTCGAGGGCGATCCCGCGCCCGATGCCTTTTGCCCCGCCTGTGATAAGCGCCACTCGTTCGTTCATGGTGGTCTGCTGTGGTTCGTGTGGATGTATTATGCCCGTGAGGGGAGCCGTTTGGCGAGAAGCTGGAGCGTGCCTGCGGTACGGCTTGAAAACGACTGCTCGGTCTTCGGTTTCTTGGCATCGAGGGCACTGGCTTCGATGAGGGCCTGGACGTCCTCGATGGTATCGACATCCCGCCATGGTGCAATCAGTGCGGTTTTGAGTCCAAGAGTCGATGCTTTTTCCTGGGTCATTCCAAGAACCCGCTCGGTTGACCAAGGGATTCCAACGAAGAGATCGGGAGCGGCGCGCTTCAATCCAATCAGATAGTATCCGCCGTCGAGAGCCGGACCCAACACGAGATCATGCGATTCAAGCAGCGCAAGGGCTTGCTGATAATGGTCGAGGGGTAATGACGGCACATCGGTTCCGACAATCAGCACGCGCGTGTAGCCCCGCGCGAACATCGTGGCGAACGTCTGGCTCATCCGTGCTCCCAAATCATCGCCGACTTGATCGATCAGCTTCACGCCCTGCCGCTCTTCCATAATCTTGAAAAACACGAGCGTCGAAGATGGCGCGCAGGCCAGGTAGCGATCGAAGGGCAGCTTCAGTTTCGCCACGGCGACTTTTGTCCGTTCGAGCATATCGATGACAAAGCTGCCGTGGAGGGTGGCGGCTTCGTCCGGCGTCAGCGGTGGGCAGAGGCGCGTTTTCACCTGGCCGGGAATTGGCGCCTTGGCGAAGATCAC
>JAHFES010000021.1:2824-27423 GCA_023248355.1 Nitrospiraceae bacterium
GAGTTGGTGGGGACTCACGCCGAGCCAGTAGAGGAATCGAAGTGCCCACATCAAGAGGATTGTTTGCAGCGGGCCATTCATTTCCCAGCGGCGAAAGGAGGTGACGACCCGGCTACGCAGTGCCGCAGTCCGACCCAGTCGCTTCATGCGCCGGCTGAAGTCGATGTCTTCCATCAGGGGAATATCGGTGAACCCGCCCAATTGTTCGAAGATATGGCGACGAACGAAAATCGCTTGATCCCCGGTGGCGATGCCGGACCATCGCGAGCGCCAGTTCATCATGGTGCTGATTATAGTTCCCCAGCGCGTCGGACGATCAAAGGCGACATCAAAGCGACCTCCAACGACTCGACCATCTTGCAACGCTCCTTCGATGTCCTGCTTGGCGGTTGCTGGCAACCGGGTGTCGGCATGCACGAAGAGGAGGATCTGGCCACGACTGGCTTGGGCTCCTTCGTTCAACTGCCGCCCGCGCCCCCGTGGGGCTTTGACGATGCCGGTGTTTGAGACTCTGGCGCAGAAGGCTTCGGCCATGTGAATCGTGCGATCTGTGCTTCCTCCATCGGCCACGACCACTTCGTCAAAGCCTAAGGCCGAGGTCTGTACGAGCATCTGCGCGAGGCCCTTCTCTTCATTGAGTGTGGGGATGATGACGGAGATCGTCATCGGAGAATCACGCGGTAGGTGTCTTCGGTTCATTAAACATGAAGTACATGATGATAATCACCGTGGCCCAGAAGACGACCTGCTTGTGCCAGAACAGCACCTCGCCATAGTGAAAAAATCCCAATCCCAGTACGATCGCGCCGGTCATGACGCCATACCGAACCATGGGCTGCTCGATGGCCGCATTGGCCCAGACGGCCAGCCCGCCGAAGTAGATCAGGAGGGGCACCGCGTTGATTTCGAATCCACCGCTGATTGAGAGAAAGACGTTCAGGAACCCGATGAACATGAGCGCGGTGCCGATCATCTTGCCGGCGACGCTCAGTTGCCGATCGCTTCCTGTCTCGTCTTCTGACGGGCTTGGCGACGGGCGTTGGGAGGAGTCTTGTGAGGGAAGGTCTGTTGGAGCCATGGTTATGCCTTGAAATGTTTGCTCAGGGTCAATGCCTGCCGTTGATAGGAAGACCCCAGGGTTGTGCCGTACAATTGCGATGGTACGTCGAGCATCCTGTCATATACAACTTTGAAAAACGTTTGCCCGTCGTGGATCAGGAACGGCACGTCGTGTGGCCGAACTTCCAGGACAACCTGGGTTCCTTTGATCTCCCCGCCCTTGCCATACCCAAATCCAGGATCGAAGAATCCCGCGTAATGGGTCCGCAGCTCTCCACAGGCCGCTTCATAGGCGACCATTTCGGCGGCATAGCCCGCCGGGACTCGAATACGTTCTTTGGATGCGAGGATGTAAAACTCTTCGGGCTCCAACAACAGGCTGTCGTGCCGATGCCGATAGAGCGGCTCCCAAAAATCAGCCGCGGCGTAATGCCCGACTCTCGCGAGGTCGATCACATGGCTGTTCTTCTTGGCGCGGTAGCCGATGATGCGGGAATCAGTCCGGTCCTCTCCTTTCAGATCGATGCGGAGGAAGAGGCCGCGTTCCGCTCGAAAGTCTCGGCTGCCGACGATCTTCTTTGACGGCTCGTTGTGATAGAGCAGCGGCGTGTTGCGATGGAGCCTGTGGAGTGCGGCATCGGACACGGTCGCGTCCCCGCGGACGAATCGGATTTGGTTCAGCGACTGCCCCGTGCGCACCTTGATGGCAAACGAGCGCGGCACCACTTCCAAAAAGAGGGGGCCATGATAGCCGGCTCGGATTTCATCGAAGCCCGCGTTGAGATCCGTAACGACGCGGGTGAAGACGTCCAGCCGTCCCGTCGTGCTTTTCGGATTCGCGCGCGCGCGGAGGGTCTTCGGCAGTTTCAAGTTCTCCAGCAGTGGAACCAGATAGACGTGGCCTTTTTCCAGGATGGCGCCGTCGGTCAAGTCCATTTCGTACATCACGAGGTCGGACTGGTAGAAATCGAGCACGTTGAGGCGCGAGGAGATTGCCGATAACTCCGGCAAGAAGCTGCTGATGAGCCGATAGGCTTTCCGTCCCAGACGAAGGTCGAGACTGGCCGGCTGGATCTGCCGGTCCTCAATGGCCGGAGAGGCGGCGATGGCTCGACCGGTGATCAGTCGCTTGATGTCTTGATAGGGGAGAATGCCGGACTGGTGAGATCTGGTTGTCACAGCTCGTCCACATCTCCGCCGCAACTGTTCCCCCAGTTGGCAAAGCCGTCTCGGTCGGGATAGCTGTCCCCGCAGGACGCAAACGCTTCGGCTGCGCCTTCGTAGGACGATCGCGCCCCGACCATCGGAAGCTCGCGCCCGCTGCCGGATTTCGGCTGCGGGTAATGGAAGGTCTTGTTTTCGTAATTTTTCAGCACGGCGCCATCTTCATCCATATGAACGAGATAGTCTGCCGGCAAGAGCGGAATCTTGCCGCCGCCGCCAGGCGCATCGATGACAAAGTGTGGAACCGCCATGCCGCTGGTGTGGCCCTGGAGCGCCTTGATGATGTTCAGGCCGGCCTCGACCGTGGTTCGAAAATGATTGGTCCCTTTGGTGAGGTCTGCTTGATAGAGGTAGTAGGGTTTCACCCGCGCCAGTAAGAGTTGGTGCATGAGACGCTTCATAATGTCCGGATCGTCATTCACGCCTTTGAGCAGCACGGTCTGTGCTCCGAGCGGGACGCCGGCGTCGGCGAGCATCCCGCAAGCGGCTTTCACGGCCGGCGTCAGTTCGTCCGGATGGTTGAAATGCAAGTTCATATAAATCGGATGGTACTTCTTGACCAGTTCGCAGAGTTTCGGCGTAATCCGTTCCGGCAAGGTGCCGGGGACCCGCGATCCGATCCGGATGAGTTCCAAGTGCGGAATCGTTCGCAAGGCTTTGAAGACGCGTTCTAAGAGATAGTCGGGCAGCAGCAGTGGATCGCCGCCCGAGAGGATCACGTCTCGCACTTCGGTGTGCTCGCGCAGGTAGGTGATGGCTCGATCCAGTTCGCCTTTTTTAAGAAAGCCCGGTTTGCCTACCAACCGTTTCCGGGTACAGAACCGACAGTAGATCGGGCATTGGTTGGTCACCATCAGCAGTACACGATCCGGGTACCGGTGGACCAGGTGCGGCACCGGACTCATGAGATCTTCTTCGAGCGGATCGTCCTCGGCGTCGATATCCTCCAGTTCGGCCACCTCAGGGACGACCTGTTTCCAAATCGCATCGCCTTTTTCTTTGATCGTCCCGAGAACGGTCGGAGTGATTCGCATGGGGTATGGGCCGACGATCGCTTCCACTTCTTTTTCGTCGACACCAAACCGTTCGGCGAGGTCCTTCGGTTTCACGATGCTTTCAGCGAGTATGCGTCTCCATTCCTCCACGGGCGTCACGGCCTCCTTATGAGAGAGTGGACCCATTGATGGCAGGGGCGTAGCCCCCCTCTCGACGTTCCGAGCGCACAAAACATAATCAGGGGCTTACGAGGGTGTCTTGGCATAGTGGGTATCAAGGTGGGAGAGAATCTCGTGCGTTTCGCTCAAGACGGTATCACCGTCTTTCAACACGGGCACAAAATACTGGTCAGAGACCTCGTAGACTTGTTTTCGCATGGGTCGAATATCCGGAACAATAATGTCTTCATAGCTCAACCCCAAGTCGGTGAGTTTCTGACGCACGACCTCACACTCAGGGCACCAGTCGACATGATAAAGAGTCAATGCCACGATGGTCTTAGGCTACCAGGAAAAGGATGAAAGTGAAACGGCCATTTTGTGGATTATTTCCGGAAGCGCGGCTAGTTTGGCTGGACGGCACAGGGGGCCATGATGGCATCCTTCATGCCGTGAATGACTTTCTTATCTGCCGGGCACAGGGTTGCCAGAATACCAGCAAGCTCTGCCTTCCCATCCGAGACGAAATAGTAGGGGGAGAGCCGAGCCCGACCTGACATGCGCACCATTGTCTGCGTCCCTTCATCCACATAGTCCATCTCGAAGAGCCGGCCCTTGTGAAACTCTTGTAGAACATAGGGTGTGGTGGGAAACGAGGCGAGCGCCTTCTGGAGTGTGCCGGCCCATTCCGTCTGCGGCATATCGTGCCCGATCGAGACGCCTCGGCTGCCCCAGGCCAGCTCGGAGAAGCCTGACGGCTTGATGACGAAATGTCGTTCTTTCTGGGTCGCCGAGGCCAAATCGGCCCACTGTGAGACCGCGCGCCCGCCGATGTGTAAGCCGGGGATGGTGGCGGTCGCAGGAATCGGCGCCGGGTCGAGCAACCAGGTTCTCGGCATAATCGTGGTCAGGTGCAGAAAACAGTCTCCGCCGAGCTCCTTTTCCCAAAAGGGACGTAGAACGGGATGATGGAGGAGGGCGAAGGCCAATTTCTCCTCAAGCGCCGGCTTATAGGGTGGCGTGACCGCGACCCAGGACTTTTTCGCGGCATATTGTACGAGCTCAGCTTTCGGAATGTTCATCAGGTCGAACAGTTCATAAAAACGGTAGAGCAATCCGATGGGCTGTTCACCCTGTTCGGTATGGAGCCGAAGTCCTTCTTCGGTGAAGCGAATGTCACGCGGTTCTATGCACCAGACTGCGACACCTTGCTCGCGGAGGCGAGCGGCCAGCCAGGACATTTCCGGACGATAGTCCTTGGCTTCCTCTGAGACCAGAATAGCCACGCAGCCGGCGTGGTCTTCTTGGGACGCTCTGAGCATCGCGGCAAAGCCACGCACCATGCCGTCCCGTCCTCCGACGATCTTGTATGCGTGAGACGTGACGCGTGACGCGTGATGCGTGGAAGATTCGGATTCATCCGGAGAGGATTCGCCAGTGACGAGTGACGAAAGAAGAGTGACGTCCGTGTAGGCGCGGCTCAGCGCGGCGGTGAGGCCGATGCCTCCGGGAACCGAATCGAGCTCCGTGATGACCATGCCGTCTTGTGTCGGGATCACATCTGGCCTCATGACGGCAGGAAGATCTTCGCGAAATCGTTTCATGCGGCTGTATGTCACCAAGGCTTCGGGCTTCCCTTGATCCAGGTACCCTGCAACCCACGATGGCTGGGTGCCCTTCACGCTTTCCATATACAGCCGGTTGAGCGCTCGATAGAACGAGAGCAGTTGTGGACCTAAAGCCGTGAAGAACTCCAGTTGTTCCTTGGAAATAAGCAGCGGGCAGGGACTGATGCGCCAGGATGTCGCCGCCTGCACGGCTGAGGTGTCGACTTGACGAGAGAGAGCGGATGGGTCTGCGAAGAGCCCCGCGGCACTCAACTGAGCGCGGATCGTCGCACAGCGAGTGAGCGCAGTTTCTGTTCGGAGGGAGGGGCAGAGCGGTTCAGTCTGTGCCAACGGGAGGATCCTTTGCCGTCGTCCTGCAGGAGATTAACTCGCGAGGACAGGTGCGAACTCCGTCGAATGCTAACACGCGGCTCAGGACCGGACAAGGGGTGTGGGGCTCACCGGGGTCGCCATGCGGACGCAATTCTTGCCGGCTCGTTTGGCGGCGTACACGGCGGCATCGGCTGCGGAAACCAAGCCTGACGCACTCGAAGCGTGAATAGGAAAACTGGCTACGCCGATACTGCAAGTCAACGAGAGGGGTGGG
Organism: Nitrospiraceae bacterium; assembly: GCA_023248355.1. Taxonomy (GTDB): domain Bacteria; phylum Nitrospirota; class Nitrospiria; order Nitrospirales; family Nitrospiraceae; genus Nitrospira_D. The sequence goes on from JAHFES010000021.1 coordinate 8,476, forward strand.
TTTGCCAAGATCGCCAATTCAGGCAACAGCGGCAACGTCGTCACACGGTGGCGTACCCGTTCTGCCGCGCTCAAGGCGCCTTCCATTGATGTCTCCGGAAGAATCAGCGCGAACTCTTCCCCTCCATAGCGGGCCGCGACGTCGCTGGCGCGGGCGAGGCTCCGTCCCGGCAACTGCTGGCTGTCGAGCAGCCAGCCCATTTCTTTCAGGACTTGATCTCCGGCGCTGTGGCCATGCGTGTCGTTGATGCTTTTGAAATTGTCGAGATCGATGAAGAGGAGCGAGAGGGGCTTCAGCGAACGGATCGATTGGGCACACAGTTGAACCAGCGTGTCTTGGAAATAAGAATGATTGAACAGCTTGGTCAGGCCGTCTCGTGAGGACTGATCGCGCAATTTCTCGTTGGTGTGGAGCAGTTCGCGATTGGCATCGGAGAGCTTCTTGACCAGGTGCTCGCTTCGGACCTGCTGCTGTTTCAAGACGGTGATGTCGGTGATGGTTTCTACCACATGGACGGCTCCGCTGCGCGTCGTGATGGGAGCCCATTGGACGAGCAGGAACTCTTCGTTGTTGGGCAGCAGCACTTCGCTGGCCGTCAGCTTGTTGTGTGTCACCGCCTCCGGCATCTTGCAGAACTCGCAGGGCGCGGGACAGCCGGCAATTTTCTCATGGCACGATTGGCTGGAGATGTCGCCGAACTTTGTCAGCGACGAGTTGTTTTGAAAGACGGCTTTGTGGGTAAGGGGGTCAATGATCGTGATGATCACGAGCTGGGAATTGAGCAAGGCCTGGGGATCGTACGCGTCAGAACCCGGACGGGAGTCAGCCATGGAGGTGGAATCCTTTCACCCAGTGAACAAGTGCAGTATCCCAGCAGGGCTGGACGTGGTCAAGAAATTGAGCGGATTAGTGCGGGCGAAATCCGATGCGGGCTATCACGCGCAGAATGTGTGTGTTCCGAACGCAAGGCAAAAGAGCTTCGATGGGAAGTGAAGCGTTCTTGCCACGTCCCAGCCTGCGTCGTATGATGGGGATCTGATGGACCGGCTTATAGTGGAGTCCGAACTATCTGCGACCCTGCCGAAGACACTGCCCCAGCTGGTGCCCAGTTCTGCCTGCTTCCGCTGTGATGTGTGCTGCCGTTTTCCGGAGGCCGATAGTTTCCTCCGTCCCTACTTTACACAACAGGAAATTGCCGCTGCCGTGGCGCAGGGCGTGACCACTGCGTCGTTTCCCAGCGCGGCAGGTTCTCAAATCAATCTCGTTCAGAATCCCATGGGTGAGGGGTATCTGTGCCCTGCCTTTGATCCAGCGACCAACCACTGCGGGATCTATGAGGCGCGGCCTGTGGATTGTCAGCTGTATCCGCTGGCCTTGATGTGGGATGCGGCTCAAGAACGTGTGCTGCTTGGCTGGGATGCCAAGTGCCCCTTCATGCGTGATGCCGTGCCCAGTACGATTGCCGCGCATGCAGAACGGGTCACCAGCCTGCTTGCGGCCGATCCGATGATCGAGACCATTGCTGCCAACCCTCGATTGATTGGGCGATTCCAGGATGATGTTGTCGTCCTCAAGGAGTTGCCGACATTGACCGCCCGACTCACCGCGCTGCGGGTTGATGCCCGGCTCCGTCCCCTCACGGGGGCGGATGCTCCGCGTTTCGCGCGTGCGCTGGCGCACGTCCTGAGCCCTGAGGCTCTGGCAGCCTATGCCTTCGCCTATCACTACATCTGGACGTCGCTGTTGCCCTATTGGTGGATGGAGTCGCATGACACGTTCTTTCTTTTCGCACAATCTCCGGATGGGTTTTTCATGCCGCTGCTTCCACTCGGGTCAGAGCCGCTGAGTCAATCGGCAGGTGAGGCATTTGAGCTGATGCGTCAGTGGAACGGGCCGTCGCCGGTGAGCCGGATTGAGAATGTGATGGAGCCGCAGAAGCAGGAACTGGAACGAGTTGGGTTTCGATGCACACAGAAGGGTGGAGACTATCTGTACAAGGCCGATGCACTTGCGGCATTGGCGGGAGATCGTTATAAATCACAGCGAGCGCTCTGCAATCGAGTTGAGCGGGAACAGATCGTTGTGATCGAGCCGTACTGTGCGAGTGACCATGTGGGGTGCCTCGCGTTGTACGACCGGTGGGCGACACGGAAACAAGGTGGGAACCTCGATTCGATGGGGCGGTTCCTTCTTGAGGATGCCAAGGTTGCGCATGGTCGTGTCTTTGCGGAGCATGATCGAGTTGGTCTTTCAGGGACCGTGGCGAGACTTCATGGGGAGATCGTGGCGTACACGTTTGGCTACTGGCTGACCCCGCAGACGTTTTGTGTGTTGCTCGAAGTGGCTGATCGGTCCATCTCAGGGCTGGCCCAGTTTCTGTTCCGAGAAACCTGCCGTGCCGCGATGAAGCGGGGAGCAAGGTACATCAATGCTATGGATGATGCGGATCTCGCCGGCCTGCGCGAGGCCAAGTTGGCCTATCGGCCTACGGCGGTACTCGATAACTGGGTGGTGATGAGGCGCTGATATGGCATTTCCTGTAACGTCTCCTGTCTCGACTGATTTCCGCCGCTATCGGTGGTTGCCGGTTTTGATCGTGTTGATGATGGCGCTCGCCTTGGGCCTAGGGACGTTTCTACTCCAATATGTGGAACGCCGCCTCGTGGCCGCGTCCGGAGAAGGACTCATGTTGGCCGCGGCAGAGGTCTCCGACAAATTGGATCGGCTCCTGTTTGAACGGTATGGCGATGCGCAGATGATGGCCCGGGCCTTTGCCCTCCGTTCCTCCGATCGTGCCTACCTCACCGGCTATCTGAACTGGATGAAAACAGCCTACACGCCTGTCTATTTGTGGTTAGGTGTGACGAACCAGCAGGGGGTCATGATTGCGTCGACCGAGGACTCTCTGATCGGGCAGGATTTCGGCCAGAGTCAGTGGTTTCAGGCGGCTCGTGCTCGGCGCAAGATTGTGGCCGACGATGTGGACGGTCATCAGGCAGACAATGGTATCGAATCGGTGGCCTTTACGGCGCCCATCATTGATTCGCAAGGGAACTTTCTGGGGGTGGTTACCAGCCGCATTGCGGTTCCGACGATCGAAGAGGTCACGACACGGACTATCCGATCCTTGGAGCATCGAGCAGGGTTTGTCGGGGTGGTTGAGTATCAGATGTTGACGCGTCACGGCGATGTGTTCGTGGATTCCGATCTGGAACACAAGGGGAATCTGAACCTGAGAACGATGGGGCTTCCCTCGGCTGTGGCGAGCGAGGATGGAACGCCGGGATTTGTCGAAGAAGAGCATCTCAGGCGTCGCGTGCGGATCATCACGGGATACGCCTCCACAAAAGGGTTCGGCGAATTTCCCGGATTCGGCTGGACGGTGCTTATGCGCATGGATCGCGACTATATCCTCGCACCGATCCGATCCGTCCTCTGGAAGGTCGGCATAGCCGGGGCCATCGTCTGGTTTCCGTTGTTGGTGCTCTTGCTCTGGTCGACGGCTCGATTGCGTACGGAATATCGCCAGGCGCAGCAGGAAAGCGCCTGGGCGCGGGCGGCCGAAGCGGCCTTGCTGCAAAGTCAGGAGCGCAATCGGGCGATCGTCGACACGGCGCTCGACGGGGTAATTACGATCGACGCTGCCGGGATCGTAACGGACTGGAACGCCCAGGCGACGGCCATCTTCGGCTGGTCTCGCGAAGAGGCCTTGGGGCAGCTGCTGACCGAGACGATCATTCCCAAACGTGACCGTGAGGCCCATGCCCGCGGGATTCGCGAGTTTCTCAAAACCGGCGTCGGGCCCATCTTGAATCGCCGGATCGAGATCGCTGCGCGCCACAAGGACGGCCGGGAATTTCCGGTTGAACTGTCGGTGTCACCGGCCCGTATTGGAGAGACCTATATCTTCAGCGCTTTCATCCGCGACATCACGGATCGTCGTCGGACTGAACGTCGCCTTGCCTCGCAATATGCGGTGACGCGGGTCCTTGTCGAGTCCGTGACGCTGGAAGAAGCCGTGCCCAAGATCATCCAGGCCGTCGGGGAAAGCCTGGAGTGGGAACTGGGCGTGTTCTGGAGACTGGATAAACCATCAGGATCGTTGCGCTGTCTCGATCAGTGGAAAGCGGCGACGATCGACGCCAATGAATTTGTCATGGCGACCTGGCAGCAGTCCTTTAAGCCTGGTATGGGGCTCCCCGGTCTGATTTGGGAACACGGGCAGCCGGTCTGGATCAGGGACGTGACCGTGGATGCCAATTTTATTCGAGCGGAAGTGGCGGCCAAGGTTGGCCTGCATGGAGCCTTTGGGTTTCCGATTCGCGTCGGCGGTGAGATCGAGGGGGTGATCGAGTTCTTCAGCCGCCAGGTGCGGGAGCCGGATGATGAGCTGCTGAAGATGGTGGCCGACGTCGGGCTCAAGATCGGTCAATTCGGCGAGCGCGCCAGGGCGGAAGATGCGCTGCATCAGGCGGAAGCGCAACTGCGGCAGTCACAGAAGATGGAGGCGGTTGGACGGCTCGCCGGTGGTGTGGCCCATGACTTTAATAACCTCCTGACCGTGATTCGCGGGTACAGCGAACTGATTCTTAGTCGACTGGCGCCGGGCGATCCCACGCAGCGTGAAATGGAAGAGGTCAAGAAAGCCGCCGATCGGGCCGCCGGTCTCACGGGGCAACTGCTCGCGTTTAGCCGGCGTCAATTTGTGGCGACGAAGGTCGTGGATCTGAACGCGGTCGTCATGAACATGGATGGCATGTTGCGTCGGTTGTTGGGAGAAGACATCATTGAGCTGTGCGCGGACCTCGATCAGCAATTGGGATCGATCAAGGTCGATCCGGGGCAGGTGGAACAAGTCATTATGAATCTGGCCGTCAATGCGCGGGATGCGATGCCGACCGGCGGACGGCTGACGATCGAGACCAGGAATGTGATGATCGGGAAAGGGCCCCGACGTGAAACGATGATGCTGGAAGCAGGTCCCTACGTGCTGCTGGCCGTGAGAGACACCGGCCATGGGATGAGCGAGGAGACCCAATCCCATTTGTTCGAGCCTTTTTTCACCACCAAGGAAACAGGAAAGGGTACAGGCCTCGGTCTTTCCACGGTGTATGGCATCGTGAAGCAAAGCGGCGGCACGATCGGCGTGGAAAGTAAACCTGGACGTGGGACGACCTTTAAGATTTTCTTTCCGAGAGTCGACGAGGCCGCGCAAGGAGCACAAGTCGCCGGTGGTGCGGCGGGCAGGGCACATGGGCGGGAAACAATTTTGCTGGTCGAAGATGAGCCGGCGGTTCGTGGGCTGGTGCACGAGGCGCTGCGTTTGAACGGCTATAACGTCTTGGTGGCGCGCCATGGCATTGAAGCCTTGTTGACCGGCGCCAAGCATATGGGGCCGATTCATTTGCTGCTGACGGATGTGGTGATGCCGCAGATGAGTGGGCCGGAGGTGGCGGAAAAGTTGACGATTGTGCGGCCTGACCTCAAAGTGCTGTACATGTCCGGGTATCCTGATCACCCCGTGTTTGCTCAGGGCGGGGTCAAGCGGGACACGGCGTTTCTGCAAAAGCCGTTTACCCCGAACGTGCTCACCCAAAAAGTCCGCGAGGTGTTGGACGGGGTGAAGGTGGCCTGATCGGTATTGCCGGTGATGAGTGATCTGTGATGAGTGATGAGCGATGTCGCATTGGCCTGCGTCCGTCGCTTGATCTTCGGCCTCGGTTCCGTTTATCGTGGCCCCGCACGTCTTCTTTTCCACGCGAGTCATCAGATGAATCAACCAGGACGCGAACTCGACATCCTATCCTTTCGCATCGAGCGGGAGCCGTTCTATGCGGAGGTCCGCGGAGAAGTTGGGCTCTTCACCATTGCCGCACGCAGCAAGATGCCGGTCATGCTCAAGGGGCCAACGGGCTGCGGCAAAACGCGCTTTGTCCAGCACATGGCGTATACGCTGGGGCGTCCGCTGATCACGGTTGCCTGCCACGAAGATCTCACGGCCTCTGATCTTGTGGGGCGCTATCTGCTCAAAGGACAGGAAACGGTCTGGGTGGATGGTCCACTGACGCTTGGCGTGAAGCACGGTGCCATTGTCTATCTCGATGAAGTCGTCGAAGCGCGGAAAGACACGACCGTCATTATTCATCCCCTCAGCGACGATCGCCGGGTGTTACCGATCGAGAAGAAGGGGCAGATTGTGGAAGCGGCTGACGACTTCATGCTCGTCATCTCCTACAACCCCGGCTACCAGAGCGTCCTCAAAGATTTGAAGCAGAGCACGAAACAGCGATTCATGGCGATCGAGTTCGACTATCCGGCCCCTGAGGTCGAAACGACGGTGGTCGAACGGGAAGCGGGTATCAGCCAGGCGATCGCCGGGAGTCTCGTGAAACTCGCTGGCAAAGTCCGCAACCTCAAGAACCACGGATTGGAAGAAGGGGTCAGCACCAGACTCCTGATCTATGCCGGCACGCTGATCAAGCAGGGCGTGACGCCGGAGCGAGCTTGCGATGTGGCCATTGCCAGTCCGATCACCGACGATCCGGACATGCGGCGCAGCATTCTCGAACTCGTCAAAGCGATGTTCTAGCGTGCGCCATCACGATTCCCCTCGCGCATGACTCATCCGATCGTGCAGGACACCAAGGACGGCGCGATCCTCACCGTTCAGGTTCAACCCAAGGCTTCACGGACCGAATGTGTCGGCATCCACGGCGGGGCATTGAAAATCCGTGTGGCGGCGCCTCCGGTGGACGGGAAGGCCAATGAGGCGTTGATCGCGTTTCTGGCGGAGCGCCTGGACGTGCCGCCTTCGAGCATCGCGATTCACGCCGGGGCGGCAGGGCGGCAGAAGCGGGTGCTGCTGAAGACCTGCAAAGCCAAGGATGTGTTGGTCCGGCTCGGACTGCCGGCGAAAGGATTGGTGACGTCGTAAGACCAACCGCGAAGCTGGACCTGGGAATCATGATGGTGTGGCCCTCGGTCTGTTCCAGTACGAAGCCGGTGTTGTATCCCAACGCTCACCTCCGATCAGTGGGGAAGGACGTGGCGGAGCAAGACGTCGACGCCTGTAAACAATCGGCTGAGTCAACCGGGGCTGAGGAAGGAAGCGGCAAAGGCAGCCGGGTCGCCCAAGCACAGCAGTCGGGGCTGGGGTCAGTGCCGCCAGTGGCGCTGTCGGAGGCGCCATCTCTGGTGCGGCCGGTAGCGGTTCGATGATCGGAGCGGCCAGTCTACCGGGATGAAGAAGAATGATCGGATGAAAATGTCGGGTTAACACAGGCTGGATTTGCAGTCGGTGACCACGAGATTGGTCGCTTTTTCTCCTGCTTCTAGATCGACGGTTAACCAGGCGATCCCCGCAGGTCCTTCCTCTTTTTGCGAGCCGGCGCCTCCCTCAAGCACACTTACAATGTAGTAGCGTCCCGCTGGGATCTTCGTAAACCAAAAGTGGCCGGTCGAATTGGCCCTCGTAGTGCGGAGATACGGTAGGACGCGCTTGTCCATCTCCAGTTGTCGTAGGGCCTCATGGGCGCAGTCGGCAGGCTGACGTGCAGCCGGCGCACTTTCAGGCGGCGTCGTGTTACTTGTTGGTGAACACGAGGCGGCTCTCACGGCGTGATCGAACCAATAGCGGGTGTAGCGCGTGACCGGAATCAGATGTACAGGCACTCCTGCCTGCGTGATGGCTTTTCCTGACGAGGCCCCGAGGAATACCTGTCCGGCGAGAGTGCCCCGTCCTTTTTGCTTGTAGGCAAGGAGCTCCTTCTCATTCAGGACTGGGGCTGGTGACGTCGCCGGCTCGACCGCACGTCCCTGAATGGGCCAGAGGCAGCCGGCCAGGAACACGACGGCGGCTCCGCGCAAGAGTCGGTTTTCCTGTCGCATGGTCGTCATACAGGCGACGCCGTTGATGGCGAGGACTCGTCGGGGGGTGTAGCCGGAGCGGCAGCCTTGCGCTTGAGGGCCCGGCCTTTGTCGGGAGTCGGGTCGGTGACGAGACCGTAGACGTCCCGTCCCTCGTGGCCTTCTGGGAGGTATTCGGTGATCGGCATGCCGTCTTCCCGCACAAACAAGAGACAGTGGCAGTACTTGTAGATCTGCATCTCGTCGCAGGCGCACATCCAACGGCGGAGTTTGGCCTCCGCCTGCTTGTCCTTATAAAAATTGCAAGGACAGAGAGGCTTGCCGAGTTCGTCTACGTGCATGGCTAACCCCTTCACGACGGCTTCGGTGACGGCAGGATTGGGGTGCAGGGTGGTCCCGCTCTTGTCAGCAAACCCCTTCACGTATTTCCACATTTTATCGAGGCTTTCCTGCTTGGGCTCGGCCATGGGGATGCTCCTCTCAGAGGCGACAATTGACGCGAGCGGCTAGTTTACAAGGGGGATTCGCTCCTTTACAATCCACAACTTCGCCCGATTTGGGTAGGGAGTCATGGTGGATTTCTCGACACAAAAAGCCTTGATTGATCGGCTGGCCGGCGAGCTGGGGGCTGCACCCGCAGCGGCACTTGTCGCTCGATTGGTTGGGGCGGCAGACAAACCGGATGTGGTTGCGGCATTGCTGACATTGCTGGATGAACTGAAAGAGGTGTCTGGGAAAGCGGCGGGCGCGGCCATTGGGGCACTCCCTGAACTGGACCGGCGCGTAGGGCTGTCGCAGGTCACGCTCTGGCTCGATCTAGGCGTAGCCCTAGCAGAATCGTCAGGGGCAACCGCGCTCAGGTATTTCAAGGACAGCCCGCTCATTCTCGGGGTAATTGAACTGCCTCACGCGCAAGCCGCAGTGTTAGCCATTGGGCTTGAGATGGCAGATCAAGATGCCAACGTGACATTGGAATATCTGCGAACTGCTCCCCATATTCTTTCCGTTGTTCCTCCAGATCAATTGCGGCCCTGGCTCGAAATCGGCGTCGAACTGACGCAAGTCGATGTGGTGGTGGGCCTTGAGTACATTCGTCAGATCCCAGCCCTCGTTCCCGTGCTCCCGCTCGATGAAATTCGCCGCTGGCTGTCCTTTGGAATGAAATTGATTGCGCCAAATAGTCTGGGGAAGCCCGACTACATGGCGACGATGGAATTTCTCCGAACGAGTCCCGCGATCTTGGGCGACATCGAACACGCATCTATTCGGTCAAAAGTTGTGGCCTTGGCAGCGGTGCTCGCCGAGTATTCAACCGAGTCTGGAATCGCATGGCTGGCTGAATCGCCACGGCTTATGCGGATGCTGCCGTCTCTTGATTGGCAAGTGAAGGTCTTGCAGTACGGCGCGTTACTCGGCGAGAAGGATGCCGAGGCGACGCTCTCCTATCTGCGACGGTGCCCTGAGATTATCGGGTTGATCGGCGACGTGCCTCAGGCTGCTGCACGGTTCGAGAACTGGTTCAAAGCCGGGATGGAAGTGCTCGCCTATAGCCCCGAAGGCGCGCGTGCCTATTTCGCGGTGGAATCGCAGAAAGCACTCTCTGCTGTTGAAGAAGCATTGAGCGGCGTCCCACTCCGACAGGTGGCCCGAAGGGTGAAGCTGTTTGTTCAGGGACTCTGTGGGACAGACGTGTCGATCACGGCACTGCCGGATTCAATGACAACGCTGACTGCCCGTGCGACGGTGAGTGCCGACGGGCGCACGATTTCGCTGCCGGCCATTCTTCGACGCTATCCCACTGCGGAAGAGAACGAACGACTGTATCTGGTGATGGCCGCACATGAGGCCGGTCATTTGGAATTTGGGACCTATCGGCTCATGCTTGAGCCACTCACCGATTTGATTGAGGTCGTACGTCAGCGGTATGGCCGATCGCAGCAGGCGAGGCCGGAGACCTTGGCGGCGCTGTTTCGTCTCTATCCCCATCCGCGGCTGATGCAGGATCTCTGGATCGTGATGGAAGATGCGCGCGTGGAGTTTTTGCTTCAGACGGAGTATCAGGGACTCCGGCGCGAGTTAGCGCAATTGGCCGGCGAGGCCGTCACCCCACGTGATCCCGCGCACGGACTGACCGTCAAAGAGTTGATCGTCGATTGCCTGTTGCGGCTTTCAACGGGTGAATCGGAAGCGACCGCCGTTCCCCGCGCACTCACAGACGAAGTCTCCATCCTCTGGAAGATGTGCCAGCCTATCTTGACGACCACGGCCACGGCAGAACAGGTAGTGCGTCTCGCCCATGACGCCTATGTCCGTATGGAAGAACTCTTGGCGCCTCGGGCCGAGATGATCAAAGCGGATCAGGCAAATGAAGAGTCGCAAGAATTAGGCGTGGGGCCGACTGCGTCTGAGCAAACAGGTGGCGAGTATCGTCCTGTGACCAATTGGGTCTATCGCGGCGCCATGAATCCCGAATTCATCAAGCGGGATCAGGAGCAGATCGAGCAGGCTGATGAACAGCAGGCGGAACTCGATCGCATGGCGAGTCAGGGGGGCGGATCGAAAGAGCGAGCAGGCGCCGGCCAGGGCACCAGGCGCGGGGAGCAGGAATCCACATCGGGAGATGTGCTTGGTGGCGGGCGATCGTTGCCTCCGGTGGTGGAAGAATTGCTCGCGCTTGAAGTGGAACAACAGGCGGTGCCTGAAACAACATCTCACGGCGAACGGGCTGTCCGGTATCCCGAGTGGGACCATACCATTCAGGATTATCGTATGAATTGGTGCCGTGTCGTTGAACGGCCGGCAGAGGCCGGGTCTGACGAGTTCGTGACGTCGATGCTCACTACGCATCGGAGCGCCATCAAGTCGCTGCGACGATTTTTCGAGAGCCTGTGCCCTCCAGCCTTTCGTCGCGTGGCAGGGCAGGCGGATGGAGAAGATCTGGATATCGATGCGGTCGTACGAAGGGCGGCAGAGCAGCAGGCCGGGCTCGAAGGCAGCGACCGGATTTACATCAGGCGAGAGAAAAAAGAGCGCGCGGTGGCGGTGGCCTTCTTGGTCGATGTCAGCGGATCGACCAGCCGCCAAGTGGAGAGCGGCCGCCGGGTGATCGATATCGAGAAAGAGAGCCTGGTGTTGCTGTGTGAAGCGCTGGATGCGGTGGGCGATCAGTATGGCCTCTATGCCTATTCCGGCCAAGGCCGCGCGTCCGTCGACTTTCTCACGATCAAGGACTTTGACGATCGATTGGGGGCATCCACGGCCCATCGGTTGGGTGGACTTGGCCCGCGCCAGCAGAACCGCGATGGTGCGGCGATTCGTCATGCGACGGCCAAGTTGCTGGCGCGCGAGGTGAAAACCCGCATCCTCATGCTGCTCAGCGATGGGCGGCCATTGGATGGCGACTATAAGGACGAGTATTCGTTAGAGGATACGAAGGCTGCGTTGCGGGAAGCCCGACGGCATGGGGTCGATCCCTTTTGTGTGACGATCGATCGGGAAGCGGATTTCTACCTGCGCCGCATGTACGGCGACGTACAATACACCGTCATCGATCGAGTTGAATCGCTCCCAACCAGGCTCCCTTGGATCTATCAGCAGTTGGCGACGTAATACAGTGACAGGTGACAGGTGACAAGTGACAAGTTCGATCAGGCGGCTCGCGCGTCACGCGTCACGCGTCACGCGTCGCGGGGTCTTGCGGGCTAATGCAGAGCGAATCTGGAAAACCGAACGTACCGCCCTGGCTCTACAAGCTCTTTACTGGGCATCAATATCCCTATGTGCGTCGGCTGGCGAAGTTCGCGCAGCCGATGAAGCCAGGTGAAGACCGCCTGGAGCCGACGAGGGAGATGATTGAGGCTAAGTTCTGGGAAGTCTATCCCCGCTGCTGGGCGAAGATTCTTCAAGAAGTGAAGGTAGGGATGATCGTCGTGTTTCACGAACTTGGCGAGTACCCAGCCGGTGGGTTTCAGGCATTGGTCGACAATCCGGAAGAGTTTCTGGCAAACACGTACGGAAAAAAGAAAATCAAGGTGAACTTCTACGATGGCGAGAATTTCGTCTGCACGATCAATTTCAAAGTGGCGGGGTGGACCGAGCATGAGGGGCATTAGGAAGGGACGTCACTCGTCATACGTCAATCGAAAGATCAGGATGGTTCGATTGGCCAATGACGAATGACGGTTGACGGGAGGAAGCATGGGGCGACCAAAGATTACAGTGGTAGGTGCGGGGAATGTCGGCGGGACGACGGCGCAGCGGTTGGCTGAGAAGGACGCCTACGATGTCGTCTTGGTGGATATCGTCGAGGGTGTGCCGCAAGGCAAAGCGCTCGACATTTCACAAGCCGGGCCGGTGTGCGGGTACAGCACGCGCGTGGTCGGGACGAATGGCTATGATGAAACCGCTGGTTCGTCGGTGGCGGTCATCACGTCCGGCATCCCGCGAAAACCGGGGATGAGCCGCGATGAGTTGCTCACGACGAACGCGAAGATTGTGAAATCCGTCGTGACGGAACTCGTCTCTCGCTCGCCGGATGTCATCCTGATTCTCGTCACCAATCCGCTGGACGCGATGGTGCATGTGGCGCGCAGCGCGACCGGATTGCCGAAATCGCGAGTGCTGGGGATGGCGGGCGTGCTCGACTCTGCCCGCATGCGTACCTTTATAGCAGCCGAATTACGTGTTCCAGGGCCTGATGTTGAGGCCATGGTGCTGGGAGGACATGGCGACACGATGGTGCCGGTGCCGCGCTACACGACGGTCAAGGGGCGGCCAGTCTCGGAACTCATGTCGAAAGAGCGCTTGGATGCCATCGTGAAGCGGACACGTGAGGGGGGGGCGGAGATCGTTGGTCTCTTGAAGACAGGCAGTGCCTTCTATGCACCGTCAGCATCAGCAGTGGCTATGGTTGAGGCCATCATGAGGGATCAGAAACGGGTACTGCCGACAGCGGTTCTCTGTGAAGGTGAATATGGACTGAAAAATGTGGTGGTCGGTGTGCCGGTGAAAATCGGCCGTGGTGGGGCAGAACAAGTCATGGAATACGAGCTGACGGCTGACGAACAAGCGGCGCTTGAAGTGTCCGCCAATGCCGTGCGGGATCTCTGTGCGACAGTCGATCGGCTCATGGCGTAAGAAAGCCCGTCACCCGTCAAGCGTCATTCGACTGAAACCGTAGGGGTTGACCCCCGATTGACGACTGACGAATGGCGGGCTCGGCCGGCTTGACAAGGCTGCGTGGCTGCAGTACAGACATCGGCCTAGCAGTAAACCGTTTGACGAGAGGGAGCTATGAAATTTCTTGAAGATCCTATGAAGACGATGGGTGCAGGATTCGCACTTGCCGTCGTATTGATAGTCGTGTATTTGGGCTTGACCGGCATTGGGGCCGGAGAAGCCGACTGGTTCGGCCTGGTCATCCGCTGGGTCCACTTGCTGGCGGGTATCACCTGGATTGGGTTGTTGTATTTCTTCAACCTCATCAATGCCGCGTTCTTGAAGAGCCTGGACGGGCCGACCAAGAATGCCGTGATCCCGAAACTGATGCCTGCGGCCCTCAATTGGTTCCGGCATGGAGCGACGGTGACGGTGTTGGCCGGCATCGTGTTGTACGTCAAGCTCTATAGCCACGGTGGAACTGGAGCCTATGCCTTGGCAATCGGTGGTCTGTTGGGCATCATCATGCTGGGGAACGTCCATGGGATTATCTGGCCAAACCAGAAGAAGATTATTGCGGCAGTCGCCGCTGCAGCCCAGGGCACACCGGCACCGCCGGAGATGGCTCAATGGGGTCGGACTGCGCTTCTTGCCTCGCGCGTGAACTTCATGCTCTCGATTCCCATGTTGTTCTTCATGGGGGCTGGCAGCCACTTCAAATAGACGTTTCGTTCTCTCGCCGGTGGGCCGCCCCACCGGCGAGCTTCCCTGGCTCATTCCATCACATTTTTCCCCATTGCCCTCTATGCCCAGGCCTAGATAGGCCCCCTAGTCCTAACTGCTTGAGATTCAGGCCTATTCTAGGCCTCTTACCTTGACGGCAGCGGGTAGGGAGCCGTATAGTACGACCTCTAAACTTCTGATTTTTCTCGCGGGACGGACTATGTCGATCGCTACAGAACCACGCCTTGTCCAAAAGCTCGAGGGTGCCCCTTGGGAGATCGAAGGGTATCTCAAGGTCGGGGGATATGAAGCCTGGAAGCGTTGCGTCAAGGAGTTGAAGGCTGCTCAGGTGGTTGATGAGTTGAAGAAGGCTGGTCTGCGCGGGCGGGGCGGGGCGGGGTTCCCCACTGGAATAAAGTGGGACAAGGTTCTGAATCACCGGGTCAAGGAACGCTATTTTGTCTGCAATGCGGGAGAACATGAACCAGGGACGTTCAAGGACCGCTATCTGCTGAAAACATTACCGCATCAATTGATCGAAGGCTGTCTCATTGCGTCATACACGGTGCAGGCGAAAGCATCCTTCATCTATGTGAACCATGAGTATGAGGAAGAGCGCGAGAATCTGAAAAAGGCCTTAGCGCAGGCAAAAGAACGAGGATTCCTGGGCAAAAATGCGCTCGGGAGCGGGTTTGATATCGAGTTGCAGGTATTTGAAGGTCACGGGAGCTATGTGGCAGGAGAAGAAACGGCCATGCTGGAGTCGATGCAGGGCCGTCCGGCCATGCCGCGGCAGAAGCCGCCATTCTACCCAACGGACTTCGGTCTCTATGGCAAGCCCACGCTCGTGAATAACGTTGAGACGCTCTGTAATATCCCGCGAATTTTGTATAAAGGTGCGGCGTGGTTCACCCAGGTTGGGACCGAGAAATGTCCTGGGACGATGATGTTCTCGCTCAGTGGAGCAGTCAATCGGCCTGGGGTGTATGAAATGCCGATGGGTGTGACAATACGAGATCTGATCGACAAGTGCGGTGGTGGCGTCCCCGGAGGACGGGAGATCAAGGCCGTATTCCCCGGTGGTCCGGCATTCTCCATGGTCACAGCGGACCAGCTCGACCTTCCCATGGACTTTGATTCGTTAAAGAAGGCGGGAACGGGGTTGGGGTCGGCGGGCACTATTGTCATCGACGATGCGACCTGCATGGTGGCCGCGACGCTCAAATATTCCAATTTCTTCAAAGGCGAAAGCTGTGGCCAATGTCCGCCTTGTCGGATGGGCACGATTAACTTAGCCGCGCTCATGACCAAAATCGAAGAGGGGCAGGGGACTCAAAAGGATCTTGATAGCCTCCTCCAGCTCTGTGGGTTTGTGAAGGGCACGGGCTATTGTACTCTCGTGACAGGCGCGTCAGTGTTGGTGCAGAGCAGCGTCAAGCTGTTCCGTCAGGAGTATGAAGACCATATTCGGTTGCAGCGGTGCCCGTATCGAGCAGTGGCGGCCGGCGTTGGGGCCCATTCCTAAAGGAGGCGGTCATGCCGCGGGTGACGTTCCTCCATCCAGAGGGAAAGAGTGGCGAAGTCGACGTCAATACGACGTTGCTTGATGCCGCCAAAGCTTTAGGCTTTTCGCTCAATAACGATTGTGGAGGAAATGCCTCCTGTACCACTTGTCGAGTCGAGGTTCAACTCGGGCACGAGCAACTTTCCGAGATCGACTTTGACGAGCAGGACCTGCTGGATCGAGAAGCACTGAGCGAACCGTGGCATCGACTGGGGTGCCAGGCGCGCGTGCTGGGGGATGTCGTCGTGCGAGTGCCGGAGGCCAAGTGGGAGGCCCCGAACATAGCGGCAACAGAAGCTCGGGGTGTTGATATTCGGTAGAGAGGTGTTACACTAAGCCAACCCAGGTCGCAGGTTGCGGATCTGGAGATAATAGAGGAGGAAGACGATGGTTACGATTTCACCGGTTGCGGAACAGAAGATCAGAGAACTGATGGCCGAGGAGAAGGACGTGATCGGCCTTCGAGTCTATGTCCGTGGCGGCGGTTGCCATGGCTATCAATATGGGATGGCCTTTGAGTCCAAGATGGCCGAGGACGATACGGTCATTGAAAAGGGCGATGTGAAAGTCATCATGGACTCCCAAAGTGCGCCGTTACTTCAAGGCGCGGAAGTCGATTACGTGGACAGCGTGCAGGGCTCCGGGTTCTCCATCAAGAACCCACAAGCAAAGACCACCTGCGGCTGTGGCAGCTCTTTCAGCGCGTAATTGATTTTGGGCAGAGGCGTTCCGCTGAAAGTTGTGTGATACTGCGAAGCCAGGATTGTCCACAGTAAGGGCGATCCTGGCTTTGTCTTTTCATGGCTGACCCTTGCAAGGGATTATGGGGCACACCAGCATCACGAGACGATACCGATTCTGTGCGGCGCATCGATTGCACACGGATCATCTGTCGCCTGAAGAAAACTGGGCGGCATTTGGGAAGTGCAATAATCCGAACGGGCATGGGCATAACTATGTTGTCCTCGTCACCGTGGCTGGAAGCAGAGGACGAACCCGTGGCCAGGCTCTTGATCTCGTGGAGCTTGACCGAATCGTGACGGAGCGGATTGTCACGCGCTTTGATCACCATGACCTGAATCAGGACCCAGGGTTCGCGAATCAAACCACCACGGGTGAGAATCTCGTCCTGCTGATCTGGGATTTGCTGGCCCCACAGCTCCCCGCTGGGCAACTCCAAAAAGTCGGGGTGATCGAAACGAGAGACAACTACTTTGAATATTCAGGAGCGGGGAAGCCGACAATACAGACTACAGGGGGACCTCATGGCTAAGCGAGTGATTGCACGGCGTCGGCGGCCAGTCGAGGATATGGGCGGCCATGGACGTCCGGCGGATTTGGATGTTCTGCAGTCACTCGTGACCGAGATGCTGCTCGCGCTCGGCGAAAAGCCTGGTCGCAACGGCTTACTCAAGACCCCGGAACGGGTCGCGAAAGCGCTCGCGTTCATGACCCAGGGCTATCAACGCAACATCGACCATCTTCTGAACGGAGCCCTCTTCCCCATCGAATACGACGAGATGGTGATCGTGAAGGACATCGATTTCTTCAGCATGTGCGAGCACCATCTCCTGCCGTTCTTCGGCAAAGTCCACGTGGGCTATCTGCCGAATAAGAAAGTAGTGGGGCTGAGCAAGATCCCCCGCATTGTGGATACCTTTGCGCGACGGCTGCAAGTTCAAGAACGGCTCACCGTGCAGATTGCCGAGACTTTGAAGTCGAAGCTCAACGCGCATGGCGTGGGTGTGGTGGTCGAAGCCCGGCACTTGTGCATGATGATGCGCGGAGTAGAAAAGCAAAATACGGTGGCCGTCACGAGCTCCATGCTAGGAGCGTTTCGCAGCCAGCCACAAACCCGCCTGGAATTCCTCAAACTGATCCGCCGAGGCAGCGTGGGCGAGTCAGACTAGCGCCCCTTCGCCAGGTCTGAAGCGAATGATCGGACGATTTGAGTAAAGATGTCAGGCTGTTCCACATTCGACAGATGTGCGGCTCCTGGAATGACGGCCAATCGCGCGCCTGGAATGTGATCCGCCATGAGTTTCGCGTCTGACACCGGGGTCGCAAGATCCAGTTCGCCGCCGATGATCTGCGTGGGGCAGGTGATCTGCTTCAAGAGCGGAATGGAGTCAGGTCGTTCGGCCATCGCCATCAAGTCCCCCCGCAATGCCGCTGATGTGGTTGCCTTCGATCATCGCCCGGACGTTCCGAACAATCTCCGGCCTCGTCTGGATGGTTACGGGGCTCAGGAGGTTCGGGATCATGATCTCGGCGATGGCTGACGGCCCTTTCTTGTAGGCTGTTTGCGCCATCTGAAAGTGCCTCTCTTTTCCTTCTTCTGTGTCTGCCTGCGCTCGCGTGTCGGCGAGGACTAATCCTTTCACGCGGTCGGCATACTTCCGATAGAACGCAAACAGAATATACCCACCCATCGAGAGTCCGACAAATACAGCTTATTGGATCGATAGATGATCCAACAGGGCTCGGACATCGTCGGCGGCTTGGTCGAGGGTGTAATGCCAAAGAGGCGCGTCGGTCCCGTGATCGTTGAATGCCAAGTTGATCCCGTTGATCCGAGTCTGCATGAAGACCTCTCGATCTGTCGGTTTCGTAGCATTCCACGGTATGGCCGTCAAGCCCGTACAAGCGAAGGATCGAGAGGAGGAGGACGTGGAGCAGGACATCGGGAGCCACCGGGTGGAGCTGACCGCAGAAGCGCTCAGACACTTCAGCGCCCCGACGGCGGCATTTGATCCTCTCCATGGATCAAGTGCGCTGCGGCTTGGGGGTGTTTCCCTGCGCTCGGTGGCTCTGTCGTACCTGTCCAATCCCCGCCACCCTAACCATTCCATTTGGGACGCTCCCTTCTCCCCAAGGGCTCGACCATGCCCTACCCCGCATTATTCAAGAAGCCTCTGCTGCAATCACGGATATTCGGGCGAGGGGCAAGTGGCCAGAGGCCAGTACTCAGATCCGAAGCACTTCTCTTCCCTCTTGCCTATCGCCTTCTGCCTCTAGCCTGGCTTTGGGGCACGATTTCCCAACGAACCTTCATGAATAATACGGGCTAAAGTTTTCAGCCGCACAGCCGATTAGTACAGAGGTGCAATAACGTCTCAAAGTGGAACCGCATGTACTAACCGGCATCAAGGAGGAGATATGGACATGCTTCGGCTCCTATCGTTCGTTGCTGTGCTCGGGGCGGCCTTGGTCGTCGCGGGATGTCCGGACAACTCAACCTCATCGAGTCCGGTGTCTTCTGGATCGGTGTCGGGAATCGCAGTGCCGTCCCAGGTGAATGTCGTGACGGCGAATTAAGATCAACGATCAAAAACGTGGAGGATCGAGATGAAACGCGTTGACCATCTTTGGGTTGCCTGGTTCACGTTGTCAGCACTGCTGACCTCTTGGAATCCTGTGTCCGCCGCTCCCTCCGTAGGGGCCTACGTCACCGACACTCAAAACGAATTTGTTCAGGATCAAGTCCTCGAACGGATCTCTACGGTGAACATGATCATGTGCTTCATGGGAAGTCTGCGCGCCGATGCCAAAGTCAACGCCGGCTCCTATTTAGCCTTGGTCGATGAATCGCAGTGTAGTGGACGGGGGGCTGCGGATAAGGGCGGCAGCGGCGGCGC
>JAHFES010000022.1 GCA_023248355.1 Nitrospiraceae bacterium
CCCAGGCTTCTTCTTCCGTGATGGCAGCGGGAATCAAGGAGACCATCCCAGTTCCTGCACTGCCGTTCTTGATGACCCAGAAGAGCTCGCCATCTTTCCGCTTCTTGTGGAACTTGCAGTTCGTGAAGTCCCGTGGGCTCGGATTCAAGATCGCGCCGGCCGGGCCATCGCCCTTGCCTTCTTTCCCATGACAGTTGAAGCAGGTGCCCTTCCCCTCGAACAACGCCTTACCCTTGGCGATACTCTCAGGAGTAGCGGCAACTGGGTTCTTCATCTGCTTGGCATCGACCATTTGATCGGCTGGCACGCGGGGCTTGAGCGGATCGCGCTCTTCGGCTCCCACCCCCGTGGCCGACAACAACAGAAGCGCTGCACTGACTCCCAAAAACTTGGACAAATACCCCATCACACGTCCTCCTTTGTGTTGAACCCACCGCACATGAAATTGGCCTGAAACCGCTGGCTTGTGAACACGTCTCTCAAGAGTCCGTTAAAACGGTCGGACTATAACAACGCCTTTTGTTTTTTGTCAAGAAATCATCCCCCGTCTCCCCTCCAATCCCTCATCCCGATCTCTCCTCTGCCTGGAAAAAGATCAAACCCCATGCCAACAATGCCTGAAGAGAGGCTAGAGAATATGCGCACTTACCGCTGCCCGATAGAGCTTCTTCCCGGTTTCTCCGTTATCGTGACACCTTTGAGCCTCAACCACACCCTGTCCGCCTCATTCTAGACAAACGCGATCCCACCACTCTTGACCATGATGTGTCCCACCCAGCCTGAGGCCAATTCATCAAGTCATGATATGGAAGTCTCGCCGGTTTGAACAATACTGCAAAGAAAAGAATGGAGAGGGAATGAGTCACTGGGAAGGACGTCGAATTCCCTATCGCTTGAGGACGACATCGCGGGCGACTTTCCCGCTCGGGCCGAAGGGCTTCTGTGGTTTACCGTTTAACTCGGCCTTCACCCCACCGGCGTTGCCAAGGGTCAAGATAAACTGGTCCTGCCCCTTCCAATGCGCTTTCTCTCCCGGTCGAAGCAGCGCCTCTTGCGGACTGCCATTGTCGATTTGCACGACGACCCAACTCAACTCTGTCGCCTCCAAATCTAACACCAGCTGGCCATCAGAGGCTGCTCCAGCACCGTCCAAAGAAATTCCCCCTAGCGGCCCATCTGTTCCCGGCGACGCCGTCGATACCGCGTCAGGCTCTGGCTTGGAGGCTACCACAGGAGCAATCGCAGGCTCCGGACGACGAGCTTCCGTGGTCGCTTTTGGCACAACGGCAGGGACGTCACTCGACTTGGGAGCGGCTGCCACAGGCTCGGACTCCTGACGTGGAGCCACGTCCGACGCGTCCTTGGCCGTCTGTGCGCTACGTTTCGTTGAGGTGTGATCCGAATTGCCACGGCGGAGCACGGAGGACTGTTCACGGCTCAACAGGAAGATTAGGGTGAGTACGGCAATACCAATCGCGACGGCCACCGCTTTTCGATTGGCCTGACGCTTCCGCTCCTCCTCAGCCTGGCGGACCTTGAGACGTACCCGCTCATCCTGCTTCTCGTAAAAGGCTCCTGCCGATTGGATGAAGCGGTGGATCGCATCTTCCTCGTCCAATCCGAGCGAGCGCGCGTAGGAACGGACAAACCCTTTGGCAAACACTTGATCGGGCAATATGGCGAAATTCCCATCTTCGAGCGCCTTGACGAAGTCGGACCGAATACGGGTCTTCGACGCCACTTCGTCTACGGTCAGCCCCTTCGTCTCTCGAACTTGCTTGAAAAATTCGCCAACCGATTCCATAGATCCCCTACTACTTCAATCGAGTCAACAATTCCGTGGCGGCTGCCGCAAACTCCCCGCCTTTATCCAACGTCGTCACTTTTGTCAGTACCTCACGGGCCCGGACCGTATATCCCAGCTTGTAATAGACCCGGCCCAACTCCAGATGGGTCATGACCGGATTCACATTAGGCGGATTCACGGTCAACGCATCCTCGAACATTTCCATCGCCCCTTGAAAATCTCCCTGATGAACCAATGCCATCCCCAGATTCACCCGAGCCTTATCTGGAGTTGCATACAAGGGATTCGCGAGCGCCAGACGATAGGACTTGATCGCATCTGCCCACTGATTTTGTGCCGCCAGTACTTGTCCAAGATAATTATGGGCATCGGAGAAGGACTCATCGATCCTCGTTGCCGCCCTGAACTCCTCCTCAGCTTGGGGCAACTTTCCTTGGATGGCATATATATGCCCCAGCGCGTATCGAGATTCTTTGTTATTCGGATTCAGCTGAACGGATTTCTGAAACGAGACAAAGGCCTTCTGCCGATCCCCGTTCAGACTCGCCACACCCTCCTGGTAGTAGCCTTGCGATTTCTGGATCGTCTCCTCGCTGATCGCACAGCCCCCGAGCACGCTCAGCAGCCCAACCCAAGCCAGGGCGCAACTCAGCATAGCCCCTACTCTGCTAAGCCGAACACCGCCATGCCTAATCCGGGTCAATCGACTCACTCAATATCCTCGAAATGGGTCAACCGCTTGAACTCGCTGAAGCGAGCTTGAATCTCTTTGTAATCCAGGACACGTAATCGGTCAAGGCTAAAGGCTTCTACGGTAAACGACGCCATAACGCTTCCGAAGATAATCGCTTGTTTCATGGCCTCGGCTGATCGATTTCCTGTCGCCGCCAGATAGCCCAAAAACCCTCCGGCAAAGGTATCGCCGGCACCCGTGGGATCACGCACATCTTCGAGCGGGAAGGCCGGAGCGCCGAAGACTTGGCTCCCGTTGAACATCAACACTCCATACTCGCCACGCTTGATGATGAGGTGCTTGGGACCTCTCGACAGCACCAGCTTCGCCACCTTGACCAGGTTTGAATCCTGACCCAATGCGCGGGCCTCACCGTCGTTAATAATCAGGATATCCACCTTTTCCAACACCTTCCAGAGGGCGTCGCGCCTGCCATTGATCCAGAAGTTCATCGTGTCGCAGGCCACCAACCCAGGGCGCTCGACTTTCTGAAGCACATCGAGCTGGAGCTCTGGATCAATGTTTCCCAGGAACAAGACGTCCGGCGATCGATAGGTTTCAGGAATCTTGGGACGAAAGGTCTCAAAGACATTGAGCTGGGTGTCCAACGTATGGGCTTCGTTGAGCTGGTGCGTGTACTCACCCTTCCAGCGGAAGGTTGCCCCAGGTCGCCGTTCAAGCCCCGTCAAATCTATGCCGCGGCTCTTCAGAAACGTGACATGCTGCTGAGGAAAATCCTCTCCCACCACGGCGATGAGCGCCACCGAGGTAAAGAAGCTGGCCGAGGTCGAGAAGTAGGTGGCTGACCCTCCAAGAATATCTGTCCCCTCGCCAAATGGAGTTTTCACCGTATCGAGCGCGACTGATCCAACCACTAACAGTTTCCCCATGACTCAACGCGCTCCTTTCTTTGGCGCCAACACACGTTGTGTGAGTACCGCAAACTTCTTCCGGACGGCTGCAGAAATACTTTTCGAGGCAGTCACAATCGCAGTATCCAGCGCCCGATGACAGGGGCATGCCGGGGCTTCGACCACAGACGGCACAACCTTCCGAAGAATTTGCTTTGCCAGGGCTACGTTCTGATGGAGCGTCGCGAGGATGGCTTCGACGGTGACGGCTTCCTCGGTTTGGTGCCAGCAATCATAATCAGTTACAAGCGCCATCGTCGCGTAGCAGAGTTCCGCTTCACGCGCCAACTTAGCTTCCGGCATATTGGTCATCCCGATCACATCGACTCCCCACTGCCGATAGAGCTGCGATTCCCCTTTCGTCGAAAACTGCGGGCCCTCCATACAGAGATAGGTGCCGCCCCGATGGAGAGATGCCCCGAGCCCTTCACTGGACGAGGCGAGGGCTTGCGCCAGGGCAGCACAGATCGGCTCGCCAAATGCGACATGCGCCACGATGCCTCCTTCAAAGAATGTGGAGGCGCGCCGTTTTGTGAGATCGATGAACTGGTCGGGAATAACCACGTCGCCCGGCTCAATCGACTCTTTCATGCTCCCGACGGCGCTTACAGAAATCACACGGGAAACCCCAAGAGACTTGAGTGCGTAGATATTGGCCCGATAGTTGATCTCGCTCGGATTCAGCCGATGTCCACGTCCATGCCGGGAGAGGAACGCCACGCGTGTCCCCTCAAGCGTGCCCACGATGATCGCATCAGATGGGGCGCCGAATGGGGTGCGCACCCGAATCTCGCGAACAGATTTGAGTCCCTCAATGTCGTAGAGTCCGCTCCCCCCAATGACCCCCACCGAAGCCTGCCCATCCATCTTCTTTCCCTTCATACTGCTCCCTCTCCGAACGCCGTCTGCTGCATCACGACTGAATGCACGGCCCCCTCCAACGATCCAAGAAACTGATCAATGAGTACGACGACTCGCTCCACCGTTCGCTGAAGAGGTTCTTCTTCATCGACCGACAGCCACACAATACCTGGCTCTTTTCGAAACCATGTCATCTGCCGTTTTGCAAAATGCCTGGTGTCGCGCTTGAACCGCCGAACCATTTCATCGTAACCATACTCGCCTGCCAAGTAGGCAGCCACTTGCCGATACCCCAATCCCTTCATGGCACCCAATTGTCGCCCATAGCCGCGATCAAGCAAGGATCGGGTTTCTTCTACCATTCCATGAGCCAGCTGCCAATCAATTCGTTCCTCAATTCTCCGATACAGCACGTCTTTCGGACGGTGCAGGCCGATCAACAACGCGGCAAAGGCATTGTCCTGAAACGCATGCTGCCGGTGCATCGCCGACATCGGCTGCCCTGACAATCGATGCACCTCCAAGGCCCGCATCACCTTGGCTTCATCGTTCGGGTGCAACCGGGCCGCAGTTTCAGGATCGACCTGAACGAGTTGCGCATAGAGGTGGCCTCTCCCCTCTTCCCTGCTGACCTTCATCAATTCAGCCCTGACCTCTGGATCAGACGGGGGAGCCGGACACAATCCCCGCACCAACGTTCGAATATAGAGCCCCGTCCCACCGACCACGAAGGGTAATTGTTGCGCCGCGTACAACCGGTCAATTTCTGCGAGCGCCGCCTGCCGATACCACCCGGTATTGAATATCTGATCGGGATCGGCCAGATCGATGAGCCGGTGCGACACATCCTGGCGCTCCTCCGCCGTGGGCTTGTCCGTGCCGATATCCATCCCCCGATAGACCTGGCGCGAATCAGCGGTGAGGACATCGGTGCCAAAACGCTTCGCCACCTGCACGGCAATCCGGCTCTTCCCCACCGCCGTGGAGCCAAGCAGCACGACCAAGGGCCGACGTTCACGCAGGGTCTCCGATAACTTCGACATGCTCCCTCGACGATGATCCCCGAACTACCAACCGGCCCGACCGAACATCTTTTCCAGGTCCTCCGTACTGAGCCGAAAAGAAGTCCGTCGACCGTGGGGACAGGTCGTGATTTCCCCTTCGACCATCCAGTCCTCGACCAGCGTCTTGATCTCCGGCAACTCCATGGGACGGCCCGCCCTGACAGCCGCATGACAGGCCAACGACGCCAATACTGGTCGAACTTTCGCCTCCAAACTGGAGGCATTGTCCCATTGACTCAGATCGTCGAGGAGATCCTGGATGAACGTCTCCGGATTGATCGTTCCCACACCCACCGGAACCGCCCGAATCAAGACCGCGGATGCCCCAAACGGTTCGAGTCCAAGTCCAAGCTTCTCGAGCTCACCGTGATAACGCTGTAAGAGTGCGGCGTGCGGAGCCGCCAACTCGACCGACTCGGGGATGAGCAAGGGCTGAGATTGAATGCCGCGTGCCGTCCACGCCCGATACAGCCGTTCGAAGAGTACCCGCTCATGGGCGGTGTGCTGATCGATCACGGTCAGGTCGCCCCCAATTTGAACGACAAGGAACGTTCGATTGAGTTGCCCGAACGCCACGACTTCAGTTGAAGGAACACGGACGTACGGTTCCGCCGCTTCGCTCACAAACGCCAATTGAGCATCCGCTCCAGACCTCACGCTTGCGTGAGGTGTCTGCTCGCCGATCGGAGAACGCTCGCCAGATGAGCCTCCCAAGGGCGGCACTGGCCACGAGGGAACAGAAGCAGGTACCGGGGCAACACCTGATCGACCCTCCACCGAGCTCCCCAACGAACTCCCGAGGGCAATAGCCAACCGGTCTGACGTCCCCAGGGCCTGGCGAACAGCTCGCCGCACCAGTTGATGAATCGCGTCAGTCTCAGAAAATCGAACTTCCCGCTTGGTGGGATGGACGTTCACATCGACATGGTCCGGGTCGACATCCAGAAACAAGACGAAGAGCGGATGATGTCCCTTGGGCAGAAACGCCCCATACCCTTCGGCGACCGCATGAAATACGGCGGCATTGCGCACGGGACGCCGGTTCACAAACAACTCCTGTGGCGTGCGGGAAGATTTTGCATGGACGGCATCAATCGTATACCCGCTGATCCTGGCCGCCGGTTGAGCCGCCTGTACGGAGAGGCTCTGATCGAGAAAGGCGCGACGGTACACTTGACCGACTCGATCCTTGTCCGACGAGACGGCTGGATAGTTCACGATCTCCTGACCATTGTGCGTCAATCGAAAATGAACGGACGGCCAGGCAAGCGCCGCCTGCTGAATGACGCGGCTGATGTGAGAAAATTCAGTCGGGATCGACTTCAGAAACTTCTTGCGGGCGGGCTGATTGAAAAACAGATCGGCCACCTCGATTCGTGTCCCTGCGACCGGCGGGGCGTCCACGATCTTCCCGATCGTTCCGCCTTTCACCTGAAACTCAGCACCCACCTCACCAGACTGCGTGGCCGTCGTCACCCGAACGTTGGACACCGAGGCAATACTCGGGAGCGCTTCTCCCCGAAATCCCATTGTACGGATGGACCAGAGATCCTGATCGGACCGGAGTTTGCTCGTCGCGTGCCGCTCAAATGCGCGTGGCGCGTCCTCACGAATCATCCCCTCTCCGTCATCCGTAATACGAATCAGGGTGAGCCCGCCGTCTTTAATATCGACGGTGATGGAGCGGCTGCCGGCATCGAGACTATTCTCAACGAGCTCTTTCACCACCGCGGCAGGGCGCTCGACCACCTCACCTGCCGCAATGCGACTGACGACGTCGCCCGGCAAGACGTGAATCTTCCCACTGCCGCCGGTCGTCAGCACGGCATGAGACTCCTCAAGGACGATGAGCCAGTGAAGGGGTGGGACGTCGCAGTACGGCGACGCTCATCTGATTTCGGCCAACTTGTTCTTCGCCAATTTGGATTCGTCGGATGCGGGAAACTCTTCGAGAACACGCTTCAGATTCTTCCTCGATTTTACGAGATCACCTGTCTCTGCCGTCGCCAGCCCAAGTTTATACAGCGCGGCAGGAACCTTCTCGTTGCCCGGATATTCCGCCACAAGATACTCAAACGACTGAATGGCTCGTCCGTAGTCCTTCAAGTTGTAATACGACTCACCCAACCAGTATTGGGCATTGGGAGTCAGCGAAGTCCCCGGGAAATCTTTCGTAAACCGCTGAAACCCGGCCACGGCGAGCTCATACTTTCCATTGAGGTAATCGTTATAGGCCAGGTTGAAGGCAGAGGTTGGTGTAATCCCCGGCACACCCGGCACGATCGTTGACGATTCCGCTGACGCCGCCGGCTTAGGTGCTTTGGACGGCCGCGGTTCCGACGGTGAGGGCTCAAGCTTCGCCGAAAGTTGTCCACTCGCGTCTTCGAGCTTGGCTAGGCGACTTTCAATTTTTTGGAGGCGGGCGGCCAGGTCATCGAATCGTGATTTACTGGACTCCGCATCCTTGGCGTGCTCAACCGACTCTAATCGACGCAACACTGCGTCCACCCGCTGGTGGTCCTGATCCTGCGATCGAGAGATCGTCGAGAGCTGATCACGGACTTCGACAAAATCGGCATGCTTGGCGCAGCCGGTGAGCAGCAACATCGGGACAAGCGCCCCGAAGGTCATGACAGCAGACGCGCGACGGTCATCCATGCGGGTTACCGAACCTCCTTGAGCTGAACCAGTTTATCCGACGCTTTCCCCGCCTCAGGGCTTTTGGGATACCGCGTAACCACTTGCTTAAATGCCGACGACGCACGCTTCTTGTCCTTCAACGCCAAATAGGCGTAGCCTTTTTTCAGCAGCGCAGCGGGCGCCTTTTCACTACGGGGGTAATCCAGTTCGACCTTATCATAGGCATCGATCGCTTTCCGAAAGTCTTTCTTCCCGTAGTAGACCTCGCCCAACCAGTAACGGGCATTCGGGGCCAGATCGGAATTGGGATACTCCGCAAAAAATGCGGCAAACCCTTGACGGGCGCCTTCAAGATCTCCCTCTCGAAAGAGCGCCAGCACACGCTCATACCGGCTCTTGTCCGAAGACTCGGCATTGTGCTTCGGTTGAGCGGGCGGCGCTTCTTGAGGCGCCGGGATCACGGACACCTGGGCAGCGACGCTTTCCGAGTCATTCTGCGCCCCCTGGGCTGGAGCCGGCTCCGCCTCGGATCGTTCGCCCCTTGAAGATTCGTGACTCGACGCCTGCGCCGATCGCTGCGTCAACAGGGAGACCTGTTGGGCCAGGGCGGCTTTGTACTCAAGATCGACCTGCTCCACCGACTTCGCAATGGTCTCAATCCGGCGATCCTGCTCGTCGAATCGAGCGGTGACTTTCTGTCCGACGGATTCCAGCGCTTTGGCGACCGACACGACACTCTCGTTCACTTTAGCGGCATGCCCGGATGCCGCTTTGGCGTCCGCGTCGATTTTCGCCGCGAGGCTTTTCGAGGTCTGCTCTTCTTGCCCCGCTCGCTCGTTCAGTCCCGTGAGGACTTCCTTGAATCCGGTGAGCGCCTGATTGAACTGCGTAAACTTCTGCGAAACCTGATCGAGCCGATGCTGATGCTCGACCAATCCCTTTTGTTGCTCATCGAGCTTGACGTCCACCCGCTTCGCCAGCCCTTCGTTCGTGCGCTGAACCACCTCGGCAAGATCTTTCTTCAATGCCGCCAGCGCCATATCCACTGCCTTGGAGATTTCATCAAGTCGAGCGGCGACTCTGGCATCTTGATTGTCGAGGCTTTTCTGCACCCAGACATGTCGCGTCGTGCTCTCGGCATCCATTTTCGCCGTCAGTTGCTCCAGCTTTTTCGTCTGCTGCTCCAGCTGCGCCGACCGATGCTTGAGATCCTCCTGTTTGGCTTGAAGATCCTGCGCTTGGTGCAGTGCCTCTTCGAGTTTCCCTTTCAAGCGAGGCAACTCCTCATCGCGAAGCGAAGAAATTTCCTGGCTCTGCCGAGCCCTGGTTTGCGAGAGCTGATCGTCCTGCTGCCTCATACGCTGCTGCAGGGTCTTTTCGGTCTGCTTGAGATCAGCCTGCTGCGCGACGCAACCGGACAGGAGCGCGACCAAGACAACCATGACCACAGCCACAGCGCACCTCGCTTGTTGCTGCAGTTCTAGCCTCGTGCGGTCTTTCGACAAACCCCCGCCGAGAGGAGTACGACTCTCCCGAGATTTCAACCGCATCTGATGGAGAACACGACCGTTCATCTTACTTGCCTGTTTTGACGACCACATGCCCGCGACGATTTTGTGAATAACACGATTCTGCATGCTCCTTGCAGAATGGCCGCTCTTTGCCATAAGACACCACTGATAAGTGGTTGGCAGCCACGCCAAGCTCGACGAGATAGTTCCGGACGGATTTTGCACGCTTCTCGCCCAACACCAAGTTATAGGCGGACGTGCCCCGCTCGTCGCAATGCCCCTCGATCTTCAGCTGCGCACCGGAGTTCGACTTCATCCATTCGGCATTACGGGAAAGGGCCTGACGTCCCTCTTCCGAAATTGAGAAGCTATCGTAGGCAAAAAAGACGTCCCGCAACCCCGCTGCAGTCGAGGCGGATTGTTCCGCACGGATCTCATCCATCTGGCGTCCGGCGCTGCCCGGATCGGCCTTGGCCAACAAGGTGTTGCCCCCGTTCCCTACCCGCTCTTCGGAAGGACTCTTATCCAGTCCGCGAAGCCCGCTCGAGGCATCGCGACCAGAGAGCGCGGTATCGGGAAAGTTCGGACTTACGCCGCCGCTGGTCGCTCCATCAGAAGACCCTGAAGCAGAAGACTCTGAAGATCCTGAAACAGAAGACCCTGAAGACCCAGATCCCTTGGCCATGCCCTGTTGCGAAGACTGCGTATCTCCACCGGACTGGACGGCCTTCTTAGAACATCCTGGCGCTCCCAGCACCACCACTGCAAGTATCAACGGTAAATAGATTGTGCCATATGCCCTTTTCATATCAGTGACTCCTTCTGTAGATAGTGTCCCCTCCTGCATACAGTGGGAACGTCGTGCAATGCCCGTTTCCCTCAATTATGACGCCGGCGACCACGTCGGCGCGCTGTTGTGCGTTCCAGTAAACGTAATACGCTCGAGATCCTTGCCGTCGGCATTAATCATGTAGATCTGGCTTTTCCCGTCGGCCGTAGAACTAAACACGATATGCCGCCCATCAGGCGACCAGGACGGAGAATCGTCAACCCCAGGGCCCGCAGTCAGCTGGACACGTTTTTGGCCGTCCGGGGTAATCAAACATAGCTTGTACTCCTTCTTCGGAGTCCGGCAAATATAGGCGATCCAATTTCCGCGAGGAGACCAGGCTGGCGCGGCATTGTAGTCTCCTTCAAACGTGAGTCGGCGCACATTTGTACCATCCGCGCTCATGAGAAAGACCTGCGGTCCTCCGCTCCGATCAGAAGTAAATGCAAGTTCACGGCCAGAAAGAGACCACGAAGGTGACAGATCCCCAGAGGCATTCACCGTCAGTCGCTGCAACGCCTTTGTCCGTGTATCCAGCCGGTAGAGCTCAGAATTTCCTTCGTAGCTGGACGCAAACGCGAGGAAGTTTCCATCGGGGGACAGAGCCGGTGTAATATTCAATCCGCCCAATGACACGAGTGTCCAACGCTTCCCCGTCGCGAGTTCAATCATGTCGATATCTTGGCTATTCCGATTTCGGTATGCCGTGAACACCAAAAACCGGCGATCGGGAGACCATCGCGGCATCAGGTTCAAAAATCCATCGGCGGTCAACTGTCGCGGCTCATATCCATCGTAGTCCATCACAAACAATTCGCGGGCCGACCCTTGCTCAGAGACATAGGCAATCTTCGTCCGGGCGATTCCAGGCTCTCCCGTGTACCGGAACACGAGCTCATCGGCAAACCGGTGGGCCATCAGCCGAACCACGGTCGTGGACCCTACATAGCGCTTGCCTCCGACCACCTCATCGCTGCCCGCATCGTACACATACCCATCCATATTGACGTCGGCGTCCTTGTCCCCGCTTTTCATCCCCGCCTGACCCCAGACGATGACGGACACCCCATGCTCAGCCGCCTGTTTGAATGCGGGATCAGGCCCCGTCCCCAAATCACTGACCTTAATCCCGACGCTGGGCAAATCGACGAGAGAAAAGACTAAAGAGCGGCGCACATCCGCCTTGAGCACTTCTTCGATCCGGCCCCCAAGCTTAATCTGTCCCTCCAGCGAATCTGAGCCGCCACTGTTCTGAATGCCTGCAACCCCCAAGGGAATCTTCTGAAAGTCAGGCCTGG
Source organism: Nitrospiraceae bacterium (assembly GCA_023248355.1). Classification (GTDB taxonomy): domain Bacteria; phylum Nitrospirota; class Nitrospiria; order Nitrospirales; family Nitrospiraceae; genus Nitrospira_D. Next base: position 11,655 of record JAHFES010000022.1, read on the forward strand.
TCGCCTCCAAAAACACATCGGCCGCCCCGGATTCGAGAATCCAGGCCAGTCCGACCGTCAAACAGAGACTGATGACCGTGACCGTACGAAAATTCATCCGCTACCCTTGAGTCTCTCCAACTGTGAATGTGAAATGAGCATCGAAATACGATTCCGTCATTTCTGGAGGAAACATCGGCAAAGGAATCGCACTCAGGACAGCTCGCTTCCCCGCCAAGTCATAGTACTCATTTCCCGAAGACTGCTCGATCGCGACGCTGCTCACTGTCCCATTCCGGTGGAGTCTGAATTGCACGATGACGACATACGCACGGCCCGTCACATCCACAGGTGGCGCGCTCCAAAAACTGCTGATGCGCTGGCGCACACGCCCCAAATAGGCATTCGACCCGGGCGCCATACCCGGAACCTTGAGTGCAGTATCGACAGCCTTCACGCTAGGCGCCTTCGCCTCGACCTGCGGCGCAGGCTTTGGAGATGGTTCTGTTTGTACCGGCTTGAGGAGATCGAGTTTCTTGACCTTCCTGAGCTCCTCGTCCAATTCCTTATTCAAATCTTCGGTGAGTGACGGCCGTGCCTTGAGATCCGGCAGCTTGCTCACCAGCTCTTTCGGCTCAGAGGCAACAGGAACATCCAGCAGCTTCATCTGAGCTTTCTTTGGTTTCTCAGTCGGACTGAAGTCTCCAAATTTAGGGGCATCTGGTGGCAGCGCAATCCCCTTCATCACATCACGCATGACATCGTTCGACGGCTTCGCCGTCACCACAGGCGCTGGCGCCAATTTCTGAGTCGGTACGGGAACCATTGGCATCGGCGGAGCAGGCTTGGGCTGATCCACCGCCTTTGGCTGGCTCTTCACGGGAACCATTGGCGCCGGCAGAGCCGGCTTAGGCTGATCCACCGCTTTGGGCTGGCTCTTCAGGGGATCAATAGCCTTCACTGGTGGAGACGGCATACTCGAGAGAGAGATCTCGATGGACGCCAAGGGCCGCTCTCCATGTGGGGGCAGTCGAACCCACGCCAGCACGATCAAGACGCCCAGGTGCAACGCAAGCGATATCGCCACCGCGCGTCCCAAGCGACGAGTGAGATTCGCCTGCCACTCGCCATCCAACCATAAGCTGGCTGATGCGGACGCCTGTACCATAAGCCCTCTGTAGCTATTTCTTGCGCTGCGGAGCCATGACATCGGTGACTCGTTCCGGTCCGGTCGGATCGGTCACCATGCCGAGCTTTTCAATGCCGGCCTTTTTCACCCCATCCATGACCTGGACAACCACCCCGTACGGCACATCGCGGTCGGCTCGCAGATACAGGGACACATCCGCATGTTCCTCTTTGAGCACGCGCAGCCTTCGCTCGAGCTGAGCGATGCTCACCTGGTCTTTGTCGAGGTACAGACGCTGATCTTTTTCGATCGTGAGGACCGCGCGTATCTCGGGCTTAATCGTGTTCGACGCTGAAGTGGGCAACGTGATGTCCATCCCGCGATAGAGCATCGGCGCCGTCACCATGAAAATCACCAACAATACCAGTACCACGTCGACAAGCGGGATCACATTGATCTCCGCCAAAAACCGACGTTGCCTGGTTTCGAGAATCATCCCTTTGCTCCCACAGGAACCGACTTGGATTTCGCAGGAAGCAACGTGAGGAGTTCGACAACCACGGAATCCATTCGGAATGCCGCGCGACGGATGCGCGTCAGGAAATAGTTGTAGGCAATCACGGCGGGAATCGCCGCGAACAATCCGGCCGCTGTCGCAACCAAGGCTTCGGAAACGCCCGGCGCCACGGCAGAAATGCTGGCCGTGCCTTGGGTACCGATTTCGCGAAACGAGTCAATAATCCCCATCACGGTGCCCAACAAACCCACAAATGGGCTGATGTTCCCGGTTGTCGCGAGAAACGGCAGAAACGATTCCAGTTTGGCAATTTGCCCTTGGGCAATATGAGAGGCCGTCCGCTCCATGACATGCCGATCATATCCGAGGGCTCCGCCACTGCCATCATACGGCTCTCGGCTTTCTCCAGAGGCACGTCCCAATCTGTCAACAACCCCATGGAAAATCTTCGCACAGGGACTTCCCGTCGTGCGGTGTGCATGCCGCGCCACTTCATCCACGTCTTTAGCCTTAGACAAGACCCCCATGAATCGGTGGTCCTCAGAGTCGGCCGCACGGAAGGCCGCCCACTTGAAGAGAATAATGGCCCAGGAAATGACCGAAAAACAGAAGAGAAGAAAAAGGACAACCTTGGAGACAACCCCGAGCGAACCGATAAGTCCCATGGGACCAGCTTGAAACATACGAGCCTAGGCTCTCCCTCCTCTCCTCACTGCACCGCGTGGTGAAATGGAATGTACCAAACACTGGGGAAAATGGCGGGGCCGACGGGATTTGAACCCGCGACCTCCAGATTGACAATCTGGCGTCCTAACCAGGCTGAACGACGGCCCCTTGAAAGTCTACTTTATGGCGGAAGATCGGAACGACAAGACTATTATGCATGGTCGTCGGTCAAGTCCCGAACTCTAAATTTGATCTATGTTATGTCCTCGTCCTGTGTCTGCGTACCACAACCGATGGTAGGCGGAACAGGGATCGAACCTGTGACCTCTGCCTTGTAAGGGCAGCGCTCTCCCAACTGAGCTATCCGCCCGTTTTTCTTAGCAACCTTGGCGGAGGGTATCAAGTCCCTGCTGCCTTGTCAACCAGTTCTCGCACTCTTCTTGCACACATTTTATTTTTTTCGCGAGTGACGGACGGCAGCTCCACAAGCGACGGCGCGAGGTCATGCACGAGACCGGCGTTGACTGGCCTGACGCGGGAAATGCTGTCGATGGACTTGCTTCAGCCGACTGCGTTCCACGTGAGTATAGATCTGCGTCGTCGCAATATTCGCATGGCCCAACATCGCCTGAACGGCACGCAGATCGGCCCCACCTTCCAGCAAATGCGTGGCAAACGAGTGCCGCAACATATGCGGCGAGATCGGTTTTCCAATCCCCGCGCGCTGCGCACGCTGTCGCAAGAGCTTCCAAAATGCCTGCCTGGTCATCGCCTGTCCACGCCGTGAGACAAACAGCGCGCGCGACGATCGTCCTTTCAACAAAGTCGGTCGCACATGCTCCACGTATTCGGCCAGCACGTCCCGCGCCATCTGCCCGATCGGCACGACTCGCTCCTTGGCTCCTTTTCCTATGACGCGCAAGCACCCCACATTCAAATCGATCTGCGAAAGGCTGAGTCCGACCAACTCTGAGACACGGAGACCTGAAGCGTAGAGCAATTCCATCATCGCGCGGTCACGGTGATCCTCTGCGGCGGGACGCACGGGCAAGTCCAGCAACGCGGTGACTTCCTGCCTCGTCAGCGTCCTCGGCAAGCGCACGGGCCGCTGTGCTGTCGTAAGGTCGCGCAGAGGATTCCCTCTCGCGATGTCTTCTCGTACCAGAAAACGAAACCAACCTCGCATCGCTGAGACAATCCGGGCAATGGACGCCGCCGCGAGAGGCGCCTGTTTGAGCGAGGAGAGAAATCCAACCACGGTCTGTGGAGAAATTTGAGCGCCCATCCGGAGCTGATGCTGCGACAAATACTGCTGGAACTTCGTGAGGTCTCGCCGGTAGGACTCAAGCGTATTGGTTGCCAGGCCGCCCTCGACTCGCAGCTGGCTGAGATATCGCTCCGCAAGGGGATCTAATAACTGGGATGCAGAATCGACCATGACCACTCGATTCATGAGAGCGGTGAGGCCCCGCACAGGTTCACTCACAACCCACGCACAGCGTACATGAAAGAACTATAGCCAACTCTTTTTGCGAACACAATGAAACCACCGGTGGTTCTCCTTGACACCCCGAACCCTTTCCGATACTAGTCAGTCGTGACGGCGAACAGACTCTCGCCGTTCGAACTCAATGCTCTCCCACAGATACAACACCCACATCGCCTTCGCCTGGACACGTCTGATCGGCGTCGTCTTCGTAGCCGCCTGTTTCAGCCCAAGCCTCGCTGCACCACAACACAGCGATGCAGCGGAATCAGCAAAAAGCGTTGCCTCCAACCCACCGGTCCTGAGTCAGGCCAAGCAACTCATTGACAAGGGCGATCCTGAGTCCGCCGCCACGGCGCTCCGCCGATTTCTTTCGACCGCTCCTCGCCCTGAGCACCTGGATGACGCGTACTTACTTCTCGGCGCCGCACTCTATGGCATGAAGGAATACCCTGAAGCGCTCAAGTACCTGAACCAGCTTCACACAGAGTTTCCTGCCTCCGAACTGATAGACCGAGGCAAGCTGATGTTGGCCCGCACGCATGCCGCCATGGGCAATGTGGACCTCGCCTTGCCGCTGCTGACCCAAGTCCGTACCACAACTCAAGATGACGAGACCCAGCGCGAAGCGCTGAAACTGACCGCAGACTTCTTAGCTCAAAAGAAGGATTATGTACGAGCCATCCAAACGCTTCTGGAAGGGATGGCTGGTAGCCCGGATGAACAGGTGAACGAAACACGAGAACAGATTCGTGAGTTCATTGCCGAAAAGCTCGACAAGAAAGCGCTGATCAGAGTTCGGGATACGTATCCACGTTCCTATCCAGGCGACCTGGCGTCCATTCGTCTCATCGACTACTACACCGCACGCGGCGAAGACCACTTGGCGGAACGAGAGGTCCGACAGTTTCTCACCGCCTTTCCCGGTCATCCCTACGGCCCTAAAGCCAGCGAATCGCTGGCTCTCTTAAAGACCAAGCTGAAGGCGAATCAGTATTTCATCGCTGCAGTCCTCCCACTGTCTGGGCGCCTGGCGCCCTTCGCCAATGACGTGCTGGAAGGCATTCAGCTCGCGGTTGAACGTGCACGCGAACAAGCCGGCACCCCACCGATTGGGCTCATCGTGAAGGACCACGAAGCAGACCATCCTGCATTCCTGGATGACCTCTCGACCCTCTTGAACGACGATCGCCCGCTCGCCGTCATTGGCCCCATGCTCTCGAAGAACCTCCCAGTCATGGCGGAGATGGCGCAAAAAACGAGAGTGCCGTTAATTACACCAGCAGCCACCCTCCCAAACGTTCGTCGATTGGGCAACTATCTCTTCAGTACCTCCCTCACCTACGCCCTGCAGGCCAAACGCATTGCCGCCTATGCCACGAGTGAACAAGGCTATCGCCGTTTCTGCATTCTCCATCCTGATACGATCTATGGGCGAGAACTCGCGCGCCTCTTTGCGCAGGAAGTCCGACAGCACGACGGGGAAGTGATCGCGATCGAGTCCTTCAAGGAAGGCGAAACGGATTTTGCCCCGCAGATTAAGCGACTCAAAGCCGAAGATCTCAAGAAGTACGGACTCGCAGTTCCGGTCGATCCATCACGGCCAGCCGGCAAACCCATCAATAAGAACGAGAAGCGGCTGCTCTATACTCCGGGGTTCGATGCTATTTTTATTCCGAGTCGTTCCAGCGAAATCGGCATCATCGCAGCTCAACTCGCCTTCCATGATCTGAAAGTCCCGATGCTGGGCACCAACGGCTGGAACTCGCAGGATTTTGCCCGCACGGCTGATCGCACGGTTGATGGCGCCACCTTCGTCGATGGATTCTTCGTTGACAGCCCAAACCCGGCGGTACAGGATTTCGTGCAGCGATACCAGAAACGCTTTCAAACCACGCCGTCACTCTTCACGATGCAAGGGTACGATGCGGCGAGGGTAGTCATTGAAGGTATCCGCAAGGGCGCGACATCGGGAGAAGCACTCCAGGAATTTCTGATGACCCAGCGAGACCTCCCTACGCTCGCCGGTCCGGCTGGCTTCGGGCCAGACGGCACCTTGCAACGCCCGCTCTTTCTTCTCCGAGTCAAACAAGGTAAATTCGTACAGCTCGATTAAGGCCGATCCGGAATGGACTCACTTCCACAAATTCTCCATACCATCTCTTACATGGGGCTCCCCCTCCTGTTCGCTATGGTGCTCCATGAATATGCCCACGGGTGGGCAGCCGACAAATGTGGCGACCCGACCGCGAAACTCCAAGGGCGACTCACCATGAATCCCCTCGCCCATATCGATCCGTTCGGCACCATTATTCTGCCCTTGATGTGCTTGATCCTTCCGGGCAGTTTTCTGCTGGGCTGGGCGAAGCCGGTCCCGATTGACCCACGCAACATGCATCGACCTCGACGCGACATGGCCCTCGTGGCTGCCGCGGGGCCAGGGATGAATCTCGTACTCGCGGTGGTCAGCGCATTGCTCTTGGCCTTTCTCTTGACTCTTGAACCGACGCTCTTAATTCGACAGGCAGCTGGAGCGGGCCCCCAACCGGACTCCATGACGACGATGTTTCTACTCCCAATTGCCGTCATGGCCTTTTATTCCGTCATGATCAACGTGTTCCTCGCGCTGTTCAATCTGATCCCTATCCCGCCACTCGATGGCGGCCGGATCTTGGCATGCCTGCTGCCCGCCAAACCGGCGCTGGCCCTCGCGCGCATGGAACCGTACGGGATGTTCATTTTGGTCGGCCTCATTGTGTTCGACAAAGAGCTCCGCGTCATCCACACCATCACCAACACATTCGCCTCAGGCCTCACCGGCACGATCCTATCGACAGCAATCGGCCTCGGCGCAGGAGTCATAGAATGACCGCACCACGGAAACGCGTGCTCAGCGGCATGCAACCCAGCGGGCTGATGCATCTCGGTAACTACTTGGGAGCATTGGAAAACTGGAAAGCTCTGCAAGAACAATATGCATGCTATTTCTTCGTGGCCGATTGGCATGCCCTGTCAACCAACTATGCCGACACCAGCCGACTTCGCGAGTTCGTGCGAGAACTGCTGATTGATTGGCTCGCAGCCGGCATCGATCCCGAACGTTCGACGGTCTTCATCCAGTCCCGCATCCCTGAACATGCAGTCTTGCATCTGCTCCTCTCGATGATGACCCCGATCGCCTGGCTGGAGCGCAATCCGACCTACAAAGAAAAGCAGGAAGAAATTAAAGAGAAGGACCTCAGCACCTACGGCTTTCTCGGGTATCCGGTGCTGCAAGCCGCAGACATATTGTTATACAAACCGGATTTCGTGCCGGTGGGCAAAGACCAGCTTCCCCATCTTGAACTGACGAGGGAGCTCGCTCGAAGATTCAACGACATTTACAAGAAACCAGTCTTCCCTGAACCCAAGGAACATCTCACCAAGTTCCCCAAAGTGCTGGGCACCGATGGCCGGAAGATGAGCAAGAGCTACGGGAACACGATCAACCTCTCCGATGCCGAACCGGTGGTTCGCCAGAAGCTGAAAACGATGGTGACCGATCCAGCCCGTGTCAGACGGAACGATCCGGGGAATCCCGATGTCTGTCCGGTGTACGAATTCCACAAGATCTATTCGCCGGCCGTGGTTCAAGAACAAATCAACACAGACTGCCGCACCGCGGCGATCGGCTGCATCGATTGCAAGAAACTCGTCGCCGATCGGATGGTTGAGAGCCTGGCGCCGATATGGAACGCACGCGCCACATTGACGAAAGATCCGTCGCGTCTCGATGACATCATCCGGGACGGCAGCCGTCGAGCGTCCGAAGTCGCACGCGCCACGCTGGCGGAAGTGAACGAGGCCATGAAGATCTAGCGCGGCCACACAGCTACGCAAGATTCTGGAAAACGCTAGAAGAACATGGGCGGCCATGGAAGAATGCCCGACAGATGGTCACAATCCAAACCATGTTGACGGTCTGTTCCCTACCAGGGAGATGAGGTCGTGATGACGCACACACGAAGCTGGCTTACAGTGGTTCTCTTAGGATGCGCGTGGGCGCTGTCAGGCTGCGGAACCTGGTGGCATGGCGATCATCAGTCGGTCACGATCTTCACGACCCCGCCTGAAGCGACTGTCGTCGTCGATGAACGAATCCATCTGCTCGCCCCAGGAACCGTGTCATTGAACAGAAAAGGCAACCACCATGCAGTGGCCACGAAGGATGGTTACGATGCCACGGTGATGACGCTCTCGCGGACCTGGTCCTGGTGGGTGATTGGCGATGTTTTCGGCTGCCTGATCATCTTCTCACCATTCTGCATCATGTCTGATATTGATAACGGCGGGTACTACACCTTCGACGACAAAGTCTATTTGACACTCGATCAAAAATCTTCCGGATCTCTCCAGACGAAGTAGGCCACTGAAACCTGGCTCACGGTCGCCGTGCGATGACATTAATCCATCGCCCTTTGCGTTCCTGATTGCAAACCACTCGCAACATCACGATGTCCCAACCCACCCGGCGCAACGCATGCGCCAATTCGGCTTTTCTCCATCGAGCAAAGTACCGGCCTGGCATCCAGCCTCGTTTGTAAATCCGACTCCTGGTGCCATAGGTCAGCGTGGCAGCGAACACCCCTCTTGGTCGTAGACGACGATGCAACTCGATGAAGACGTCCATCGCTGCGGCCTTCGGCAGATGGATGAGCGAGGCCGCGGCCCAGATGCCATCGAGGCTGCCGGTACAAATGGGGAGAGATTGCATGTCAGCGAGAATGAGCGACGCGGAAGGAGCGCATGTCTTCCCGAACCGAAGCAGCGGCAATCTGCGATCCAGTCCGACAACTCGGTAGCCCACGGTCTTGAGGTAGCGCGTGTCCTGCCCGCCGCCACAGCCCAGATCGAGAAGGACCGCGCGTTTGGGCAACAACGTCAGCCACTCGGCTAACAACGCCGGACGTTTGTATCGCTTCTTTCCCCAGCGCCTGAGGAACAAGCGCGCATCCCGATCGTAGACCTCGATGGTCTGCGCAACAACTCGGCTTGTGGTATGGTGCGGGGACTTGCGAGCAGTCATTCACGTGGAGAAGAGAGGGTGAGAACACGCTGGAACCTGTCAATCATCCTGCTTGGGTTGGTCTTCACGTCGTTGTCTCACGCCAAGGCCGTCGATCCGCCGTGCGATAAGTATCCAGCCGCTAAGCAACCGCACTGCGTTGAGGTTTGGAGAGAACTCAACAAGGAGGACGGGCCTCTCATCGCCCAGTTCGGGCTCGACCAACAAAAACGGCGGGAAGAAGGGAAGATCAACGCCCAGCAGCATCTTGCCGAAAACATGACCTTCATCAAGCATTCTACCGAGAAACGTCTTGAGCGGCTCAAAGAACGCATGGCGAAAGAGTAGCTGCCGCTACAGTTCCGCGCCCTTCGCCTTCTCCGGAATCTTTCCCGCTGACTCCAGCAGATCCCTTCCGACCAAAATCGGCGCCTTGAAGTGAATGGCCAGGGCGATCGAGTCAGACGACCGGCTATCAAACGTTTTCACCTGGTCCTGAACCGCCACCGTCAGCGCTCCATAGTACGTCCCGTCTTCCAGCGTAATGACCGTGCGCAATACTTTCCCGCCATACGCATCCAAAATCGTATGCATCAAGTCGTGGGACATGGGGCGAGGGAGCCGCTCGCCATTCAGCGCACCCTGAATAGACAACGCCACTGTGACATCGACAAAAATCGGAATGACTCGGTCTTCCGCTTGGAGCAGCACGACTGGACCATGATTCGACATACGGACTGTGACGTCGGCGATCGTGATCTGGTCTGGTGACAGCGGCAGGCTCTGACTGAACAACGGACCGGGTGCGAACAACAGGAAGAGGGCCAACAGGCCCGAGCGCATCAACCGACTGAGCTGAGTCATAAAGACCTCCGTGGCTGATGACCGAGACGACTTACGAAACACGAACGAATTGATTCGATTCTTTCTCCCAGCCAATATCGGTTTCCGGCCCATGCCCGGTTACGACAGCCGTCGCATCGTCGAGTGTATAGAGCCGCTCACGAATAGACTGCTCAATTGCGTCGAAGCTGCCGCCCCAGAGATCAGTGCGACCGATGCTTCCTCGAAAGAGCGTGTCACCGGCCAGCACAAGATTGTCATGCGGCAGGTGAAAGCTCATCGAGCCGGGCGTGTGACCCGGCGTATGGAGGGCCACGACGGACACCCGGCCCACCAGGACTTTCTCTTCGTCCTTGAGCCAATAGTCCGGCATCGGCACCGGTACATACGAGACCCCGAACATCCGGCACTGCAGTTCGAGATTCTTCCACAGTTCGAGATCATCCTGGTGCAGACACAGCGTCGCCCCCGTCACCTTTTTCATTTCGCCGGAGGCAAGAAAGTGATCGAAGTGGGCATGCGTGTGCAGGATATGACTGACAGTGAGTCCCAGTTGCTGCACTTCATGGAGAATCCGCTCATGCGCCCCGCCGGGATCGACCACAATCGCCTGCTTGGTGACGGGATCGCCGAGGATCGAGCAGTTGCAGCCGAGCGGAGGAACCGAGAATGTTTTCCGAATCAGCGTGGCCATGGCACAGGCATGCTACCGTCGAACGACCTCAGGGCGCAAGCAACAGGCCATCGCCACCCTCTTGGCTGCGGACAGTCCAGACCACTTCCGTATCGAAGATCGTCCACTCACTTCCCTGCCGACGGAACCACACAAGAAATCCTGCGCCAGTTCCATCGGGACGCGTATTTTCGACATACAGAAGCGCGTGGTCGTTCCGAAGAGTCCGCGCCACCCGAGAGAAGGCCAGCCGATCCAACACGGGTGAGACCTGCGCCGGCATCGCACGACCAGCTATCACCGGAAAGGCCAGCGTGACTTCCGGCTCTTCCATCGTATTCCCGGACACAAAGCGATACCGGACGCCAAACCGAAAGCGGCCTTCAAGCCGGCTGGGCTCATGGTTGGCTCCAACAAAGTCCCTGACAAGATCCAACGACAGCTCGCCGTTGAAGTAGGCTTGCTCTTGAAAGAGCGCAATCGTCATCGGCCCCTCCTGATTCGGCAAGACCCGGGACACGGTCATTCGTTCAAGCACCACCAACTGAGTCTCCGAGGTTAGAAACTTTTTCGTCACCACCTGATCGTACAGCGCATAATCATCGCCGGGAATACCTGAAGCAACATGCATCCCCTCCCCAGCAAGAGCTCCCTGAACGGAAAGACACGTGAGCAACGTAAGAACCAGCATCGTCGTATGTCTCATCATGAACCGAGCATAGCCTCCGGCAAAGAACAGGGTCAATTCACGCAATCCGTCGTGGACAAGTCGACTCGAAGCATGGATAATCGCGACAACGTCGGGAGGAACCTATTCGTGCATCACCAGGCCACACATACCAGTCACACCGCCGCATGGATTATCGCCATCGCGCTGTGCGTCGGGCTGACCAGCTGCAAGCCGGACGATTCACCGTTCAAAGCCGAGAACGAAACGTTGAAGAAACAGGTGACCAAGCAGGAATCCTTGCTGAGCTCGCTGCAAGACGGAAACAAAGTCATGCAGCAACAGATCGATCTCCTCAACCAGGAACTCCGCGATGCGAAGAAGGCGACTGAGGCAGCCAAAGTGGAGACCCAGCATCTCAGCGAACAACTCGATGTCCAGCTCGCTCAAGCGAAGCGCATGAGTGCGGAAGTCCAACGGACCGCGGCGGCGCAAGCGGCCCAGAATCTCAAGGTCGACGAAAAGGGCGCGCAGGTCGATACCCTGCCCCGTCCGCTGAACACGGTTACCAAGGTCGTCGAGGACGCGCTGGCGCGGAACGGCTATCAGCTGAAAGTCAGCATCAAGACCGATCAGAAGGCGGTCTATGTTACAGAACGCAAAGTGTCGAATCCCGCGTCGCTCGAAGTGTCTGGCTCTCGAAACCAATACTTGATCGCGCTTCAGGCCCTTCCCTCAAACCTGACCAAACTCAGCGTGAAGGCGGAGTTTGAGAAGGTCGCGCAGGGTGGACGCATCCTCAGCGTGAGCGCAGAGGAAACCGCTGAGGTCGAGCGCCGCCTGATCGGCGAGATCAGCAAAGCGCTTGAAGCTCCGAGTAAAACGTAATGCGGCAATACGTCGTTCTCGCCTTCGTCTTCCTCTCTGTGCTCTGCTCCGTGCCCGTGTCAGCAGCCGCCCCCGCCGCTCCGAAACCATCCCTAGAACTCGCCCGTCACCTCACCGCCATCGCCGCGTTGGCTCAATCCGCTCCCATGGTCACCATCCCGGCCGGATCGTTTCTGCTCGGCAGCAAGCGCGTCGACGACGACCCCTATGGACAATGGACCCAGTTTGACGATACGGAACTGCCACAGAACCGCGTCTGGCTGGACACCTACGAGATCGACCATGACGAGCTCAGTCTCGGGGAATATCTGGCGTTCCTCCAACTACGAAAAGAACACCCAGCGGATGAGCTTCAAAAACTCATCTGGCACGTCATCACCATCCACTCTGTCTCCGATCAGGCCCTCACTCGCTGGCCGGCCCTCTACGTGACCTGGCACGAAGCCAAGAGTTTTTGCGCCTCGAAGGGCAAGCGATTGCCGACGGAAGCAGAATGGGAAAAAGCGGCGCGGGGTTCAAACGGGAATCTCTTCCCCTGGGGCGACACCGCTCCGGATAATCAACACGCCATGTTCGGCCAACATCACATGCATGAAATTCCAATCTTAGCCCCGGTGGATTCTCAGAGCTCGGGCCAGAGTCCCTACGGACTCCGACATATGGCAGGCAACGTGGCCGAGTGGGTGCAGGATTGGTTCGGTTTCGACTACTACGCCTATATGCCGGAACGCAATCCACCGGGGCCGACCAGCGGTCGTTACAAGAGCCTGCGCGGTGGGTCGTGGAAGAGCAACCCGATCATGCTCAGGACCGCCACTCGTAGCGGCTCGCCTCCGGATCAACGCTCCGCCACCGTCGGCTTTCGCTGCGCGAAATCGGCTCCCGCTGTTGCCCATGAACCCAAGTAACAAACGTCCGTTTTCTTGGTGACGCGCGACCCTCGTGCTAGCATTTCACTCCTATGGCCTTGTCAACTCAAAGACATAGCCCAAGGCCGGTTCGTCAACGTCCGATGAGACCAATGCGATTCCTCTTCATCATGGCAACCATCACGCTCGTGACGCTCGTAGGCTGTACCACGCCACCCAGCGAGCTCCCTCACAGGTCGGCACCGGACACACGCCCCTGCTGCCGATCTGTCGAAGCGACGCCAAGCCGAACCGCGATCGTGCGTACGGCGGCTAAACTTGTGGGTGCAAGGACGATCGAGAGCAAAGGCCGCCGTATCGCCTACGATTGCGCCGGCGTCACCCGCGCCATCTTCCTCGAACACGGCATCGATCTGTACGACAGCAGAACCAACGATTCTAAAGCCAACGGCGTCCGGCTCATCTATGCCCATGTGCGCCAGCACGGCACGCTCCATCAGGGGCCGGTCGTCCATCCCGGCGACCTCGTGTTTTTTGACAACACGTGGGACTTCAACGGCGACGGGATGCTGAATGACCCGCTCACCCATGTGGGCGTAGTGGAGCGAGTGGAGCCGGACGGCACGGTGGTCTTTATCAGCCGCGTCGCCGATGCCATCGAGCGCTATCGCATGAATCTCGCCCTGCCCCATGTCCATAAAACCGCTGATGGCCGTGTGCTGAATGACTACATGCGGCGCAAACTCCCGACCGATCCGGACGACATGGGCTACCTCACCGGTGAACTCTTCACCTTCTACGGTACCCGAGTGGGCGCCTAAGAGCCCTCGTCTCACTTGGATCTCTCTCCTTCCCGGATGGCACAATTTCTTCCACGCGCTATACTTTCGTCAAGCAGGCTGTTCTTCCGCACTTATTTTCGTGATCCGGACAGGATGTCCAGCGCAGTGCACCGTCAGGGAAGACCCAAGGAGGAGTCATGGGACAGACCGCAGCCTACTGCAGTGAGTGTTACAACAAGGTGGGACGAGTGGAAGATGCCGCCGTCAAAGCGGCCGAGAGCGAAGGCAAGGTTCCAATGACCAAGCAAGGGACCTGTTCGAAGTGCAGCACAGCGACTACCGTCGTGTATTACGAGTGAGCGGTTCGCAAAGCGAGGAACTTCTCAGACGCATTACGAGCAGCGGGCCAGATCCGTGTCCTTCGTCTCGTCCCGCACAAACACGATGAGACAACCCTCTGAGAAACGGCGCGGAGGTTTCGGATCAAACGTCACGGACCAGGTGTTCGTGGTCGGATCGAACACCACGGCTTTCAGCTCATAGTCATCGAACGATTTCCCCAGTTCCTTTTTTGCCGCAACCTTCGCCAAGCCGATCACGTCGGCGTGCCGAAGCGCGGGCTTCTGCTGATTCCTTTGGGCCCGGTCCTGTTCCGGGCGTGGACGCTCAAGACGCTCGGTGGGAATATCGATCGGCCGCGCGATCTGAATGTAAGTCTCTGGCGCACCCGCCTCGCTAAGGGACTGGGATAGACCGACCGCGCAGCCGAGCACCGCGATTCCCACAGTGCGAGCGACTATCGCCCTCCAACCCGAACGGCTCATGCTGCCTTCTCCATCACTTGGCCTACAATCATAGGCCCTTCTTTCTGTATGACGTATCACCCCATGCTTGAGTAAACAAGTTTCTCGAAGTGGAGCTACAGGGAACCGAGTAGTACGCTATAAAGGCGAGGTACTACCAAGGAGTCGTATGCAGCCTCTGTCCCCCATGCTGTTCGCAGCCCATCTCTGGGTGATTGGGATCACGGGTGTCGCCGCAGCCGACGTGAGCGTCATCCAACGGAGCGACGGAACTACTGGAACCATCACCCATCTTAGCGACACAGTCGGCACCTATTCAGCTGCGCACGGGAACACCGGCCCCCTCATCGATCCAACCGGCACGGTCCCCTCTACCGGCGCTCCGCACGGAGACACCTCCTCCGGACATCTCACGCCATTTGGCACACCCACGCCCCCGAACAATCTGACCCCGCCGCCTGTGCTGCCCCTGCAGCCCAATCGCCCGCTCATGCCACAGCAGCCAGCCGCCCCCTCGCCGTCGGCACCCCCGTCCGGATTTGGATCGCCCAGTGGAGGCGGCCGCTTCGGCCGGTAAATCTCTCTCCCATCTTCCTCTCCAGGCTACAGCGCCGGCTCATGATCGCCGATAAGAGAAAATAGTAGAAACCACCGAACTTATGGCAGTGGGAGCAGCAACTACCATTTTTCAATTGACCTGCTAGAATTAACTCATGGCGACGTCATCCAAACAATCCCCCACCAAGCAAACACATCCTCTCCGGCAGACCCTGACCGATGTGCGGCATGGGCTGCTAGGGCTCCACAAGGCCCTGATCGTGGCGGAACAACTGACATTTGAACGAATTTATGGGCGCGTCGATTCGACCGGACAACTCTTGCAGCTCGTGATGAACGATCCCTGGTTCACCTGGCTGCATCCACTGTCGAACCTAGTGGTCCGCATCGATGAGTTGATGGACGGTGAGGAGAAACTGACGGTTGAAGACGTGGCCATCCTCCTAACCGAAGTCCGAGGTTTGATCCGTCCCTCAGAAAAGGGCGACGGCTTCGAGCGAAGCTATTATGAAGCGCTGCAACGCGCTCCGGACGTCGTGATGGCCCACTGCGAAATGAAGAAGCTGCTGTCTCTTCCCGCGGTGTA
>JAHFES010000096.1:0-5243 GCA_023248355.1 Nitrospiraceae bacterium
TATGCGAGCGGCCCTGTCGACGTTGGCTGCCGCGAAGGACGGCACCGACCCGCGTGCCATCCGCGCGCGCATGGCCGACCTTGAGCAAGCCGCACAACGCCTGACGGTCGCGATGTTGGATGATTCGCTCAAGCGGGGGCTACAGGGCAAAAAAGTGTCAGAAGTCACATGAGCCGATAGCGAATAGCATATGGCCGAAGCATGGCCATCAGCTATACGCCATCTGCCATTACGCTCTTTTGGAGTTGTCGTGGACTTGAAATGGCAGGACTCGGAAGATATCGCGATCAGACTAGTTGAAGAACATCCGGAGACGGACCCGCTGGCCGTGCGCTTTACCGACATGCACGCCTGGATCGTCGCGCTGCCAGATTTCAAGGATGATCCGAAGAACTCGAACGAGAAAATTCTAGAATCAATTCAGATGGCCTGGCACGAAGAGTATCAGGACTCGAAGTCCTAGTGATGCGCGGTTAGAAATTACCATCCCCTACCGGCTGCCCCTCAGGAATCTGATCCAGCTTATAGAAGTCTGTGGGATCCAGGCGACGGTAAGCCGCCTGGGTGGGCTCACTCCCTTTGGCAAAGAGTTCCACGGTTCCTTTCTGGCCTTCTCCCTCCTGCTCCGACTCTAAGAGTCCTGTCGACGAATCGACTCTCACGAAAGTGACCCCATCGGGGATCTCGAACGGCACGACTGGCAGCTGGTTCAGTGCCTCTTTCATGAAGGCGATCCAGATCGGCAAGGCCGAACGCGCTCCCGTCTCGCTTTCTCCGAGTGGACGGCGATCATCAAACCCCACGTACACGCCGGTGACCAGATTAGGAGTTCCTCCGATAAACCACGCATTGATGTAATCATTCGTCGTCCCTGTTTTCCCCGCGATCGGACGGTCAAGGACTTTGGCAGCTTGCCCCGTTCCCTTCTGCACCACATCTTCCATCATGTTGGTGATCAAGTAGGCGGTCTCTTTGGCGATGACCTCATGCGATTCAGGCTCGGCCGTTTCAAGCGTCTTGCCCGTACTATCTTTCGCCACTTTGATGGCAAAGGGTTCGACCCTGCTCCCCTTATTCAGAAACACCCCGTACACGGATGTCAGTTCCATTAAGCCGATCGAGGACGACCCTAATCCCAATGAGAGATCGGCCGGCAGTGGGCTTGTCACCCCCACCGTGCGAGCGAACTCGATGACGTTCCGAACCCCCACCTTATCAAGAAGTCGGACCGTCGCCAGATTGTGCGAATGGGCCAACGCATCCCGCAAGCTCACCATGCCGTGAAATTTTCGTCCATAGTTTTCCGGTTTCCAAATCTTGTCGTCTTCTTCCTGTTCATAGACGACCGGGGCATCGAGAATCTGCGTAGCCGGACTCATTCCTTGGCTCATGGCTGTCGCATAGATCACCGGCTTGAACGCCGAGCCTGGCTGCCGATGGGCTTGCACCGCGCGGTTGTACTCACTCCGAGAAAAATCGTAGCCGCCCACCATAGCCCGGATCACTCCTGCCCTTGGGTCGATAGCGATTAACCCTCCCTCGACAATCGGCGTCTGTTCGAGCGTGAGGTGCACACCATCCTTCGCGACCTTCTTCACCCCAATTTCGATGACATCGCCTGGTTTGAGGATCTGCTTGAGGTTGGGATTCACGACAAAATCGACGGTGGGATCAGGTCCTTTGAGCAACCGCTTTGCCCATGCCATATCGTCAAAGGCCAGCGTTGCCGGGACCGCCCCGACCCGGACCAGATAGTGATCCTTCGCCACTTTCAGCACGATCCCTTCACTCATATCACCGGGCTTGAGCGGCTGATCGGTTGATACCGGCACAGAAGGTTGCAGCGTCCCCACGTCAACAGTTCGCCGAGGCCCTCGCCACCCTTCCCGTTTGTCCAGTTCTCGGAGGCCGGCGAGAAATGCTGATTCCGCCGCCTTCTGCATCTCCACATTCAAGGTGGTGTGTATTTGCAGACCACCCTTGTAGACCATCGCCTCCCCGTATTTCGCCACCAACAATTGCCGGACATATTCGACGAAGTACGGCGCAATGTGTTCGCTACCGGGCCGGCGGAAGTTGAGCGCCTCGGATGCGGCAGCTTCGCGCTCAGCCGCCGTAATAAACCCGGCCTCTTCCATGCGGGACAACACATGCTCTTGCCGCTTCTTCGCCCGTTCATAGGCTGTGAACGGAGAAAATCGGCTCGGAGATTTTGGGAGCCCGGCTAAGAAGGCCGATTCCGCAAGCGTCAGCGTGGTGATATCCCTCCCAAAGTACGACTGGGCTGCCGAGGCCACCCCATAGGCGCCTTGCCCGAAATAGATTTGGTTCAGATAGGTTTCAAGGATCTGCTCTTTCCCAGACACCGCCTCCATCTTGTAGGCCAAAATTAACTCGCGGATCTTGCGCTCATACGACCGCTCCGACGAGAGAAAGAGCGACCGGGCCAACTGCTGCGTGATGGTGCTGGCCCCTTCGACTTTCCTGCCTCCATGCCGGATGTTGGTCCAGGCTGCCCGCAGCATCCCGACATAGTCCAAGCCCGGATGCTCAAAAAACCGTGCATCTTCCGTCGCAATCACCGCCTGCGTGAGCGTCTTGGGAATATCGGCGAGCGGGGTCAGAGTCCGGCGCTCAATGAAAAACTGGCCGATGGGTTGCCGATCATCGGAGTACACGGTCGTGACCAGGCTTGGTTGATAGCTCTGGAGCAGATCGAGTGACGGAAGGTCTTGCGAAAAATGCCAGATCACCCCCGCGACCGTGGTGACTCCGATGATGGTACAGACCAGGACACCCAGCAGCGCGAACTGCCACCAGCGCCATTGCCGGCGCGGGTGTTCCTGAATCTCAACGAAGCGTTCATCGCCTGGCATCGGGATCGAACTCCTGAGGAAGTTGGGTCTGCGAGGGTGGTGAAAATACCTTACAATGCGTTCTCTGAAAACTCAAGCTTCCGCTGCCATCGACGCGCCAGATGATCGCTTGTATAGCGACCAGCCCTTCAGGTATAGTGGCACTGACGCCTGTAGTTTGGGGGCGTCTTTTTTTTCGCCAAGAAAGCACCACGACCATGTCAAACCTAAGTGCCCCTCAAGAAAGCATCACGACCATGTCAAACCTACGCGCCCCGAACGACCGCCGGAGCGATATCCGGAACATCGCCATCATTGCCCACGTCGACCATGGGAAAACCACCCTGGTCGATGCCGTGCTCCGACAGACCCACGTTCATCGCAAGATCGACGACATGGGCGAACGCATCATGGACTCGATGGACCAAGAGCGCGAGCGCGGGATTACGATCCGGGCCAAGAACGCCAGCGTCATCTACAAAGGCGTGAAGATCAATATCGTCGACACCCCTGGCCATGCCGACTTCGGCGGTGAAGTGGAACGCACGCTCCGAATGGTGGACGGCGTCCTCATCCTCATCGACGCCAAAGAAGGCCCCATGCCGCAAACGACCTTCGTCTTGCGGAAAGCCTTGGCGCTCGGCCACAAAGCTATCGTCGTCATCAACAAAATCGATCGGCCTGACGCCGTCATCGACGACGTGGTGAATCGGACGTTCGACTTGTTTGTTCATCTCGGCGCCACCGATGAGCAGCTCGATTTCCCCATCGTATACACGGCCGCCATCAAAGGACAGGCGACGCTCGACGTGAATAAACCGGGCACCGACATCACGCCGTTGCTGGACACCGTCCTGGAGAAAATTCCCGCTCCGGCCATTAACGCCGAAGCCCCGCTCCAGATCCTGGTCCTGGCCCTCGTCCAAGATTCCTATAAAGGCAAGATGGGGATCGGCAAGATTCAGTCCGGGTCGATCGCCCGCCGACAGACTGTGATGCTGCTCGGAAAAGACGGCGCACAGATCCCTGGCAAGGTCTCCGACCTTGCGGTCTACTCAGGCCTTGAACGGGCGGATATTGACCAGGCCGAAGCGGGAGAAATCGTGGCGGTCGCCGGCCTTGATGCGGTGAGTATCGGTGATACCATCGCCGATGCAGAACACCCGGTCGCCCTTCCACGCGTGACGATCGATGAACCGACCGTCCAGATGACCTTCTCCGTCAACAACAGTCCGTTTGCCGGGCGGGAAGGGAAGTATTTGACGTCGCGGCACTTGCGTGAACGCCTCTTCAAAGAACTCGAAACCAACGTGTCCCTCCGCGTGCAGGAGACGGACAGTGCCGACCGTTTCCTCGTCGCCGGCCGTGGCGAGCTCCATCTCGGCGTGTTGATCGAACAGATGCGGCGTGAAGGCTACGAGCTGCAAGTGTCGCAACCAGAGGTCATTCTCCATCGCGATGGCGACGACAAGGTCACGGAACCGTACGAGGAGCTCACCATCCAGGTGCCCGAGGTCTACCAGGGAACCGTCATCGAAGAGATGGGCAAACGCCGCGGCGAACTGCGGCATATGCGCCTCATCCACTCCGATATCGGCGCAAGCGAAATGCACCTCGAGTACCACATTCCAACCCGCGGCATCATGGGTCTCAAAAACTTATTGCTGGCCAAAACCCGTGGCACCATCATCATGCACCATGTCTTTGCGGCCTACGAGCCGGCTGAAGAGCGCGATTTAATGGTGGCGCCGCACGGGTCGCTCGTGGCGCACGAAGACGGAAGCAGCACCGGCTACGCCATCTTCATGGCCCAGGAACGGGGCACTATGTTCATCGGTCCCGGCGTGGAGGTGTACCGCGGGATGGTCGTCGGCGAAAATAGCCGCGACGAAGATCTGGACGTGAACGTCTGCAAAGAAAAGCATCTCTCCAACATGCGGGCGTCAGGTACCGATGAAGCCTTGGTTCTCACGCCTCCACGAGAAATGACATTGGAGTTTGCGCTGGAATATATCGGACCGGATGAACTGGTTGAGGTCACCCCGCAGAACCTGCGTCTTCGCAAGCGGCTCCTCAACGCTGACGATCGCCGCAGGGCGCGCAAAACCGGCAAGTAACTTCGGGGCCCCTGCTCGTCGTTCGTCCCTCGACCGGGCTCGGGACGGTGAGCCTGCCCCTCGACTTAGCTCTGGGCCTTGAGCTCGTCGAAAGGTCGAACCGTGAATCGTCGTTCGTCTCTCGCACGAGGACCGAAATTCACCTTGCTGCGAGATACGGTTCTTGACAGGCTGCGAAACCGAAGCTGACGGAGCTGTTCACCATCCTCCCATGAGAATCCGGAAGAAATCTCCAAAGCCGTCCGCCAAACGCCCGCCCCTCTACTTCGTC
>JAHFES010000096.1:5343-8834 GCA_023248355.1 Nitrospiraceae bacterium
CGAGATACGGTTCTTGACAGGCTGCGAAACCGAAGCTGACGGAGCTGTTCACCATCCTCCCATGAGAATCCGGAAGAAATCTCCAAAGCCGTCCGCCAAACGCCCGCCCCTCTACTTCGTCGGCTATCGGGGCATCGCCCCGGCCACAGACGAACTCAAAATCTGGTACGAGCGTGAGTATGGCGGACCGCTGACCATTCGCCACGAAGCGGGATCACCTGAATCCTGGCAGGCCGCTCACGGCCCCTGGGCAGCCCACGTGGTGATGCCGCTCCCGATGACCCACGTGGCCGAGGTGATGAAGCAACTGGCCTGGGAACACGACATGATGGGCGCAGTCGCGCCCTCCCTCGCATCCCCGCGAGACATGCCGGACACGATTCTCTTTGCCGCCCGATTGGCCCGAGGCCTGACCCTGCTCACGCAAGGGACAGCCTATGATGTGACCACCCAGGCCTACGTGAACCCGTCGGATTGGCAAGATCGCGCGCTGGCGAGCTTTCTCGTGGATGACCACCTGACGATCACCCATGACGACACCACACGGCCCGACCAAGTCTGGTCTTATTCGCTCGGCCTCAGCAAGTTCGGGCTCGACGAGATCGAGGCGTTTCAAGGTAAAGGGCTTCCTGAAAATGCCGCCAAGGCCCTCCTGACCGAATCGGCTCACGAACTGTTGCGCATGGGCCAATCCCCCAAAGTCGGCACGGCATTCCGCCTCCCGTTGCTCGGCCGCACCATTCGCATTGTGAACCACCGCACCGTAGCCCCAGCGGGACGCATGCTGGGATTCCGCGAACTGCAAGACTAGCGAATCATTCGATAGCTCAACATGTTATGGCTCTTCCACGAGAGGCCTAGGCCTTCCGGCCCGTTGACAAGCTTTCGAGCCACAGGTTACAAAGTTTACGTTAGAAAAGGGGGTTCTCTCAATCTGAGACCTCACTCACGCCAACATATAGCGAAGTTCGCAAAGGAGGAATAGAGATGAGCGACGTGGCAGCAGAAATTAAGGTGGGCGATACAGCACCGGACTTTAATTTGAAAGATCAAGACCAGAAGGACGTGAAGTTGAGCGACTATCGAGGCAAGAAGAACGTCGTCCTCTGCTTCTACCCGCTTGATTGGAGCCCGGTCTGTCAAGGTGAGAACAAGTGCTTGACCGACGACTTCCCCAAGTTCCAGTCCGCGAACGCGGAGTTGTTCGGCATCAGCTGCGACAGTTTCTTCTCGCACAAAGCATGGGCCGATTCCATGGACCTCAAGCATCGGCTGCTGTCGGACGCGCATCGGACCACCGCAAAAGCCTACGGTCTGTACTTTGAGCCGCTGAACTGCTCGAAGCGCGCGACCGTCATCGTAGACAAGAACGGCAAGGTCGCCTATGCGAAGGTGCAGGAGATCAAGGTCGCGCGTGAGGATAAGGACATCCTCGCCGCCCTCGCGAAGCTCAGCTAGTTCGATTCGACGAAGGGGAGGCGTTCATCGAGAACCCTCCCCTTTCGTTTCTCTCAAGGCAGAGGGGCAAGATATGGCAGGGACGGTCGAAGACGTTCGCGATGAGAACTACAAAGAGTTCACCGACAGCCCAGGCGCCGTCGTCGCCTATGGCTTAGCGACCTGCGAACCCTGTCGGACCTACGATCCGATTCTTGAAGAAACCGCCGCCAAGTTTCCCCATATCAAAGTCGGCAAAGCCAAAATGCATGTGCCTGGCCGCTGCCGCGAGATCAAGAAGACCCACACGTTCGAGACCTACCCAACCACCCACTTTTTTGCGCATGGGAAGCTGCTCCTGACACGCGAAGGCGTCGTCGAATCAGCCGAACTCGCCGCGCTGATTTCAGATCACCTGCTCTAGTAACGACGCCGTCATCCTCAGCTTCAGCCGCCTCTGTTCGAGAATCGACGATCTCCTTGACTCACTCTGGACATGTAGTAGGGTTGGAAGAGCCGTGGTGACATGAGGCATGAATCGCCCCCACCACAGCCTGTCACGAGGGACTACGGATGGCCGCTCCGTCACAGACGACCAATCTTCCGCGCTACGACGCGCAAGCCCTGCTAAACTCCCAGCCGGTCATCATCTCTGTCATCGATCCCTCGACCCACCACATTCAGTTTCAGAATGACACTGGACTCTTGAAGTTCGGCGATATCGCTGGCTCCTCCTGCTACGACAAGATTGCCGGCTGTTCATCGCCCTGCTCCTTTTGCCGGATGCCGGAGGCCCTCGCCTCGAACGCCGTCGTGTCCAGCGAGGTCCCACTCCCAGGCGATAAGTATCTCCTGGTCCATTGGTCGAAAGCCTCCACCACCGATGGGCAGACCCACATCATCGAAACGATCGTCGACATCACCGAACACAAGCGGACTGCGGCGGCGCTGCACCAGTCGCAAAAGATGGAAGCGGTGGGACGATTGGCGGGCGGGATTGCGCACGACTTCAACAACCTCATGATGGTGGTGATCGGACACGCGCAGCGTCTGCTTCAGCAACTCGCGACCCATCCAGCCCGTCAGGAACTAGAAAAGATCAGCCAAGCCGGGATGCGGGCCGCCGCGCTCACAAAAAAGCTACTCACGTTCAGCCGGCGGCAAGTGTTCGAACCGAAAGAATGGCCGGTGAATCACGCCATCCGCGAGATGGAAGACATCTTACAAAGGATGATCGGCGAGCACATTCAGATGGTCGTCGTCCTCCATCCCCACACAGGCCATGCCCTCGTCGATCCCGTGCAACTCGAACAAGTCATCATGAACCTTGTCTTAAACGCCCGCGATGCGATGCCCGACGGCGGCCTGCTCAACATCGAAACGGATAACGTGGACCTGGATGAAAACTTTGTTCGAGTTCACCCCGGGTCCGTAGCTGGTCCCTACGTCAAGATCATGGTCCAGGACGCGGGATGTGGCATGAGCGCCGAGACGATGTCCCATATCTTCGAACCCTTCTTCACTACGAAAGGCCCCGATAAGGGAACCGGCCTTGGACTTGCGACCGTCTATGGAATCGTCAAACAGAGCCAGGGGTACGTTGAGGTGACGAGCGAATTGGGGCGAGGGTCACGGTTTACTATCTATCTCCCTCGTGTGGGACAACCAACCGCCGAACCCGCCGCACCTCAAAAGGAGGCGAAGTCCACGGTCACGCAGGACACGATCTTGGTGGTCGAGGACGATGAGAGCATCCGGAAATTGATTGCGACCATTCTTCAGGATCAGGGCTACCACGTACTAGCGGCTGGCGACGGAATTGAGGCACTGCGGGACTTGCAGATGCTGAAAGGGAAATGCCATCTCGTGATCACCGACGTCATTATGCCCAGAATGAAGAGTACCGCGTTTGTCGAAGGAGTGAAAGCCATGCGGCCAGAGACCAACGTGCTGTATATGTCCGGCTACTCGGGCGATACCCTCCAAGCCAACGGAGTGGGCGACGACACCCCCTTCCTCCAGAAGCCCTTCCTCCCAACCACGCTCATCGAGAA
>JAHFES010000023.1:0-4873 GCA_023248355.1 Nitrospiraceae bacterium
CAACGAAGGCCAAGAGAGCGGGTTGGGTGAGTATTGACCAATCCATGCTCAGCATTGGCGGGCGGGGCCGTTGCAATGATCGCGCGAGGTGGACACAAAAAAAGGGGGGGATGCGGAATGTTGACATTCTCTGTCGTTTTGGATATCCTCCCCCGCTGATTTGCCTGAAGTTCATGGGCACACATTCCAAACCTTAACGGGGGTGAACAGTTATGAAGAGCATGTTGATGGCAATTATGGCAGTCGCAATCGCAGTGACCTTCAGCGCGCCGTCCTTCGCCGGCGAAGAAGCGAAGAAGGACAAGAAGGATGAGAAGAAGGGCGGCCACGTCCTCGTGTACGCTGACGAGAAGAAGAAAGACGAGAAGAAGGACGAGAAGAAGCCCCACGCCGACACGTTCGGCGATAAGAAGGACGAGAAGAAGAAGGACGAGAAGGGTAAGTAGTTACGACGCAAGTCGTGTGTCTGATCAGACAAGCCCGACTTCAATTCTGAAAAGGCCTATGATCTTCGGATCATAGGCCTTTCTCTTTCCCGAGACGTTGACCACCTTCTCGAGCCGATGCTACGGTGGACGCATGATCTCCTCACCTTCAAATCGCAAACCCAATCGCCTTGCTCAGGAAACCAGCCCCTACCTCCTCCAGCACGCCTACAATCCGGTGGACTGGTATCCCTGGGGAGAAGAGGCGCTGAAGCAGGCAAAGTCCTCGAATAAACCCATCTTATTATCGATCGGCTACTCTGCCTGTCATTGGTGTCACGTGATGGAGCGGGAGTCGTTTGAAAACGAGACGATCGCGGCGATCATGAATCGCCATTTCGTCTGCGTCAAAGTGGATCGGGAGGAACGGCCGGATCTCGACGAGATCTACATGGCGGCGACGGTGGCGATGAACCACGGCCAGGGCGGCTGGCCGATGACCGTGTTCCTCACACCGGATCAAAAACCATTTTTCGCGGGCACCTACTTTCCTCCCGAAGACCGTTGGGGCCGGCCGGGATTCGGCACGCTGCTCAAGAAAATCGCCGACTACTGGGAGAAAGACTCCGCGGGGATACGGACCCAGGCTAAGGAGATGACCGAGCGTCTGAAAGGCGAAGGGCGCATCCCCTCCCCCATTTCTGTCAGTGAGGCGGTAATAGACGAGGCCGTCACTCAGTTCAAGGAAGAGTTCGATCCGAAGTACGGCGGGTTCGGAAGCGCGCCAAAGTTTCCTCCTGCGACCGGCCTCTCATTGCTGCTGCGAAGCTATCGACGGACCGGCGATGCGCAGACGCTGACGATGGTCACGCAGACGCTCGACATGATGGCCGTCGGAGGCATCTACGACCATATCGGTGGCGGTTTCTCCAGGTATTCGACCGATGAGCGCTGGCTCGTGCCGCATTTCGAGAAGATGCTGTACGATAATGCGCTGCTGGCTCGTGTGTACGTGGAGGCCTATCAGGTTACGAAAAAAGCTCTCTATCGTCAGGTCGCGACCGAAGTGCTCGACTATGTGTTGCGGGAGATGACGGGACCTCAGGGCGGATTCTATTCGTCGACTGATGCGGATTCCGAAGGCGTTGAAGGAAAGTTTTTCGTCTGGTCTCCCGCCGACGTGCGCGCGGCTGTGCAGAACGACGAAGATGCCCGGCGGTTCTGCGCGCTCTATGACATCACTGAGTCAGGGAATTGGGAGCATACGAGCATCCCGAATCGCCTGCGGCCCATGGAAGACATCGCCAAAGAGCTCAACCTGACAACCGATGAGCTGCTGGAGACCGCGGCTCGTGTGAAGCCAATCCTGTATCAAGCGAGGCAACAGCGGATTCCGCCAGGACTGGATGACAAGCTGATTACCGCATGGAACGGCATGATGATCTCGGCGATGGCCGAGGCCGCGCGGGTCTTTGAAGAACGGCGCTATCGCGACGCGGCTCAGCGGACGGCGGAATTCTTGCTCAAGACGCATGTGCGTCCTGATGGCCGGCTGTTGCGTACCTCGCGGGCTGGTCGGGCCCATCTCGATGCCTACCTGGAAGACTACGCTTATTTGGCTGAAGGCCTCGTCGATCTCTACGAGGAGGGAGCCTCCGAATCCTATCTGCATGCCGCGGCTCGACTGGCCGATTTTCTGACAAAAGATTTTCTCGATTCCGACCATGGTGGATTTTTCACGACGGCGAACAATCACGAATCGCTCATTCTACGGGCGCGCGAAGGGACTGATGGAGCCACACCCAGTGCCAACGCCGTGGCCGCCTCAGTGCTCGCGCGTCTCGCCGCTCATTTCGACCGACAGGATTGGCGGGATGCAGCCGTCAATGCCGTGCGCGCCTATGGACGGCAGATCACTCGCTACCCGCGGGCGTTCGCCAAGAGTCTGGCCGTGGTGGATTTTCTTACGGAGGGCCCGGTTGAGCTGGCGTTCGTCGGTGAGGAGACGCAGGATGGTGTCCGTGCGCTGAAGCAGGCGGTGGCCGAGCTCTACCTTCCCAATCGTATTGTGGCGACAAGCGAGCCGGGGGTATCGTCATCCCTGCCCCTCCTGAAGGGCAAACAGGCTGTCGCGGGGAAACCGGCTCTGTACATCTGCCGAAACTTCAGTTGCCAACAGCCTGTGACGGACCCGTCCCTCGTGGCTGGCACATTGGAAACTACGCTGGCAAGCTCAACCGGTGGCCATGCCGGGGATCAGAAGATGCTGCGAGGGACGCAGCTCTCCGGCAATGCGACGATTCAAGGCACGGCGTCCTACGCCGCACGGACGATTGGGCGCACGGGAGATGCTGCGCTTGCCCATGGATTTGTGGCGCTCGGCACGACGGGGCTCACCACGACGCGTCTGGGGTTCGGCACCTATCGCGTCGACACGAAAGATACTGACCACCGCGAGGCGTTGAAGCAAGCGTTGCGAGAGGGCTGTAACCTCATCGATACGTCGACGAATTATATGGATGGCGACAGCGAGCGTCTGGCAGGAGCCGTGCTTGCGGAGTTGATCGCGACGGGTGAATTGCGGCGTGAAGAAGTGATCGTCGTCTCCAAAATCGGATATGTGCAAGCTGAGAATCTGAAGCTCGCTGAAGCGAGAGAAAAGGCGGGACGTGCCTACCCTGACATGGTGAAGTATGGGGACGGCATCTGGCACTGCATTCATCCGGAGTTTCTGGCTGACCAATTGACCTTATCGTTAGACCGTCTTGGGCTCGCTACTCTGGATGTTTGTCTTCTGCACAATCCGGAATACTTCTTTTCTGAAGCGGCTCATCGCGGTGAGAAAGATCTGTCCAAACTTCGTACGACCTTCTATGAACGGCTGGAGCGGGCCTTCGCCTATTTCGAGTCGCAGGTCGCGGCGGGGCGGCTTCAATATTACGGCGTGTCCTCCAACACGGTGACGTCGTCAGCCGACGATGCAGAGGCCACTTCGCTCGCGCAGATGGTGAAAACGGCCCAGGTCGCGGCTCAATCGGCTGGCGCCGAGGCTCATCACTTTCGAATTGTGCAATGTCCGATGAACGTCTTCGAGTCCGGCGCCGCGCTGACCCCCAATACAGGTACTTCCAATCAGCAAACGGTACTGGACTATGCTCGGGAGACCGGCATCGCGGTGCTGGTGAATCGGCCGTTGAATGCCATGCCGGCTCCACGAAGCGGCATGCTGCGCCTGGCAAACTTGCCCCTTGAAGATGTGCCCGTGGATATCGCCCGTCAGCTTGATGCCGTGGGAAGTCTCGAAAAGGAATATCGAGAGACGATCGCTCCAGCTGTTCAGCATGGCGGTCAAGGCATGACACCGGCTGAATTCTTTAGTTGGGCCCAGGAACTGCAGCGCGTGCGACCGCAGATTCAGGGCCTGGAACATTGGGAGCAGATTGAGCATCGCATGATCGCTCCGCAAGTAAATCAAGTCTTACAGACCATCTCGCGTCAACTGACCGGAACTGTGTCAGAGCAATGGGAAGCGTGGCGCGCTCGCTACATTCCTGAATTACTGACCCTGCTACGCGGGTTGCGACGCGAAGCGACGGAACGGAGCCGTGCTCGAACGGGTACAGTGACGACCGCGATCGATCCCCTTCTGCCGGCACTACGTCGATCCCACTCACTGTCGCGCAAAGTGCTCTGGATTCTGGCTAGCACGCCCGGTGTCACCTGTGTGTTGAACGGCATGCGGACTCCGTCTTATGTCGAGGATGCGTTGGCGGTGCTTCGGTGGGAACCGCTCCACAACGTCAGGGCTGTGTATGAGAAAGTCAAAGGTGTCGCCTTTCCATGAGGGGTGAGGTACGCTCAATTCAGATCATGGGTGAAGGAGGGCACATGCGTCAACCACTACAGATTGTCCTGGGGCTGCTTGTCGGAATCATGCTTGCCAGTCAAGGTTGTGCGACGAAGTCTGGGTCTGGGACCGGCGACGAACGAATCACTCAGCAAGAACGTATTGGAGATCCGACGATTAAGGAGATTCCGCCCAACGATCTTGCCGTGACCACGTCACGCACGAGTCCAGCCATGAGAGCTGAATTGACTGCACGTAATGCGACCGGGCTCACCAAGGGGTCGCTGATGGATGCCCCGTTCGACTTTGATCGAGCTTCACTGCGGGTGGATGCTTTGCCGTTGTTGGAAGCCAACGCCAAACGGGTGAAGGACGATGGGACCAAGCGGCTGTTACTAGAGGGCCGGGGCGATGAAGTGGGCACCGCCGCCTATAACATTGTACTTGGCGACCGACGGGCCAGGGCCGTGAAGTCCTACCTGGAGCAATTGGGTCTCGCGGTCGATTTCAACACGACTAGTTATGGAAAAGATCGGCCACTCTGCTTCCAGCACACGAGCGAATGCTTGCAGAAGAATCGAAGCGTACATTTCGTGGTCAA
>JAHFES010000023.1:4973-21163 GCA_023248355.1 Nitrospiraceae bacterium
TGGAGCAATTGGGTCTCGCGGTCGATTTCAACACGACTAGTTATGGAAAAGATCGGCCACTCTGCTTCCAGCACACGAGCGAATGCTTGCAGAAGAATCGAAGCGTACATTTCGTGGTCAAGGAATAACTGGTTGCGCAGCCTCTGCCCTCTCTGGCGACGTACCGTCGCGCTCTTTCCACTTCTCGTCACACAAACTTAACAATCCATTCCTTGACAGGCTCTCGGCTGTTCTTTAAGGTCCCATCGCTGCCTCTCCGATCCAATTCGAAGGGTGTTCCTAGATGGCCAAGCTTGCCGTCATCGATATCGGGACCAATTCCATCCACATGGTGCTGGCTGAAATTCTGCCGGACGCCAGCTACAAGATTCTCGACCGGTTCAAGGACATGACGAGGCTGGGCAACGGGGCCTTTGCGACGAGGCGGCTCTCGGATGAGGCGGTCGCTCGTGCGCTGGACGTGCTCAAGACTTTAGTGACCCTCGCCCGCAATAAGGGATTCGATCGTATCGTGGCGGTGGCGACGAGTGCGGTGCGCGAGGCCCGGAACGGCGGCGATTTTGTCGACTTGATCGCGGAGCAGGCCGGCCTGACGGTGCGGGTGATCAGCGGCATCGAGGAGGCCCGGCTGATCTTCCTGGGCGTCAAAAACAGTATCGCGCTTCCGGATGGGCCGACGATGGTGGTGGATGTCGGTGGAGGCTCGGTGGAGTTGATTGTCGGGAATCGGGATAGTTTGATCCACGGCAAGAGTTTGAAGCTGGGGGCCATTCGCCTGGCAGATCAATTTCTGTCGAAGACGCCGCCGTCCGAATCCATGGTGCGGGCGCTTGAAGAGGCCGTCACCGAACAACTCAAAGCCGCGCTCGGATCCTTTAAGATCAAACGATTTCAATCGCTCGTGGCCACATCCGGTATGGCCGGCAATCTGGCTGAAGTCATTCACCTGCGCCAGACTGGCCGGCCGTTGCCGCAGCATAATCTTGCCACGGTCGCGCTGAAAGACGTTCGTGTGTTGGAGGCGGAATTGGCACGATCGTCGGTCAAGGCACGCCTGACCATTCCCGGCCTGGACCCCAAGCGAGTCGACACGCTGCTTCCTGCCACCGTGGTGCTCCGACGTCTTCTGGAATTATCGGGCCGCGACGAGATGACGCTCTGCGATAAAGCCATTCGTGAAGGGGTGATTTATGATTTCATCGAGCGGCATCGGGAAGGCCTGAAAGCCGAAACGGAGATTCCGGATGTACGCCGTCGGAACGTGATCGGACTCGCTCGGCGGTGCCAGGCTCCCGAAGTCCATTCGTTGCACGTGGCGGGTCTGGCGCTTCGCTTGTTCGATCAGACCAAGCGGCTGCATGGCTTGAGACAGCAAGAGCGCAATTGGCTTGAGTATGCGGCCGTATTGCATGATGTCGGTTATCTCATCAATCCACGGCAGCATCACAAGCATGCCTACTATTTGATTAAGCAGAGCGATCTGGGCGGGCTCACGGCCGAGGAAATCGAGGTGGTGGCCAATGTCGCGCGCTACCATCGTCGGGCGTTGCCGGCGCTCAAACACGAGGGGTTCGGCACTTTGGCGCCACGTCTCAAACGGGTGGTGAAGATCTTGGCTGCGTTGCTGCGGATTGCCGATGGGCTCGATCGGACCCATTTTTCCGTGGTGCAGACCCTGAATGTGAAGTTCGGGAAGACGATGAGGATTGAAGCGACCGTGTCGGGTGACGCGGAGATGGAGCTGTGGGCGGCGAAGAACCGTGCCGATTTATTTGAGCAGGTCTTCCGCCGGCGAGTCCAGTTTACGGAAGTGATGCAGGAGGCCGACAAATCATGACGGATCAGGAGGGGCTCAAAACTGTGCCCCACCCCTACCCCGGGAAACTTATCATTGTCGAAGGTATCGACGGATCCGGCAAGAGCACGCAGTTGTTGCTCCTGCATAAGTGGCTTGAGTCGAAAGGCCATAAGGTGTTTTTTACGGAATGGAATTCGTCCGACCTGGTGAAAGACACGACGAAGCGCGGGAAGAAAACGAAGAGCCTCACGCCGACCACCTTCAGTCTGCTCCATGCCACCGACTTTGCCAGTCGGCTCTATCATCAGATTCTCCCTCCGCTCAAAGCCGGCATGATTGTCTTGGCAGATCGGTATATGTACACCGCCTTTGCCCGGGATGTCGTACGGGGAGTGTCGCGGGACTGGGTGCGAAAGATGTACAGCTTCGCGATTCGTCCTGACATGGCCTTCTATTTTAAAGTGCCGATTGAAGTGGCGATCTCGAGGCTCTTAGGGGGAACCAGGGGGCAGTTCAAGTATTACGAGGCTGGGATGGATATGAATCTCAGCCCGGACCTGACGGAGAGTTTCCGGTTGTTCCAATCGCAAATCCTGGCAGAGTACGACAAGATCGTCGAGGAGTTCAGTCTGCTGACGATGGACGCGACCCAAGACATTGAGACGCAACAAGAACACATGCGGATGCTCGTGGAAGACGCGCTCCGCGGCTACAAACCCAGACGAGGCACCTATGGTCGACGCACGCTATTTTGGCGACGGTTTGACGTACCTAAATCCGAGTGATCTGAAGGGCAAACTCATTGCCATTGAAGGCACGGACGGCGTCGGACGGTCGACGCACATCGAGATGTTGCAAGAATGGCTGGAGGTCCAGGGCTATGGCGTGATCACGACGGGATGGACGCGATCCAATTTGATGTCCAAGACCATCGAAGTCGCGAAGGCCGGCAACATTCTTGATCGCTGGTCGCTGAGTCTGCTGTATGCGACCGATTTCGCCGATCGCCTGGAACACCAAATCATTCCCGCGCTCCGATCAGGATTTGTCGTGCTCGCCGACCGGTACATCTATACCGCCTTCGCGCGGGATTTTGTGCGGAGCGGAGATCGGAAATGGATACGTGATGTGTTCGGGTTTGCGCTGATTCCCGATCTGGTCTGCTATCTGCGCATCGACGTGGAAACGCTCACGCTCCGTGTGATCGAAACCACCGGGATGAACTACTGGGAGTCCGGCATGGATCTCCGGCTTGGAGACGATTTGTATGACAGCTTCAAGAAGTACCAATCGCTGCTGATCAAAGAGTTCGACAAGATGGCCGAGGAATTCCAGTTCGATGTCGTCGATGCCCGGAAGTCCCCTGAAGAGATTCAATCCGAGCTCAGAGGGCGGATCTTGCCTGTGCTCCAGAACCACACCGGCGTAGCAGGCGCGGGGCGCGTTCCAGCCTAAGATCTATTCCTCGGTTTCCCCGACATCTTTCCCTTCCTTCCCCAGCGCGCGCAGCTGCGCCGGCAGGAGCCACCAGCGCAGTAGACCTTGCCCTGGCTTGACCATGCCGGACAGGTGAATGAGCGCGGCCCCGACTTTCTTCATGGGAAATCCTGAAATTGGTTTTCCGCACAGTAAGATGCCCGCCACTTCTCCAAGCAGCGGTTCGTGACCGACGCACATCACCACTGAATTCAATGGCAGCGAGCGCAGTAAGGCAACAATCTGCTCGGCCGTGGATCCGACAGCCAGTTCGTCGTGTGTCTCGACCTTGAGGGCTGGGCAGAGGACGGAGCGAAGCAGCCTGGCCGTGTCTTTGGCACGTAGGAATGGACTGCTGAGAAGATGGGTTGGGACCAGGTTCATTGAGGTGAGTCCGGCGGCAGCCTGTCTGACGCGCTTCTTCCCCTTCTCAGTCAGGGGACGATTTTCTTCTGAGCCTTCCCACTCCTCTGGTTCAATCGCGATACCGTGGCGAACAAGCACGCAATCCATAAAAGCCCTCCTGAGAAAAATGCGAGCGTATCACAGGGTCAAGTCGCAATTAACAGAAGATTTACACGGAAGTGACAGTCTTGGAACCGAGGGCCGGTACAGTCACAGTCAGAGAGTGCACGGTGCGCGGTGTCGATGATGAACAAAAGGACAGCTCGATGAACATGCTGAAGACGATGGTGGTCAGTGGAAGCCTGGTTCTCCTGAGCCTCCCGCTGGTCTATGCGCTCTGCACGCTGATGAAGATGCAGCCAAAGAAAATCTACCCCATCTTACGTTTGATGGTCGTGTCAGAGGTTGTGACACCAGTCATGACCGATCGTGTGAGTAACGAGTCTGGTGAGGGACAAGTTTCAGCGGTGCGCTAACAAAGGAGGAGTCGGTATGGTTACTGTCAGTCAATTGATGAAACGGGAGCTGGTAACGGTGCAGGCCGGATCAAGTGCCGTGGATGCGGCCAAGCTGATGACGAGTCGCAAGATCGGGAGCGTGTTTGTGGAAGAAGGCGATCGTATCGTGGGGATTGTGACCGAGCCCGACATTGTTCGCAAAGTCATCGGCGCCGACCGGGTGTCCTATTTCATGGCGGTGGATGACATCATGAGCGCGCCGGTCATCGGGATCGATGAACGGCGGCCTATTACTGAAGCGGCCGATCTGATGCAGGAGCATGGAACCAGGCATTTGGCGGTGTTC
Organism: Nitrospiraceae bacterium; assembly: GCA_023248355.1. Lineage (GTDB taxonomy): Bacteria > Nitrospirota > Nitrospiria > Nitrospirales > Nitrospiraceae > Nitrospira_D. Next base: position 9,457 of record JAHFES010000023.1, read on the forward strand.
AAGACCGGCTCGATCGTCGGCGTCCTTTCTGTTCGGGACCTGCTCCATCCGGTGTCGATCGATGAGTTCTAGAATGAGTTCCAGTATGCCCAGGCCAATGCCTAAACCGTTTCGGTTAAGTGAGGCTGGATATGGCTGGAGACAAGTATGGAGTCTCGACCTGATGGACGTCTGGACCTGGGGCATTAAGGGCGTGCTCAGCCTCGTGATCGTGACACTGTTGATGGCGCTCACCGGCGGCGTCCTGAAAACATTCTGGGACATTGGGCTGTTACTCGATCATGACGTGGAAATTGCGTTGCGCCAGGTGATCGTGGATACCCTCATCTTGCTGGCCGTCGTGGAAGTATTCAAAACGACGTTGACCTATTTCAGTGAAGGCCGCGTCAAGGTGACGTTCATCGTCGATACGATTCTGGTGGTGATGCTCACAGAAGTAATCTCCCAATGGTTCAAAGGAGGAGATTGGCAAGCCTTAGCGCTTCTCGGAGGAATTCTCCTCACGTTGGGTGCCGTTCGCGTGCTGGCCGTGCGATGGAGTCCGACGCAGGCAACGCGGGCTGCCTTCATGGATCAAGACAGTTCGGGAGAGCATGGATGAATTCGATCATGGACCAGACGGAAGCAAAAATTCTGGCGGTAGTCGAAGAGCACCGCCACATCTTGCTCGAGCCGCTTCTGGCGCGACTTCCAGAGCTGACGTGGAATCAAGTGTTCACGATTGTGGATTCGCTTAGTCGACGAGGGCTGCTCTGTTTGTGGCGGCGGGGTTTTGAGTATGAACTCCTGGCGTTGTCTACAACTGCCCCTCGACAGGTCCATGCGAGCGACTATGCACTCAGCCGGAGTTCCTGATTTTTCTGAGCCAGTCGGTATCCGGTCCCGGCGATCCCGGAAATCATCTCGGTGCCTCCCGACTCTCCGGATAGCTTCTTGTTGAGGGTCTGAATCGTCTGATCGAGTTCTCGGTCGTGCGAGAGTCCATCTTCCCCCCACAGCGTGGTTCGTAGCTCCTCCCGTGGCACAACTTTTCCGGATGTTTTAGCGAGCCGCAACAAGATCGTCCATTCCGGTTTGGTGAGCACAAGCTGCTGACCTCGAAACGCGATCACGTATTGAGTTTCATGGAAGACGATCTCTTCCTCCAGCTCTTCAGCCACGGTCTCTGTTGGCAGCGCAATGCGTCGTAGCACCGCTTTTACCCGTGCGACCAATTCACGACCGCTGTACGGCTTAGCCATGACATCGTCGGCGCCACAGTCTAATGCGGCAACCTTGTGGTCCTCTGAGTTTAAGGCGGATACGAGGATGATCCCCATGGATTTCGTCTGAGGGTCATTGCGGAGTCGAGCGCAGATATCCTTGCCGCCCATCCCGGGAAGAATGAGATCGAGTATGACCAGAGATGGTTTAAGACGCCAGATATCCTGAATGCCGCTCGGTCCGTCAAGCGCCACGTTCGTTCTGAACGAGGCTTTGCGGAGGATCTGGTCCATGGCCCGTGCCTGCTCCTGGCCGTCTTCAATGATTTGAATGAGTTCGAGGCTCATGATGAAGTTAGTCTACAGCTGTATCGGATGATGAAGGGGACAGCTTGAGTCTCTGCGAGTCAGCTGTGCGGCGGGCGAAAATTGATCGGCTATTTGGAGGTGCGCAGCCGATCTTGCCAGGACTTAAGGACGTCGCTTATCCAGGATGTTTCAGCTGGAGGGCTCATTTTGCTGGTGGGAGCGGGACGCCGTGAGCTCAGTTGCGCGATGCGATCGGCCACGTCACGGTAACCGGGATCTTCCCGGCGGATCCATCGATAGGCCTCGAGGGTTTCTGCCATCCGTCCAAGCGATTCTAGGGTGCGGCCCAAGACGTAAAGAATCTGGACGGTTTCCTTTGATGACCCGGCCGAAGCCGTGAGCGCTTTTCGAAATGCCGTCACAGCGTCCTCATAGCGGCCGGTTAACTTAAAGCAGAGGCCGATGTGGGCATGAGCCTTTAGAGCTAAGGCTGGATCAATTGCGGCTTGTTCAAATTGTTCAATAGCTGACTTGTACAGTCCGGCATTTTTCAGCGCGAGACCTCGTTCATACCGTTCGGCGGTGGCGACAACTAGTTCAGAGGATTCCATGGTTTGTTCCGGTATCATGATGTTTGTTCTGTGCTGGAACAGGCAGTCTGGGCCCGCAATTGAAAGCAGAAGTTGTGCCGTTTGAGACCGGTCTTTGGGGATAGCGACAATGGGCTATAGAAGCTAGTTTTGTCAGCGCCTTAAGGGGCACGGAGGATGGTATTGGTGAGTGAGTAGAAACAGAAGGATGTCGCGATGCCGGTAAGGCCTAGCCTGATGTGGCTGTCTGTGTCCACTTTAGAACACCAAAGGAATGAACATCATGAGTCAGATGCGGGCCTAGAAGGTGACTTCTCGAATGGACTGACTATTAAGGTGAAACCACTGGATTGTTTTCTTGAGTCCCTCACGAAGATTATGCCGAGCTTGAAACCCAAAGAGCTGCTTGGCGCGGCTCACATCCAGGCATCGGCGGGGCTGGCCATTCGGCTTGGTGGTATCCCATTCGATCTGTCCTTTGAAGCCGACTTCGTTGGCAATGAGACCGGCGAGATTGTGAATCGTGATTTCTTCACCGGTTCCCAAGTTGACTGGAAGGCTTCCATTGTACAATTCAGCCGCGCAAAGAATGCCTTCGGCAGCGTCCTCAACATAGAGAAACTCCCGGCTCGGAGAACCGTCCCCCCACAACGTGAAGCGGTCCTTCCCCGCTTCTTTCGCTTCCACGCACTTGCGGATCATCGCCGGGATGACGTGCGATGTATTAAGATCGAAGTTATCGCGCGGCCCATAGAGGTTCACGGGGAAGAGCACGATTGAATTAAAACCATATTGCTGCCGGTAGGCCTGCGACTGCGCCAGCATCATTTTCTTCGCAAGGCCGTATGGGGCATTGGTCTCTTCCGGGTAGCCATTCCAGATGTCGTCTTCCTTAAACGGAATGGGGGCAAACTTCGGGTACGCGCAGATCGTACCCAGCGCCACGAACTTCTTGAGTCCACGTTGGCGCCCGACTTCTATGAGCTGTGTGCCCATCATCAGGTTGTCGTAAAAGAACCTTCCCGGATTGGATTGGTTGGCGCCGATGCCGCCGACGCGCGCCGCAAGATGGATCACCATGTCGGGCTTCGCATCGGCGTAGAGACGTTGGACGGCTTCCATCTGAACCAAGTCGTAGTCTTTGCTGCGTGGGACGATGATCTGTGAACAGCCGCGGGCGCGCAGCTGCTCTACGACGAATGAGCCGAGAAAGCCGGCTCCGCCGGTGACGACGACACGTTTATTTTCCCAGAAGGATGGCATGGTCATCTCTTTAGTCTCACCCCTTCCAGCCGTTCCTTTTCCGCAGCGAGATCCGCGTCGACCATCATCGTTATCAACTCTTCAAAATGTACCTTCGGCTCCCACCCCAACTCACGTTTTGCCTTGCTCGCGTCGCCGATCAGAAGATCGACCTCAGTGGGACGGTAGTATTTTTCATCGATCTTGACATGCTTCTTCCAATCCAGTTGCAAGCGATTGAACGCGAGTTCCAGCATCTCGCGCACGGTATGTGTTTCACCGGTGGCAATCACATAGTCGTCTGGCTTGTCAGCCTGCAACATCATCCACATGGCTTGGATGTAATCGCCCGCAAACCCCCAGTCGCGCTTCGCATCAAGATTTCCCAAATAGAGGTCCTTTTGCACTCCCAGTTTGATCCGGGCTGCGGCTTTCGTAATCTTTCTGGTGACGAAGGTTTCTCCACGTCGGGGCGATTCGTGATTGAACAGAATGCCGTTGCAGGCGAAGAGATTGTAGGCTTCACGATAGTTGACGGTGATCCAGTAAGAGTACACCTTGGCCGCTCCATAAGGGCTGCGAGGATAGAACGGCGTCGACTCTCGTTGTGGGACTTCGAGGACTTTCCCAAACATCTCGCTTGAAGAGGCTTGGTAAAATTTTGGCTTCAGGCCGGCTTCTCGAATGGCTTCAAGCAAGCGAATGGTGCCCAGGCCTGTCACGTCGCCGGTGTACTCAGGAATATCGAAGCTGACCCGCACATGGCTTTGGGCGCCGAGATTATAGATTTCATCCGGCTGGATCGTGCGAATCGCATGGTTCAACGAGCTGGCATCGTTCAGATCGCCATAGATGAGGCGAAGGCGAGGATTGGGAACATGGGGATCTTCATAGATGGGGTCGATGCGGCCCGTGTTGAACGAACTGGAGCGGCGGATGATGCCGTAGACTTCGTACCCTTTCGTGAGAAGAAATTCAGCGAGATACGACCCGTCTTGACCTGTGATTCCAGTAACGAGGGCTTTCTTCACGATGCGTTCTCCTCAGTGAGTAGCGGATTATTGCGTGCTTTAGGCTATTTGTCTACTTTTGGCGAGATGATATGTAAACTGAGCCGTAAACTCGTTGCGATCACCTGTCCTGACCGGATAGTATGAACAAGAATCAGTTGTAGCGTCGTATGTATGGCGACTATTCCTAACAAGCAACTTCAGCGTGTCGGAATTCTTATCTGCCTGGTGGTCAGCGGGTTTCTTGTCGCCCACTCCATTAATGCGTTTGTGGCCGAGGCGTTGTATCTGCCGCCTGAGCGTCCTCTTGGATCGTCGGCTGGTACGATGGCGCTCCCCGTTTCCTATTCACCCAGTCAGCTTGCGGAAGATGTTCGTTCCAGCGGCTTGTTTCTCCTCCCGTCTGCTCCGCTCGACATTGCGACTCAGGGTGGAGTGACCGGTATACCGGTCCGCGCTTCACTTGGAGTGGCCGCCAAGATTCGACTGATCGGGGTCGTGTTGGGCGACCGGCGTGGAGTGTTTGCCATTGTTGAAGAATTGTCGACGAAGAAACAGATGTTGTATCGCCTGCATGATCAGATCCCCGATCTGGGAGAAGTCAGTGAGATTCGGCGTGACGGGATGGTTGTTCGCCTGGGAGACCAGGAAGAATTGCTTGAGCTGGGGTTGTCTGAAAAACAAGCCACCGCTGCTCCTGGTGCCGGCCCGTCAGCATCTCAAGTGCCTAGTGCGCTCCTTCGCAAAGTGGTCGATCGTCGAGAAGTCGAGCAAGCCATGAGTGACCTGCCGAAGCTCCTCACCCAAGCGAGGGCTGTCCCGAACATGGTGAATGGGACGGTGAACGGGTTTCGTATCGACTACATTGCTCCTGCCAGTTTCTACGAAAAGATCGGGGTTCAAGCTGGGGATGTGCTGCAGCGGGTCAATGGGGTCGATATCCGTGATCCCTCCACGATGTTGAGTCTGCTCCAGCAATTGAAAAACGAGCGGGTCGTCAAGCTCGATATGGTTCGAAACAATCAGCGCTCGACGGTGACCTACGAGCTTCGCTGATCTGCTGCGGTAGGGCTCGCTCGAGTCCGTCATTCTGTTTCCTGTCTGGCGAGAAGTCCGTTCTGCTGGTAAAATGACCGCCCCCGTGCGCGTGCGCGTCTCATTCCTTTACTATAGGGTCATGAGAGAATGTCGGATTTCGTGAAAGAAGATCAAGGTCAATCCAGCTACGGCAGGCCTCTTTTGGGACATATCCTTGGGGAGAAATTCAATCTATTGGAATCCAAACTCGAGGAGGCCCTGGCCTACCAACGAGAAAAGGGAGGCCGGCTCGGCGAGGTGTTGCTGCATCTGCGGCTGCTCAGGGAAGAAGAATTGCTCGAAGGCCTCGCCCAGCAGTTTGGGATGGCCTGGATCCCGCAGTTAGAAACCACGAATGTCGATCACGAACTGATCAAAAAGGTGCCCATCGCATTCTCGAGGCGCTATCGAGTGTTGCCGCTTCGATATGAAGAAGGAGCCATCATCGTCGCCTCTACGGATCCCTTGGAAACCGTCGCCCTTGACGATCTCCGGCTGCTGCTGGGGAAACCGATCAAGCCGGTGTTGACGACCGGCGTGGCCCTCCTCGCCTGTTTGAATCGCGTCTATGACGCAGTGGCGAGTCCTGCCGGCGCTGAGCAAGTCATGGAAGATATCGCCGCCAGTGACGATCTTGACCAAATAGCCCATGCACTCGATGAGCCGCAAGATTTGCTGGACGCAACGGATGAAGCGCCGATTATCCGCTTGGTCAACTCGGTCTTGTTTCAGGCGGTGCGGCAGCGGGCGAGCGATATTCACTTCGAGTCGTTCGAACGCGGATTGGTCGTGCGGTACCGGATCGACGGGGTGCTCTATCCGGTGTTGACGCCGCCGAAGCATTTGCAGGCCAGCATCATCGCGCGGTTGAAAATCATGGCGGGTCTCAATATCGCCGAAAAGCGCCTTCCGCAGGACGGCCGGTTCGCCATTCGAACGGCGGGCAAGGATGTCGACCTCCGCGTGTCGGTCTTGCCGACATCTCATGGCGAGCGCGTCGTGCTTCGTTTACTCGAGAAAGAAAATCGACTCCTCAATTTGACCGAGATGGGATTCGCCGGGGAGCGGCTCTCGGCCATCCAGCAATTGATCCATCTGGCCCACGGCATCATTCTGGTCACGGGTCCGACCGGGAGCGGCAAGACGACGACTTTGTATGCCGCACTCAGTCAGATCAACGCGCCGGATAAGAACATCATCACGGTCGAAGATCCTGTTGAATACCAGTTGCTGGGGATCGGGCAGATGCAGGTCAATCCGAAGATCAATCTGTCGTTTGCCGTCTGCTTGCGCTCAATATTACGTCAGGACCCCGACGTCATCATGATCGGAGAAATTCGTGATCGAGAGACGGCAGAAATTGCGATCCATGCCTCGCTCACCGGACACCTGGTGTTCTCCACGCTGCATACCAACGACGCGGCGAGTGCGGCGACACGCCTCATCGACATGGGCATTGAGCCGTTTCTCGTGGCGTCTTCGGTGGTGGCCGTGCTCGCGCAGCGCTTGCTCAGAAAGATTTGTCCTGATTGCAAACAACCGTACAAGGCAAGCACCGAAGAGGTGAGCCGCTTGGAACTGGTTCCAGGCTCCATTGTGACCTTGTACCGAGGGGCGGGATGTCCGGCCTGTTCGCAAACCGGCTATCGAGGGCGTACGGGAATTTTTGAGTTGATGGTGCTCGATGATGAAATCAGGCGGCTGATCGGAGCCAAAGCCGATTCGGCGGCGATCAAACAGGCTGCGATTGCCAAGGGGATGGTCACCCTTAAGCAAGAGGGAGCCGCCAAAGTCATCCAGGGCCAGACAACTCTGGAAGAAGTGATGCGGATTACGCAGCAGGAGATTGAAGCCTAACCATGCCGGTGTATCAATATCGAGGCTATCGGAACGACGGCGGAGCCGCCACGGGGATTGTCGATGCGGAGAACGTGAAGGTCGCACGTCTCAAGCTTCGTAAGGAAGGGGTCTTTCCGACCGACGTGGTGGAGCAGGGACAGACGTCTGCTCGACATCCTGAGGGAAGCCGCGCCAGAGCCACCCACACGCTCGGCCGCTCGGCCGCGCTGACCTCAAACGATCTCGCATTGACGACCAGACAGTTTGCCACTCTCTTGGTTGCCGGATTGCCGCTGGTTGAAGCGCTTGGGGTCCTGGTGGATCAGGCAGAGAAGAAACCGGTGAAAGCCCTCTTCGCCGATATCCGGGAGCAGATTCGTGGCGGAAAATCGTTGAGCGCGGTGTTGGAAACGTACGAGAAAGATTTTTCGTCGATCTATGTCCATATGGTGCGGGCCGGCGAGGCCAGCGGCGCACTCGATCAGATTCTCTTTCGACTTGCGGAGTTCCTGGAGAAACAGCTCGCTCTGAAGAACAAAGTGACGAATGCGATCCTCTACCCTGCCCTGATGTTAATCGTCGGGGTCTCAGTGCTGTTCTTCTTGATGACGTTCGTGGTGCCAAAGATTACCGCCGTGTTTGCCAGCATGAAGCAGGCGCTGCCTTGGCCCACCGTGGCGCTGATGTCGATCAGCCGGCTCTTTGCGGACTACTGGATGTTGGTTGTCGGTCTCGCGGTTGGTGGCGTATTCCTCGCGCAACGGTTTGTGCGGACGGACAGCGGGCGGATGGCGGCAGATCGGTTGATCCTGCGTCTTCCGCTGATCGGAGACGTCGCGCGCATGGTCTCGATCTCACGCTTAACGAGTACCTTGTCCACGATGTTGGCGAGCGGCGTCCAACTCCTCGATGCGTTGGATGTGTCGAAACGAGTCATGAACAATCGCGTGCTTGAAGAGACCGTCGAAGGCGCTCGCCAAAATATCCGTGAGGGCGAAACCATTGCCGATCCGCTGAAACGGAGCGGAGAATTCCCGGCGCTGGTCACCCATATGATCGCCGTCGGCGAACGCAGCGGCGAGATGGAGGAGATGCTGCGCCGTGTCAGCCAGATTTATGATGGCGAGGTCGAACGGGTCATCACCCGGTTGACGGCACTCCTCGAGCCGATCATGATCCTGGTCATGGGTGTCCTCGTCTTCTTTATTGTGGTCGCGATTCTGTTGCCCATCTTCGAGATGGGGCAAATGGTCCGGTGAAGATAGTGACAGGTGACGCGTGACGGGTGACGAGTTCAATGGGAGGTGTTCGATGAGCGGCAAGGAACTGTACGAGAGCGCATGGATCATGCGGAGCAACCGGCATCGCTTCCGATGTCCATTCGCGTCACGCGTCACGCGTCACGCGTCACGACGGCTATCCGGTCATGAACGCGGCTTTACATTCATTGAAATCATGGTGGTGGTGGCCATCCTGGCCATTCTGGCGGCGTTAGTCGTCCCGCGCATCATGGGCCGGACAGATGACGCCAAACGCACAGCGGCCAAGGTGCAGATTCGGAACATCGAGGGCGCATTGCAACTCTATAAGCTCGACAACGGGGTCTATCCCTCCACCGAGCAAGGGCTCAAGGCGCTGATCGAGAAGCCGGCTGTCGGTGTGATTCCGAAGAAGTGGAAGCTCGGTGGGTATTTGCCGAAGCTGCCGGAAGATTCGTGGGGAAATCCGTACAAGTATCAGAGCCCGAGCCCAAAGGGCGATTATGAAATCACGTCGCTCGGGACCGATGGCGAAGTCGGCGGTGAAGGCGTCAACGCGGACATCACAAACTGGAATCTCGATAAGGACTAGTTCATGAGGCAAGGGGCGAGAGGCAAGGGGCAAGGGGTGTCTGGAACGGAATCGGCGGGAATGTATCGGCCACGAGCGATCCCTCTAGCCCCAAGCCCCGCGCTTCGTGCCTATGCGAACGCCGCCGGCTTTACGCTGTTGGAGATCCTCATCGTCCTGTTTCTTCTGGCCGGGGTGTTGGCGATCGTGATCCCAAGGATTGTTGTGGGTGAGGACGTAGGTTCAACCGGGCGCAAGCTCATCAGTGCGCTCAGAGTACTGCAAGGCATGGCGGCGTCCAGCCAGAAGCCCGTGAAGCTCTATGTGGATCTTGATCAGGGAACCTATTGGGCGATGGTGGTCGACGGGAAGGAAGAAAAGCTCCCGCTGGACGCCAGTTGGGCGGCGCCGCGGTCGTTACCTGAAGCGATTCGGTTTATCGATGTGTCCGTTGGGCAAACCAAACGAGTGTCTGGCCGGATCGAGTTGTCGTTCTATCCGAATGGTCGCATCGATCCGGTGATCCTGCATATCACCGACGGGAGCAACAATCTATTGGGCATTGCAGTCGAATCCTTTACCGGGGCCATCCGAACGAGTGATGAGCGGATCGAACCGCCACTGAACCAGCGCATTCCTGACCGCGTCAAATTGTTGCTGCAGGCCACGGCGGACTCGCCGCTCGGAACCAAATTCTAGAAATAGCGTGGGGCAGGATGCGAAGAGATAAAAAAAGACCGGCATGCAGTGAGGACGGGTTCACACTGCTCGAAGTCCTGTTGGCTATTGCGCTGCTGGCGATCGCGCTGCCTGTTCTCCTTGGTCTCCGGAACTTCGATCTGGACCTGCATGCGAGAGCGGGAGAACTGACGGCCGCGACGTTGTTGGCGCAGGAGAAATTGCTCGAGACAGAATTGCTGGGTGTCTATCCCATCGGGGAGATCACTGGCGATTTTCAAGGCGCTCCACTCGGCGTGCAATCGGCGACTCCCATCACGGACCGTGCGGTCGGCTATAAGTGGAAGCGGACCGTGCTCCCCACCCCGCTCGAATTGATCCGGGAAGTCCGTGTTCAGGTGTCCTGGCCCCGGGGCGCCACGGAAGAAACGGTGGAAGTGAGCACGTATGTCTTTGCCGGCCTCACGTTCTAGCCCGCAAGCAGGATTCACGCTGGTCGAAGTCCTCGTGGCCATCGCGCTCTTGGCCACCATTGGGGCGATCGTCTTTGGATCGTTGGTGACGACGACTCGCGTCGTGGATGCCGGTCGCGAGCATGCAGCAAGAGAACAAACGGTCAGGAGGATCTTGCGGATCATGGCTGATGAGGTCTCGATCAGCACACGCATCCAATCGTTTCCCTGGGTGGGGGTGAATGGAACACAAGAGAGCCAACCGGCCGATACGATCGCGTTTCTCGGGATAAGCGATGGGATTGGCGCTTTGGCAGCAAAGGAAAGCGAGTTGATTCGGGTCGTCTATACACGCGAAGGCGATCGCTTGATCCGGTTCTCGCGGCGGAATCTCTATGGACTCACCGACGAGTCGCTGGATCAGGTGGAGCTGGCCAATCGCGTCAAAGGTTTCAACGTTCGCTATTTCGATGGTCAGACGCGCGTGTGGACAGACGAGTGGCTCACGACCAGCAAGTTGCCAAAGGCGCTGCTTATTGAAGTGACCTTTCAAACGCCTGATGCCGATCCCTGGACGGTCCGCGAATGGGTCACGATCGGAACATCATCATGAATGTGAAATGGCTCGACGAGTGGAAAGAAATCCTCGCCTGGATTGTGGGTGGGATCTGCGTGATGGCGCTCTGCCTGATGGCGACGTTCCCGTATGGAGCGCTGCACGCGAGAATCATGGCAGAGCTGAACCGGGCAACCGGCATGGATGTCCGTGTCACAGATTGGACGGTGGGATTGCCTCTTGGGCTCGAGTGGCGGAACGTGACGCTCTCAAAACCTGACTGGGGACCCATCCAGCTGGCTGTTTTGCAAGCCAAGGTGGGGGTTCTCATGGCGCTGGGTGGCGGGCTTGGATTGGACGTGGTGGTACAAGTGGATGAAACCTCTCCAAAGGCTGGTCTCGCAACAGGCACCGTCACGGCCTCGTCCTTTTCCTTAGCAGGACCTCTGGCAGTAAAAGGGAAGCTTCAGCAAGTCGATCTGTCAAAGATCGTTCGCCGCTACGTCACTCGCGGCGTGTTGAATGGAGATTTCTCCCATCGAGTCGACTCGGCTCAGGCGACGGCCAGCACGATGAAGGGCGAAGGCACGTGGAAGGCTGAGGTGAAGGATTTAGCGGTGGACCAGATTCCGGTTGGGAATGGACGAACCCTGGCGTTAGCCTTTACCACTGTCAATGCGGGGCTCATCTGCCGCGATATGGTGTGCGATGTCACGGAGTTAAAGGGCGACGGGATCGATGGATCGTTCAGCGGGCAAGGGAAGATCACGATGCAGCAGCCGATGCAGAACAGCCAACTGGACCTGACCGTGACCGTTGTGCCCGGCGCCGGGTTTACCTCAAAGGCGAGCACGTTGGGTCTCCCCTCCCTGCCCCCTGGGACTCCCATGACAGTGAAAATCGTGGGGACATTGGCACAGGC
>JAHFES010000023.1:21263-23845 GCA_023248355.1 Nitrospiraceae bacterium
ACCTGACCGTGACCGTTGTGCCCGGCGCCGGGTTTACCTCAAAGGCGAGCACGTTGGGTCTCCCCTCCCTGCCCCCTGGGACTCCCATGACAGTGAAAATCGTGGGGACATTGGCACAGGCCAGGATCGCATTGTAGAGTACGGGACCAGGATGCTGAAAAAGCCCGTCAGCTACGTTCTCGCGTCGCTCAGGCCCTCAACGTACCTCAGAGGGTACGCCTGCGGGCCTTCACTCGCTGCGGCCTTGCTGGCCGGGCTTTTTGAGCATCCTGTTGATGTCGGCCGAGGGGATTAAGAAAAGCTTATGGCGATCGTCACGGAATGTGTGGGGCTTGATATCGGGCAGACGGGTCTGAAGGCCGTCCGCTATCGTCGTCGCTTGAGCGGGCGGGAGACGATCGACTATTTCCAGCAACCGATGCCGTTCGCCCGCCCGGAAGATTTGGAACCGGCGAGGCGTGTGCAATCCCTTCGCGGGTTTCTCTGGCAACATGGGCTCTACGCGACGGACCGGCTAGTGACGGCCATCCCCTGCCAGGATCTTTTCGTCAGAACCCTCTCGTTCCCCTTTAAGGACTCCGCAAAGCTGGCCCAAGTCGTTCCCTTTGAAGTTGAGAATCTCGTGCCGATGCCGTTGGAAGACTTGGCGATCGGGAGTCTCGTGTTGCCTCCCGGCCTGACCTCGGAGGGAGCGCTGCGTGAGAGCAAGAGCTCAGAAGTTCTTGTGACTGCTGCGCCGAGAGATAAAGTGGCCGAGCATCTCCGATTCATGGCACAGGCGGATGTGGAACCGTCGGCGATCAATGTCGATGCCATGGCGCTCTTTTCTGTGACACAATATCTGCAAGGAGAAGGGGCGCACGTTCCACAGGATCTCGCCATCATCGATGTGGGCGCCTCGAAAACGACGCTCTGTTTAGTGCATGAGGGTCGGCCGGTGGCGCTGCGAACGATTCTGTGGGGTGGCAATCATCTCACGCACGCCTTGGCCGTCCGGCATGCCTGCAGCTTTGCCGATGCTGAGCGCCGCAAGCGGGCGATGGCTGTCGAGCAAGTCGAGACCTGGCTGGAGCCGCTGTTGAAAGAACTCCGCGTCACGATACAGGCCTACGAAGGAACTGAGCATGGTCGCTTGACCCATTGCTGGGTGTCAGGGGGCGGGTCAAAGCTTCGTGAGATCGGCGGGTTTGTGGCTCGTCAACTGGGGCTCTACGCTGTCGGGCCGCGGCAGGGATTCGGAGCCAACAGTCCGCGCGCTTTTTCAATCGCTTTTGGGCTGGCCATTCACCCCAAGATCATTCGCCCGCGCTGGCGATTCAAACCCTCGCCGATCGGGCTCGCCATCGATCTCAAGAGTGTGACCGACGCCGCGTCGCCGAAGGCGGACACCTCCCGTCACGACCGCCGCCTGGCGATGGGAGCCGCGTTAGTCATCGGACTCCTGGCCGCGGTGGATTTCTCGATCCATCTCATGCTGCAAGACCAGCGCGTGACGCAGTTGAAGACGACGTTGCAGAAGCACTACGAACAGGCTTTTGGTTCAAGCGCGGCACCGGGTGACGAACTCGATCAAGCCCGTTATCGCATGGGACTGGTCGATAAAGCGCTCAGCGCGGTCGATAGCTCGCAGGGGAAAGTCCTCGCCACCCTGTCCACGTTCGTGAAGCAGCTGCCGTTTGGGACGTCGGTGAAGGTGCGGGAATTGACTGTGGATGGAGGACTGGTCCTCATCGAAGGCGAAACGACGTCATTCGACGCGGTGGAGAAAATCAAGCAGACCTTCACCTCAAGCCCGCTGTTTCGGGAGGTGTCTGTGACGGAAACGCGTGTGGGCGCTGCGCCCAATCAAGTGATCTTCCGGATGACCGTGACGGTGCACCAGCCATGATGCAGACAGTCCGGGAACGATGGCAGCAGATGTCGCCGCGTGAGCGGACCATCCTTCTCATCGGCGGAGTCGTGGTCGGGCTCAGTCTTGTCTTTGTGCTGGTCGTGGACCCGCTCGTGGCGAAACTCGATCGTCTGGAGCGGCAGGCCATTCGCAAGCAAAAAGACATCAAGGAATTAGCCCTCTTGAGCCAGGAATATCTGACCAAGCGGGCGCGCTTGTCGAAGACCGAAAGTCGCCTGCCCGCGCCCGACAGCCAGTTTTCCCTGCTGACCTTCATGGAAGAAGCGGCCACGACAGCCCGTGTGCGCGAGCGCATCGCCGGGATGCAGCCGCAAGTGCAATCGCTGGCGCAGGGTTACCAAGAAACGGCCGTCGATCTTCGGCTGGAAGGTGTACGGCTGACTGAATTGCTGGCGCTGCTTGTCGCGATTGATCAAGCCCCATACGATTTACAAGTGAGACATCTGCAGATCCGTCCCAAGTTCGATAATCCCGTCAATCTTGACGCCACCGTCCGGGTCTTGAGCTATGCGAAAAGCTGATGCATAGGTGATGGTTCTGCTGGTCGCGCTTGACGCCACCGTCCGGGTCTTAAGCCATGCGAAAAGCTGATGAACAGGGTGTTGCGCTGCTTCTCGCCCTCCTGGTCCTAACCCTCCTGGTCGCGCTCATTCTCGAATTCGATGCGGAA
>JAHFES010000023.1:23945-26901 GCA_023248355.1 Nitrospiraceae bacterium
CTTGACGCCACCGTCCGGGTCTTAAGCCATGCGAAAAGCTGATGAACAGGGTGTTGCGCTGCTTCTCGCCCTCCTGGTCCTAACCCTCCTGGTCGCGCTCATTCTCGAATTCGATGCGGAAGCGCGGCGCGAGTACCGCGAGGCGGCCGCCTTTCGCGACAATTTCAAAGCCAGCATGTTGACGCGGGCAGCGGTGCAGGCTGCTCGGGCGGTCTTGCAACAGGATTTTTTCAGGGATAAGCAGACCGGCGAATTCTTTGACGGGCCGACCGATCTATGGGCTATGCCGATCAAGAACTACGTGATCGGCGACGGCCTGTTGAGCGCCCAGATCGAAGACGAACGCGGGAAACTGAACCTGAACGACCTGGCCGCCAATCCGGGAGATGATCTTCAGCGGAAGGCCAGGATTTTGCGGGTGAAGCGGCTCTTCGAGTTGCTCCAAGTAAGCCCGGATCTGGTCGATGCGCTTGTCGATTGGGTGGATCAGGATGAGAACCCCGAGCCGGCCGGCGCGGAGAGTGTGTACTATCAATCTCAGAAGCCGGCCTATCGGGCAGCGAACGGGCCGCTCCAGGCGCTTAGCGATCTGCGGTTGGTCAAAGGGTTTACTCCCGAAATCGTCGAGCGGTTGTCGCGATATATCACGGTCTATCCACTAGAGGGCGGCGCACTGGTGAATCTGAATACCGCCGATCCGCTTGTGATCCAAGCCCTCGATCCGGCCGTTACGCAAACGATGGCGATAGAGATCGCCCAAGGGCGCCCATTCAAAACTAAAGTCGATCTCGATCGGATCGGCAGTTTCCAAGAGATCGGGGCCAGAATTCGCGCCGACTACGACGTAAAGTCGGAATATTATTCTTCCCGGCTGACCATTACCGTCAACGAGTCCACGAAAACAGCCCTTGCTGTGCTGCGCCGTGACGCCAATAAGGGCGAGAGCAGCGTGCAGTATCTCCGCTTGTACTAATCCTCTTCTCGATTCACCTCACAAAACACTTTCTTCAGAGAAATTTAACAATTTTGTAACACTGGGGTTACCGCAAGGAAATCCTGCCACGCTACAGTGACGGTCGATACCAGCGGTTACCACTACATATGGAGGATACGAGGATGTCGCTGCTAAATCATCCACATAGCCAATCACCATTTCTTAGAACGTCCGGATTGGGGCTTGTTCTGTTCTCGTTACTTCAGGGTGTCACGGCAATCGAACCAGCGTCGGCTGAACTAAGCGGTCCACTCGTGGCGGTGAGCGCGGACTCGACGCTGGCCCGATACAACCCGCAGGCTCAAGTCTCCGGCAGTTTCAAAATCCAAGGTTCTGAAACGATGTATCCCCTGCTGAATCGTCTCAGCTTGGAATTCCAGCGGCGTCAATCGAAGGTCGGCATTGAAGTCAAAGGCGGCGGGTCCACTAAGGGCGTTGCAGAATTTCTCCAGCCGCCTCTCAGCAAAACGGGCAAGGTCATGCTGCTGGAAGAGCGCGCCGGCAGTTTTAAGATGCTGGCGACGTCGAGAGAACTCTTCGACGCAGAAGTGAAAGAATTCGTCACGCAGCATGGATACGAACCGACTGCCGTTCCCGTGGCCGTCGACGCCGTCGCCCTGTATGTGCATAAGGACAATCCGGTCTCTGGGCTTACGCTTGACCAGGCTGATGCCATTTTCTCAACGACGCGCAATCGCGGGTATAAAACGGCTATCACTCAGTGGGGACAGCTTGGATTAACCGACGGATGGGAGAAAGCCACGATCCAACTCTACGGCCGTGACCGAAAATCAGGCACGCGGGCCTTCTTCCAGGAACATTGTCTCGCGGGCGGTGAATTCATGCCTGGGTTGCATGAAGATCCTGGAGCCGCTTCGGTGATTCTGGATCTGAGTCGTGACCAATTGGGAATCGGATACAGCGGACTTGGGCTCCAGGCGTCCGCTGTCCGGGTGGTGCCGCTGGCGGAAAATTCCGGAATGCCGTTTATCACCCCGTCGTCATCAACGGTCGCGGATCAGACCTATCCCTTGCGGCGGGTGTTGTATCTCTACATCGACAAGGCCCCGAATGCTTCTCTTCCCGCTGCGGCACAAGAGTTCTTAACCTTCATCATGACTCAGGAAGGACAGGAGGCTGTGACGAAAGCAGGATTTTTCCCCTTGCCCCCTACCCTGGCCGCGAAGAGCGCGGTCGCGCTCGGTCTTTCCGCCCAGCCCACACCGACGACGGTTCGGTGATGGGACAGCTATGAGGGAGCCGTTCATACATCTCCCTCATCGTATCGCGGTGAAACTGAAGACAGATCAATCTTTAACACAGCTGCAATACGTCGGAAATAGTTCTGTGACAACTGTATGCGAAACGTGTGACGCGACAATGAAGAGATAGGCCTTTCCAAACTTAAAGGGGAGAATTCTTGATGAGAGGATGTCGAACACTAGCGAGTAGCGCCACGATTGCGGCAGTCGCAGTTATCACCCTGGGGGCATCGACCGCATTCGCCGGAGAGATCACCACGAGTCAAAACCAGAAATACTCCCCGCCCCTACTCGCTCAGGCTGCGGGGACGGTCTCCCCAGAAGGAGAGGGTCCTTCGCCTGCCAGAGAACTGCCTCCAGGTGGAGTGTCCATCGAGGACCTTCTCCTTCAGAAGGGCGCCATCACGATGGACGAGTGGATTCAAATCCGCTCTGAACAAGAATACAAGGTTGCCGATCAGACACGACGGCTGGATAGCATTGAGGAATGGAAGAGCAAAACCGAATTGCTGCCGATGCTCCGGGACAAGGTCAACTTCGGGCTCAATGCGTTGCAGTTCTTGTATGGCCACGTCAACGCCCACGTCCCTGAGGGCAAGAGCCAAGACAGCTTTTCAATCCGCCGGTCTGAGCTTCTGTTTTGGGGCAAGATCAGCGAAACGATTCCCCGCTGGCACGCCTTGATGGAGTTTCAGAGCAT
>JAHFES010000097.1 GCA_023248355.1 Nitrospiraceae bacterium
GGTCCGCGTCCAACTCCAGGTTCCAATAAAGATAGTCGCGCCAACTTTCCGGCGTATTGCGGATACCGATGGTAATGGTAATCACGGGACTCCAGCGAGGTTTCATCGGCCTCTTTTTGAGCCGCATCCCAGCCCCTTCCGGCGTGCGGCCGCTCTTCCGGTTATTGCACCGCCAACAAGCAGTCACGATATTCTCCCATGTCTTTTTCCCGCCCTTGGCAATCGGGACGACGTGGTCGAATGTCAGCTCTTCCGTTCGAAACTTGTGGTTGCAGTATTGGCAGGTGTATCCATCTCGCGTAAAGATATTGATGCGGGAGAATTTGACGGCGCGATGGCTGTCCTTCAGCTTCACCAACTTGAGAAGCCGCATCACCGCCGGAAGTTTGATCGAGAGGGAAATGCTGTGGATTTCGCGGTCGTAGACTTCGAGGACTTCAACCTTGCCTTGCCAGAGCAACGCAATCGCTTTTTGCCAATTCACGACCCGCAGGGGTTCATACGTCGAGTTGAGCAGGAGAGTCATTTCCATGCAACAACCTCATTCCCAACCGCGGCTCCTCTACGAGAGAGGAGATCTTCCGCTGGACAGGGGTACTCTTCCTTATTTTTATGCCATAAGCCTCCCTTGAAATCAAGCAACCGCACTCGAGGAGCCAAGCCTTGCCCATCCCCGAAGGACCGGCGCGAACCATGATGAGCAATTTTGTGAACGTAGCGCATGTGCGAGAGATTCCTCCAGGAACCGGGCGCACGGTGGAGGTCAACGGAATCTGGATCGCCGTTTTTAATGTCGATGGAACCTTCTACGCCATCGACAACGCCTGTCCTCATGCCGGTGGCCCACTGGGGGAAGGCACACTGCGCGGGACCGTCGTCGAATGTCCCTGGCACGGATGGAAGTTTAGTGTCGTCGCCGGCGAGCGCGAGGGCAATCCCAACTTCGAGGTCCCCTGCTGTCAGGTGCGGGTCGAAGGCGAGCAGATCCAGGTTGCGTTGCCGGCTAGTATGAAGTAGGGCCGGCCGGTGGCATCGGCAGAGAAGGTCGTTGGTCGGAGTCCGGGGCTTTAGGAGTCACCCCATCCGCAGGCAAGGACGCCGCATTGACCTTCTTTAAGTCGAGATGGGCGTGCCAGATGAACTCACGCTCGAACCACTGACCACTCACGCTTTGATCACGGAGTTGGAGGCGAATCTCATACACGTCCCCCTCGACTTGCTTGACGCGCCACTCCCCGAGCCGAACCCCTTGTCCTCGCTCCTTCATCGATCGAACATGCTCGTTCATGGCCTGGAGGATCGTCGGAGCCCCCACTGCGCGATGCGTCTGCACCAGCGCCAGCGCTTCCGCTGCGCGCTTGTCCGCCATGGGATTCAATGAAGGCGGTTGGCTCCAGAAGTAGTAGAGCCCCCCAAACACCAGCACGGCGACCACGGCGTAGTGAATGGCCCTCGCTGCAGAGAAAGACGTAGGAGAAGACTTGGTTTCAGTGCTGTCGTGACCCATAGATCGTGCGTGGAAGTCCTTACTGTGGCGAGATCGTCTTGCCGCAAACAGGGCGTGCGGGCATCTTAGGAAGGCCCCTGCTCATTGTCAATGGACCCTGGCGCAGCCGAAGAATCACGGCAGATCGCCGCTTGTCTGATGAAAAGCAGGTGTGCTACAAGTACCGAGGTCCTAACGTCTTTTTACCAAGATCGTGAGCGCATCGTATGAAGTTTTTCCTCTATGGCGACAACCTGAACCTGACCCAACTCAAACGGCGGGCCCCCGAGCACAAGTTTCTCTATCTCGCCACCCTGGCTGAACACACCATCAAGTTCTGTCGATGGTCCTCCCAATGGCGCTGTGGCCTCGCCAGCGTCGCCCCCTCGCCCGGCGAAAAAGTCTGGGGGGCAGTCTTCGAACTCACAGATGAAGACCTGAAGATTCTGGACGAGTTTGAACAGGATGTGCCTCAAGGGGCATTCCGTCACGTACAAGTCACCGTGGTCACGGAAGCAGGCGAAAAGGAACTCGTCACGACCTATGCCGCCTCCCCCATCGGAAAATTCAAACCCAAAGACCACTATCTCGATTGGGTCATCAAAGGACTCAATCAGTGGAAGCTCCCGGAAGACGCCATCCAACAATGGCAGGCCTACAGGCCGCAGTAAATCCTGAGCGTATGGCCTATAGCAATATAGCTGATGATGGGACCGGAGTAGGAGCTTATGGCGAATGGCTCAAATCCGATTACGTGCCATAGGCTATACGCCATTCGCTCTTTTAACCAGGAGAACTCATGCCAAAACCAAAATATCATATCCTCGTCTGCACCAACTCACGCCCCCCGGGCCATCCGAAGCCATCGTGCGGAGCGGTCGGCGCCGCCCAGCTGCTGATGGCCTTCAACATGGGCCTCATGCAACGGGGCACGCAGCCTGGCGAGGTCCTTGTGAGCGCAACGGGCTGTCTCGGCCCCTGCGAGCAAGGCCCCACCGTTGTCATCTACCCAGACAACACGTGGTATTCCAAGGTCACAGAAGCGGACGTAGCCACGATACTCGACGAGCATGTCGGGAAGGGAACCCCGGTCGCCAAGCTGAACCCCGACGCGGTGTGGAAGTAACCCGGCAATAATTAAGTGTGAGGATGATCAAAACGGCCTTCCAGCAAGGCCGCAGCAAGCGAGGGCCTGAGGCGTACGTTTCTCAGTACGTTGAAGGTCCGAGCGAAGCGAGAACAAAGCTGGAGGCCGTTTTCAGCATCCTGTAAAAAGTATGGGAAGCCACGCCGCTCAAGAGCACAAATCCCATGCACCCAGATCTATCGGGTGCATGGTCATTACCTGCAGCGACACCCGCACGCCTGAGACGGATACCAGCGGTCAGCTGATCCAGAAGCTGCTCAAGGAGAAGGGCCACAGCATCGCCGCCTATCATCTCGTCAAAGACGAACCAAGCCAGATTAAGGATCGGATTACAGTCGGCCTGGCAAACGAAGCCGTGCAGGCCATCATCATCAATGGCGGGACAGGGATCTCCCGGCGGGATTCAACGTTCGAAGCCGTGGATGCCATGCTGGAAAAACGGCTGGATGGATTCGGCGAAGTGTTCCGCTATCTGACGTATCAGGAGATCGGCTCACCGGCCATCATGAGCCGAGCGACAGCAGGCATCATCCAAGGCCGGGTCCTCTTCTCAACACCCGGCTCAGAGAATGCCGTGCGACTGGCGATGGAGAAGTTGATTCTCCCCGAACTCGGCCACCTGGTTAAAGAACTCACCAAGTAGGACAAGCGATCAGCTTTCAGCAGTCAGCCATCCGCTTCGAGACAGTCAGAAGATTCCTACTTGGCCTCTGATTCGGCTGACAGCTGACCCGCTTTCCCCTTCCTAGTCCTGCGAGATCTTCGGTTCCGAGTACGTCATCTCTGGCGAAATCTTCGATTGCGCATACCGCTTATAAAACAGCAACAGATCCCGCACGGAAATCACTCCGATAATCTCGCCCCCTTTGGTGACGCCGAGATGACGCACGCCGAGATCGCCCATCATGTCCTGAGCATCATCAACCGGCCGATTCCACTCGATCGTGCAAATGGGAGTCGTCATGATTTTCTCGACGGTCAGCTTGGTGAGATTCTTATTGGTGGAGATAGCACGGCGAACGATATCCGTATCGGTGACGATCCCAACCAGTTTCTTCCCTTTTTTGACGAGAAGCGACCCGACGCGCGCGGTCCGCATCGTTTTGGCCGCGCTCACAATTGAAACCCCCGGCCCCACAGTCTTGGGACCTTTAGTCATGATCTGAGAAACTGTGGACATGATTCCCTCCATAACTCACTTCGTGTGGGCTGTTTGCCCTTTGAACCGATCCTAGCAAACGGATAAAAACCATTCAATAAAGAACGCCGGCCTTCGTTCACTTCACCGTCAATACGATCTTACCAAAGAACTTGCGGCTAAGCAGGTATTCTTGGGCAGCCCTCGCCTCTTGGAGCGGAAACGTCCGATCGATGACGGCGATCAAGCGGCCTTGGCCCATGAGTTCAGCGGCCTTCACGAGTTCCGCGCGCGTCCCCATGTAGGAGCCCTTGATCGTCAGCTGGCGAGAAAAAACATAGCGCAGATTGAGCTTCACGTCTCCTCCGGTTGTCGCACCGCAGGTGATCAAGCGCCCGCCTTTCGCGAGCGATTCGAGGCACCCGTCCCACACCTCCGGCCCAATGTGCTCGATGACGACATCGACGCCGCGTCCCTCGGTCAGCAACCGTACTCGCTCCGCGATCTTCTCACGCCCATGATGGATCACAGCATCTGCCCCGAGGACGACGGCTTTGGGAATTTTGTCGTCTGCTCCAACGGTCGTGATCACCCGGGCCCCGGCCAGCTTCGCCATTTGGACAGCCATACTCCCGACTCCGCTCCCCGCTCCCATAATCAGAACTGTTTCACCATGCTGGAGTCCCGCCAGGGCAAACAACATGTGCGACGCGGTCACGGACACGAGCGGAAACGCCGCCGCCTGTTCAAACGTCAGATTC
The DNA here is from genome assembly GCA_023248355.1 of Nitrospiraceae bacterium. Lineage (GTDB taxonomy): Bacteria > Nitrospirota > Nitrospiria > Nitrospirales > Nitrospiraceae > Nitrospira_D. Next base: position 4,533 of record JAHFES010000097.1, read on the forward strand.
TCAGGAATCGGGAGCACATTGCGAAACGGCACTTTCACATACTCGGCGTAGCCTCCGTGCACGATGGCGCCAAGCAGGCCATACGACCGGCACAAATTGTCCCGTCCCGCGAGGCACTGATCGCAGCGCCAACAACTCATCCCCGGGGAGAGGAATACCCGTTGGCCAACCGTCACCCCCTCCGCATGAGTACCGATTTGCTCGACAACCCCTGAGACGTCCGACCCCGAGACATGTGGCAGCGGCATGGGATAGGCGGGATTGCCCTGCCTGATCCAGATGTCGAGGTGATTCAACGCGCAGGCTTTGACTCGGACCAGGACCTCATCAGGGCCGACTGTCGGAGTCGGCAGAGTTTCATATGAGAGTTTATCCGGGCCACCATGTTGACGAAAAATTACAGCTTTCATCGAGACCCTCGCTTTCAGTACCGAACAGCTAGCAACAGGAGAGCACCGTACAGGTTGCTCAAAAAGGTTGTCCAGCAAGGCCGCAGACGATGACAGCACCGGAGGCGTAGCCTCTGGGCTACGTTGAGGATGCTGTCGAGGCGAGAACGACGCTGGCGGCCTTTTTCAGCAACCTGCTAGAACTTCAGCGTCCCCTCCACCACCATCACGCACTCTCCGCCCACTTTCACCGACTGAATGATATCGTCCTCAGATTCGACTTGGATAAGGATGCGGGAGGGCCGATCGATGGCATACCCCTGCTCGGAAATGATCTCTGTCGTCGGCGCCACGTCCACAACACCGTTCTGGACCAGATACGCGCCCAACGCACCGCTCGCGCTGCCGGTCGCAGGATCTTCAAGAATCCCGATCGAGGGAGCGAACATCCTCGTATGCACGGTCGCAGACGGTTCCACGGTCACCGTCGTAAAGACCATGATACCGTTCGCGCCAAAGCGCCGACAGACATCCATGATGGCCGAGGCATCTGGCTTGATCGATCGAACAGCGGTGAGGGTGCGCACAGGCACAATCATGACAGGCAATCCGGTGGAGACCACCTCGATCGGCCACTTCGTGTCGGCAATCACGTGTTTCGACAAACCCAGCGCGCTGGCGATCTTATACAGATCCTCCACTTCCTCCACGGGCCCCAGGAACTCCGGTTTGGGCTGCGTCATCACGACCCGCTCCACCTGCCCATCTTCGGCATGGAGTTCGACTGGAAACAGTCCGATATTGCACTCCTGCATGACCCGTGTAATCGATTCTTTGACTGGAATGATCCCCAACTCGGCAAGAATGAAAAATGTGCCCAGCACCGGATGGCCGGCAAACGGAATCTCCTGCGTCGGGGTAAAGATCCGGAGTCGCGCCACCGCGGCCTTGTCCATCGGAGGAAAAACAAAGACGGTTTCTGACAGATTCATCTCCCGGGCGATCTGCTGCAGCTGATCGTCGTTCAACCCTTGCGCATCAGGAATCACCGCGACCGGATTCCCGCCGAACGGCTGCGAAGTAAACACATCGGCTTGGTAGAACTTGATCGTGTGGCGATCAGACATCATGCGTTCCTGGTGAACCCGTCACTTGTCACGCGTCACACGTCACTGGCATCATGCCGGCCTCGGCAGGGCTTCATACGCTTGCGTCATCGGATTGCGAACGTAATTCTCGACATAGTTCTGGAGCGATCCGTTTCGATAGAGCTGGTCGTTGGCAAAGCGCGTATCGATCTTGTGCAGCACCTTCACGGTGATGCCGGTCTTCTTCATGAACTGCTCCAGCGTCACGCCCGTGATGTCGCTGTAGGGACCACGCCCGGATTGCATGATGCACTTGGGAATGTGCACCACCTTTTCCTTGGTCAATCGGCGCGCGATATCGTCAAAGGTCAGCAGCACGGTGCAGTCAGAATCCCCGCTAAGCATCGCGTTCGGCACATACAGAAACTTGGCGCGATTCTTCCGATACATCGTCAGGATCTTGTAGACGCTCCAAGCCGTGACTATCGTATCCTTTTTCTCCAGCTCAAGCGAGTCGAACAGGCTCACAATTCGACGACGACTCAGGAACGCAGTGGTGTAGGCCTCGGTATGAATCGTCTGGAGGTTGGGCAGCCCCGCCTCATAGATCCGCAGCGCTTCCCCCGGCAGATGCTTCCGCCCCTGCCGCATCAGATTGGCCGTCTCCTCTTTCAGCCCTCGCACCGGCGTGAGCGTCCCCATCCACAGCACACAATTCTTATTGATGGACGAGATCAGCGCCGCATCCTTCGACATCGTGTCCGCATCGAAGGCATAAAAATTCGCCGAAGAGACCGCCGGCCCGTCCAGCACTTTCAAGACATGCTTGATCGACGGAGCATGCGGCATCAACCGCTGGCGATAGTCGCTCAGCGTGATGACGGAGAGTTCGAAATTGATCCGCCCCGGATACTGCGCCACGAGCTGGTGAATCTTCGGCACATGCACGAACCCGACGGTGAAAAACTGAATGCTCTTGTCCGTATAGGTGAGAAAGTCCTCGACCCACTCCATCGCCTTCGGATGGAGGAAGAGATCGGTCCATTCCATATACTCGTTGCCGCCCAGACACCAAAACTGCTTCGGGTCCGTCGGCTTCTTGCTAATGTAGTCGAGGATGTATGTCCAATCCTCGCCGGTCGTCTTCGGCGGATCGAGCGTCTCGCGATAGGAATGGTCCAGCTCATAGCAGAACTCGCACTTCACCGGGCAATCCCGTCCCAGGCTGAGCGGAATCTTGCCCGCGTCCATCTCACGCTTCAAGACATCGCGATAGTCTTTCTTGGTGAAGATGGGAAGAGGCTGAAGAATGGGAATGGGCGTCGGCATCGTTTGACAGATTTACATCCGCTTTGTCAGACTCTGCTCATGACTACAGTGAACCAAGAAGACCTGAACCACGCACTGGAGGTACTGGGACTCACCCTCCCCATCACCCCCGAAACCCTCGCTCGGACCAGACGAGTGCTGCTGTACACCTGGAACCCGGCCCGCTACTCGAATCTGACCAACAACCCCAAGAAATACATGCAGGCCTACAAGAAAGCCGAAGAGATGATCATGCTCATCGAAGCCGCCTATACTCTGGTTTCCGCGGTGCTCGCATCACCGGACACCCGTCGCTCGTGAAGCGTATCTCGCATCTCGCGAAATACGCAGGACGAACGACGCTTCACGTTTCACGAACGACGATTCATCCCACCCCGTGGCTGACCACGCGTGACATTCCCTCTTTTCCGTCCTCCCCCTCGCTCACCGCGACCGGCCAGGTGACCAGGCCTGACACACCCTCTGCTGCGCCTACAGCCGCAGGCTGTTTCGCATAAATCTGCGGCAACTTGTTCGTCCCGAACTTCGAGATATAGAGGAAGACATGCTCCCGCGCGTTCACGCGCACGGCCCAGGGATGAAAATCGTTTTTGTAGAATTCTTCGCAGAGCTGCATCGCGTCCAGGCAGGAGAGGGTGCTCGGATCGTTCAACGTGTAGTAATAGTCCAGAGGCAGATCGTAGTCCTCTTGCTTGTGGATCGTAATGCCGAACTTCTCCGGATTGCGCACCATCGGCGTATGGCGATAGGCCACAAAGTAGAACAGCTCCACCGAGTGGATCACCGACTGGTTGTCGATGACGAACTGGCGGGTCTCCAGCGCTTCGTCGCGCGTCTCGCCGGGGAATCCGTAGAACGCCATCACGTGGTTCCAAATCCCAGCCTTCGCCGCCTGATGGAGGTTGTTCTGGATCACGCTCTTCTTGGCGTGCTTATCCATGAGGTTCAGCACCCGCTCGTTCGCCGACTCCATCCCGTAATAGAGCGTGCAGCAGCCGGCCTTCGCCGCCAGATCCCAGATGGCCTGGTCTTGCAGGGTTTCTTCAAACCGGATCAGCGTCGTCCATTTAATGCCGACGTTTTGATCCACCAGCAGCTGCGACACTTTCTTGAACAGCGCCGGCGGATAGGATTCATCGGAAAAGAGGAAATGGCGACAGTGGTACTTGTCCCGCAGCGCCTTGATCTGTTCGACCACCTGATGGGCCGGCACACCACGATACTGGTCGAAGTAGCCCTGGCCATGGTCGCAGAAGGTGCAGCGGCCCCA
>JAHFES010000024.1 GCA_023248355.1 Nitrospiraceae bacterium
CGCCCTCGGCTTTACTCACGTCCAATCAGGACCGCTGGTCCGGAGTTCCTATCATACGGAACGACAAGTCGTCTCTCAGTCATGCGACATCGCTCCTCCTTCCGATAAGCTCCGTTCTTTCTCCTCTTCCTTTACATCCTGCGTCTGAGTGCTAGTCTTAAACCAGATATGATCGCGTTGCTGGGAAGGAGAGCCTCCTAGCGCGCAAGCCGCCTCACGTGAGGTGCGGAGATGACGGGAGTCGAGACGCTCGCGTGGTTCGTACTGGCGTTCGCCGACGGATCCGACTGCTTGCTTCAAGGTTCGTTTCACTGGCTCCAGGATGGGCGGGTGTTTGCGCGGGAAGATGGCTGTGCCGTCCGTTCGCAACAAGAAGGGACCCACGTGGTGTTTTGGTCGGATAATCGATGGGTCGCAATCAAGGTTCCGACGGGAGCAAGGTCGTTGTCCTATCGGTGGGGGCGGGCGGTCGCGTTTGTAAACGGGGATAACGTGAAGGTTCAACACGGAACAATCATGGGCGACCTACAGAGCGGGCCTTCGATGAAGGATCAGGATAAAATGGACCCTCACTCGAAATGGAGAATTGGCGACGCTCTCGTCCATCGGAGAGCCCACCACAGTAAGGCGCTCTAGCTCGACCGGCTCCTGAAGAGACTTCACCCGCCTGCGCAGGAAGCCACGGCTGTAAAGCCGTGGGGCTCCACAACAGCCACAAGCAAAACCTCGCGACGGGCTTCACCCACGTCAAATCAGGGCCGTTGGTGCGAAGCTCCTACCACGCCGAACAACAGGTCATATAACTTCCAGATCAATGGGCTTCCCAATTATCTTTTGCTTTGCAAAACGTTCGTAGGATGATGCGAAAGTTTCAAGTTTCCATTTAGCTCTCTCTCCAGGGATGTCTATGCCAGTAAATTCAGAATCCGTCATGGCAGATCTCACGAACTTATCGGCTAGGAGCCAGAAGGACCAAAATGAGCGCAACGCACCCTTCACATAGTAGAAGACACAATTCGATAGATCTTCCAGCTTTCGCGGCGAACCGTCCTCGTTTATAATTGCATCTCGATATCTAAAATCCTCGGTCCTGAAATATTGATCCTTGAAGTCCTCATAAAATACGCCGTCCATCTTCCCAATGTTTCGAATGTAATAAAACTCTGGAATTCCATCTCCTGCGAACCCACATAAATGAAAGCCTGAAGGGTTCTTTTTTAGCAACGCCTTACTAACCTTCTTATTCAGTTCATTTTCTAAGTACTCAGAGAACTCGGCGACAGTTGCAATCCCGCAGCCTGAATGGTCATAGGTTCAGCTTTTAAGGTGCGCTAATGCCTTAGCGATTAACGCCTGCGCTTCGTCCTGAATCCGTTTCAGATGGTCTTTCCCTCGGAAGCTCTCGGCGTAGAGCTTGTACACGTCTTCGGTGCCGGAGGGGCGGGCGGCGAACCAGCCTTGGTCGGTGACGACTTTCAGTCCACCGATGGCTGCGCCGTTGCCTGGTGCGGTGGTGAGCATTGCGACGATCTTGTCGCCGGCGAGTTCGGTCGCTTTCACCTGATCGGGCGAGAGCTTAGAGAGAATCGCTTTCTGCTCGGGCGTCGCTGGGGCGTCGATCCGCGCATAGACCGGCTCGCCTAACTCTTTCGTCAGGTCACGATAGAGTTCTGATGGATCGCGGCCGGTCTTGGCCATCATCTCAGCAGCCAGGAGGTCCATAATGATCCCGTCCTTGTCCGTGGTCCAGACGGTGCCGTCGCGACGTAGAAATGACGCGCCGGCGCTTTCTTCGCCGCCGAAACCAAGCGAACCATCGAGCAAACCATTCACAAACCACTTGAATCCTACCGGTACTTCGACCAGCCTTCGCGTGAGCTTGGCCGCGACACGATCAATCAGGCTGCTGCTGACTAAGGTCTTGCCGATCCCGGCTTCCGGCTTCCACCCTGGACGATTGGCAAAGAGGTAGGCAATCGAGACGGCGAGGTAATGATTTGGGTTCATCAAGCCGGCTGAGCGGGTGACGATCCCGTGCCGGTCGTTGTCGGCATCGTTGCCGAAGGCGACGTCGAAGCGATCTTTCAGCGCGATCAAGTTCGCCATCGCATGGGGCGACGAGCAGTCCATCCGAATCTTGCCGTCCCAATCGAGCGGCATAAAGCGAAAGGTCGGATCGATAGCGGGATTGACGATCTCGATATTCAACCCGTAGCGCTCAGCAAGCGGCTTCCAATAGGCGACACCGGACCCGCCGAGCGGATCGATGCCGAGCTTCAGCTTGGCTGACTTGATGGCGTCTAGATCAACCACATGCTGGAGATCGCCGACAAACGCGCCGATGTAGTCGTGTCTCTTGGTGGTGGCAGCCCGACGGGCACGGGCATAGGGGAGACGCGCTAATCCATGCAGGTCGGCTTTGATCAGGGCATTCGCCCGATCTTCGATCCATTTCGTGACTTGAGTATCCGCGGGACCACCGTGCGGTGGGTTGTACTTAATCCCGCCGTCCTCCGGCGGATTGTGCGAGGGGGTAATGACGATCCCGTCGGCCAAGCCGGATGTCCGACCCCGGTTATAGGTGAGGATCGCATGGGATATGACGGGAGTGGGACAGTAGCCGTTGTCTCGATCGACCATCACGACGATTCCATTCGCCGCCAGGACTTCCAACGCGCTCGCAAAGGCCGGCTCGGAGAGCGCGTGTGTGTCCATACCCAGGTAGAGCGGACCGGTCGTCTGCTCTTTTTTTCGGTATTCGCAGATGGCTTGGGTGATCGCTAGTATGTGCGCTTCGTTAAAGCTTCGCTTGAGGGATGAGCCGCGATGTCCTGATGTGCCGAAGGAAACACGCTGTTCACGAACCGTCGAATCCGGCTTCTCTGTGTAATAGGTGGTCACCAGCCGGGCCACGTTGACCAACATCGACTCCGGCGCCGGCTTACCTGCAAGGGGATGGAGAAACATAAGCAGTCCTCTTAGATGATGATTGAGCCATCGTTGCGCCTCCTGCATGTACGCTCAGGGGCATTGACTGTCAACCACGAAGGAGGAGAGGATTGAATGTCTCGAAACAAACTCGAGAGAATCTGTTGACCCAGCAAGGGGCAGGAGAGTAAAGGATCACCAGTCATCGACCGTTCAAATTTATAAGTTGACATAATAATCCTTATCAGACTATGAATATCGAGCTACTCGGCCGTGTCCATAAAGAGCTCTCCATTACTAGTAGCGCGTTCTACGAGGCCATCCTCGCTCTATCTGAACGCGTGAACCGGAAGGTGCAGATCATTCGGCTCCACTGGCACGCCTCAACGCTGCTTCAACGGATGGACCAAGTGACCGGTGACGTCGGCCAGCAGATCGTTGATCAGGTCTCCCGTCGATTCCTCGTCAGAGACCAACCAGCGGCAGCTCTGAGTGCGCTCGATGCGACCCTGAACCGAGCCACGGTTCGGGTGCAGGAACTGAAGCAGTCACTGGTTCAGATCGATGCACAAATCAGGGAACTCAAACTTGAAGCGATCCATCATGATTTATTGCGCCTCCAACAAGACTTAAGTCTTCGGTCGGCTGGGATCGAACGGTTGACGATCAGCCGTGGCGCAGCTGCCGTTGGACAACCTGTGAGCGCGCTGCCGCAGTCTCCCTCAGTCCACATTACGACAATCCTCCGCGGCCCCTTTCTGTTGGCTCCGGCCCAGGACCTCATTTTCCGGCCGGACGATATTGTGGTCCTGATCGGTCTTCAGTCAGAATTGGACCAACTGGCTCCGTGGTTTACAAGCCAACGCTCGCTCAAAACCGCCGCTGCCAAGACGGCTTAGAGCCAGTAGGCACATCGCCAGTTATTCGATACAATAGAGCATGTCCTTTAGGTAGGAAGGATCGGCATATGCCAGGCTCTCGATTCCTCCAACTTGTCTCCATCACCGCGCTGATTCTCTGCGCCATCTTTCCCTCGCTGACTTTTGCCCAGCAGGGTTCGGGAGTTGCTCTGACCGATCTTCCCGGCCTTCGCATGCTGGAAGAAATTCAGACTGTCATTACCGATCTGGCTGAGCGTGCCAAGCCTTCGGTCGTCAACCTCTTTCCCCTGCCTAGTCCTGGCCAGCCTCGGGAAACCCCAGGCGAACGCACGCCGAATGCGTCTGGGTCGGGCTCCGGCCTGATTGTCGATAGTGCGGGCTACATCGTCACGAATAACCATGTGGTCGGCGATGCCGCTGAAATCGAAGTGCGGCTCTCCGATAAAACGAAGCTGATCGCCCAGGTCATCGGCAAAGATCCTGACACCGATCTGGCGCTGCTCAAAGTCACGGCGGACCGGCCTCTGCCGGCCGCGCGCTTCGGCGACTCCTCAACAGTCAAAGTCGGCCAATGGGTGCTCGCCGTGGGCAATCCGTTTGGACTCGATCGCACCGTGACCCTGGGCGTCGTCAGCGGGATCGGGCGGGAAAATATCAATCTGTCGCGCTACGAAAATTTTATTCAAACCGATGCCTCGATCAACCCGGGCAATTCCGGCGGTCCCCTCTTCAACCTTCGTGGCGAGGTGATCGGCATCAATACCGCGATCATCAACTTCGCTCAAGGGATCGGATTTGCCATTCCGTCCAACATGGCGAAACAGGTTATAGAACAACTGCTGGCCAAGGGCAAAGTGGTCAGAGGATGGCTTGGCGTCGGGATTCAGCCGTTGACGCCGGAGTTGGCCAAGAAATTCGGAGTCACGGAAGGTGAAGGCGTGCTGGTCAATGAAGTCTTTGAGAAGGATCCGGCCGCGGCTGCCGGGATCAAACCCGGCGACATTATTGTCAGGATCGATGGCGCCGTGGTCGATTCGCCCAATAAACTTTCGCGCCTGATCGGCACGCTCCCACCTGGCGCCACCTCGAAGATCGAAGTGGTCCGCGATATGAAGCATCTGGTGCTGGACGTCCCGCTGAGCGAGCGCCGCGATGCGGCAGTGGTCGCCTCGGTCCCTCAAGCGAAAACGGAAATGAAATTGGGCCTCGACGTGCAAGATCTCACGGCGGGGCTCGCGGACAAGTTCAATCTGCGTGAATCGAGAGGGGTACTAATTACCAAGGTGGAGCCCAGCAGCCTCGCCCATGCCGAAGGTCTCCGGGAAGGTGACCTCATCAAGGAAGTAAACCGCGTCGAAATCGCCACCGTCGGGGAATTCACCTCGGCCATCTCGCGAGTCCGGCGCAGCGATACGGTACTGCTCCGGGTCCTTCGAGAGAACCGCGCGTTCTACGTCGTTCTCAAATCCACAGACTGATGCACCTCAGTGCGTTGCCACGGCATGCCGTTCCGTTTTGTGCTGCTCGATAATCTTTCCGGCCAACTCGCGCGGCACTTCGTCGTAACGGGCAAAGTCCATGACATAGCTTCCCCGCCCACCCGTCATCGCATTCAGCACCGGCGCATATTTGAGGAGCTCCGCGAGCGGCACGAGGGCTTTGATCTGCTCCGCATGATCATTCGCGCTCACAGACACAATCCGGCCCCGGCGCGCATTCACGTCCCCCATGACCGCGCCCACGGTCTCAGTCGGGGCATCGATCTCGACCGTCATCATCGGTTCGAGCAGCACCGGATGCGCGGTCTCCATGGCCTTTTTGAACGCCATCGATCCGGCAATCTTGAACGACATTTCTGACGAGTCGACCACATGGTAGGACCCGTCGTAGACGGCCACGTGCACATCGACGACGGGAAACCCGCTCACCCCGCCTTCGTACATGGCTTCTGTCACGCCTTTCTCCACGGCAGGAATAAAGTTTCGCGGTATAGCTCCTCCGACAACACGATTTTCGAACGAAAATCCTTCACCCCGCGGCAAGGGTGTGATCTCAAGCCAACAATCGCCATACTGTCCATGACCACCTGTCTGTTTCTTGTACTTACCCTGCGCCTGTGACTTGGTCTTGACGGTTTCACGATACGGAATCTTCGGGGTGTGCAGCGTGACGTCGGCCCCGAACTTGCGATGAAGCTTTTCCAACGCCAAATCGATGTGGAGCTGCCCCATGCCGCTGAGCACCATTTCTTTTGTCTCGGCATTACGGACGAACTCCAGCGTCGGATCTTCCTCGATCAACTTGTGCAGACCGAGACTGACCTTATCGATCTCTGCTTTGGACTTGGCCTCAATGGCAAACGATAAGACCGGGCGTGGCAGGCCAAGCCCCGAATAGCAAATGGGCTCGTTATCCTGGCAGAGCGTATCGCCGGCCTGCGTGTCTTTTAGTTTCCCAATCGCGATGATCTCCCCTGTTTTTGCCGACCCCACGGCCATATGCTTTTTCCCCAACACGGCATAGAAGTGACCGAGCTTCTCGCGCACATCCCTGGTTGCATTCAAAACCGTTGAGTCCGCATGGATGGTTCCTGACAGGACTCGACAATAGGAGAGCCGCCCAACAAAGGGATCGATCAATGTTTTGAAGACGTAGGCTGAAAAGGGTTCCTGCGCACTTCCCTTCCGTTCACATGCCTGACCGCTCTCTGGATGCACGCCACGCAGCGGATGCACTGCACATCGCTCGTCGGGTGATGGTAGCAGCGTAACGATGGCATCCAGCAACGACCAGATTCCCACGTTGCTCGCTGCAGACCCGGCATAGACCGGAAGAAATTGCCTGGTGAGGATATCCGCCCGAAGTCCTTGGACTAATTCTTCCCTGCTCAAATCTCCGTGAGCCACGTAGGCTTCAAGCAATTTCTCCTCGCTCTCCGCCACGGCCTCGATGAGTTGCTTGCGCCCCTCCTTCACGACAGGTTCCATGTGAACCGGAATGGGTGCCTGCTCAACCTTGGCAGAAGAAGGACCAGTCCGTATGAGTTTCTCCTGGAGCACGTCGACCACGCCTTCCAGATGCGGACCCGGATTAACCGGCACCACCATAGGAATTGGAATGCAATCAAGCTGCTTGCGACAGATCTCCACGGCACTCTGAAGTGATGCGCCTTCTTTATCCAACCCGTTGACGAATACGAGACAGGAAAGGTCAAGTTCTTTGATTCGTGCCCACAGACGCGCCAACTCCGTCCGAACCCCGGTATCTCCATTGAGAACGATGATGACCGCATCGACCGCCCGCAACGCTGCGAGCGGTTCTCCTAGTAAGCTGAGCGCCCCAGGAGGGTCGATGAGATTAATGGTGGTGTGATTCCAGGTGAATTGGAGCAGGCTGGTACTGGTGGAACTTCGATGCTGGAGTTCTTCCGGTTCGAAATCTGAAACGGTCGTGCCCTGCGCGACAGAACCCAGGATGGGTATCGCTCCGCTCGCGAACAGCATGGCCTCGCTGAGGGATGTCTTGCCTGCGCCGACGTTGGACACAATCGCGACATTTCTGACGGGCTCCACACGAGTTTCTTCCATGGCACGCCCTCCTCATTGAGTAGAAAATTGTTTAGACCGTCACCCTCCTCACTGCTACCCCGTCACTACGAACTCCACCAAACAGCACTAGTCGTCACTCCCCTGCCCTGTGAGCCATCCCTCGTCAGCAAAACTGATATACCGGCCATCTCCAATGATGACGTGATCCAGCACCCGAATCCCCAGCAACTTGCCTGCTGCGACTAATCGCTCTGTCAGCTGACGATCTTCAACACTCGGGGTGGGATCTCCGCTGGGATGGTTATGTAAGAAGATGACGCTCGCCGCCGATTCGCGCACCGCAAAGGCAAAGACTTCTCGCGGATGAACAATACTCAGCGTCAGGCTCCCTTCAGAAACTGTTGACTCCTTCATCACCGTATTCTTGGCATCAAGCAGCACGACCTTGAAGATTTCATGCTTCAGATCGCGGAGTGTCGGATGGAAATGCTTGAAAAGATCACCGCTAGAGGACACGCGTGTGCCCGTCGAAAGCGGTACCGCCATCGCCCGCCTCCCAAGTTCGACGGCCGCTTTGAGCTGCGCCGCTTTGGCAGGCCCCACACCTTGGACCGCACAGAGTTCTTCGACGCCGCACTTTGCCAATCCCGCTACGCCTCCGACGCGATGGAGTATTTCGATGGCCACTTGTACAGCAGAAGAATCACGACGGCCTGTTCTCAGCAGAATGGCGAGGAGATGCGCGTCTGAGAGCGCGTCAGGGCCCTTGGCGAGAAGACGTTCACGGGGACGTTCAGTTTCTGGCCAGTACGTAATTCCCTTCCCCTGCCCATTGCCCGTCATAAATCCCTCATACATTGCACAAAAAAATGACAGTACGGACGTTTTTGTACGAGCCGAATAAGCATCTTTTGCCCCTCAGATAACTACGTAACCCGTAACTTATTGAAATATTGAAACATGACAAATTGGTGCAGCTCTTGCTTTATCACGCCAACAGCAATGAACGTAGTCACCAGGGAGGGATCGATGGAATGTCCGAAGTGCAAAGGCCTGATGGGGTTGGAGCGGTTCTCAGACTTCTTTCTCATTTTCTACGCCTGGAAGTGCATCAATTGCGGCGCGATCATTGACCGCACCATCTCCCACAACCGGAGAAAGAGCTTGGCAGCACGGGATCTCCAGCCTGTCGCCACTCGGTAACGCCGTCGCATCTCTCGACGAACCCGATCCGCAATGAACACGCTGGGGTGTCACTGATTCGGATCGGGTGCCCAAGAACGGCAGCGATCAGAGCTGTCATTATAGTCCTCCTTCTGGAGGACCGTCAAAACCGTCGCCTCGCCGACTCACCTACGCCAAGTAGGCCCGACCTATACATCTACACCTCTCGCTCTGTTAGACTCGCTCGACTCCCCTGACAGAACTTCGCTTGACCCCTTCAAAAACGCTATGTTACAGTCGTCTGCTCTTGAGGATGGCAGACATCTAAGGACATGCGCGTTATCGCTGGAACCCACCGAGGTCGACGCCTCCGAGGGCCTCAGGGGAGCGCACTTCGTCCGACTTCCGACCGAGTTCGAGAAGCACTGTTTTCAATTCTCGGGAATCGGCTCCCCGATAGTCGCTTCCTGGATCTGTACGCGGGAACAGGAGCCGTCGGAATCGAGGCACTCAGTCGGGGCGCCGCGCAGGTCACGTGTGTTGAATCAAACACGGACGCGCTCAAGCTCTTGCACCGCAACATCACAGACTGCCGGATGACAGATTACATGGTCGTGTACGCACAAACAGTACAACAGTTTCTCCGCAGGCCCGAACAGTGGAACGGCCCGTATGACATTGTGTTTGCTGATCCACCCTATGCCGCAGCACATGAACTTGAATCCCTGTTCAGCAATCTCGATGAGCCACGTCTGTTCGCCCCAGATTCCTGGCTGGTCATCGAACATGCAGAGAAGACGACACTCCCCAGTGATCTTGGTCACAGCGCCTTTTTGCGCCGCTACTCCTATGGCGACACCGCTCTATCAATTTTCTCATTCATAGGCACGGCACAATCATGAAGGTGGGCATCTATCCAGGCACATTTGATCCCATTACACATGGCCACACGGACATCATCACGCGAAGCCTCAGAGTCTTCGATAAGGTTATAGTCGCCGTTGCTCCCAACCCGGCGAAGCACCCGCTCTTCAATTTGGATGAACGGCTTGATATGGTGAAACTGGTCATGAAGGACCTTGGTCAGGTGGAGGTCACATCGTTCGACGGATTGCTGGTCGACTACGTCGAACGGCGCGGAGCCCACGCGATCATTAGAGGCTTGCGCGCAATTTCTGATTTCGAGCACGGATTTCAGATGGCGCTCATCAACCGAAAGCTGGCCAAGAAAGTCGAGACGGTGTTTTTGATGCCCAGCGAAGAATATTCCTATCTCTCTTCCACCATCATCAAGGATGTGGCCAGCCATGGTGGAGCCTTGACCGAATTTCTTCATCCCGAAGTAGCCCGCCGCTTACAAGAGCGCGTTCGGAGTCTCAAGTCATGAAACTTGCCGCGCGCGTCAGTCGCATTGCTCCCTCTCCCACACTGGCCATGACCGCCACGGCTAAAGCGATGGCTGCGCAAGGACTGGATGTCATCGATTTTTCATCAGGAGAACCGGATTTCGATACGCCGGAACCGGTGAAGGCAGCGGCAGAAGCTGCCATCCGAGCTGGATTTACGAAATATACGCCGTCATCGGGAATTGATGAACTCCGCCAGGCGATCATTGACAAGTTGCAGTCTGAGCAAGGACTGCGGTACGAGAAGGCGCAAGTCCTCGTGTCCTGTGGCGCCAAGCACTCACTCTACAACGTAGCGGAAGCACTTCTCGAAGCGGGCGACGAAATCATCATCCCGACACCCTATTGGGTCTCCTATGCTGACCAAGCGCTGCTGAATGATGCGACACCCGTGTTCCTGCCGACCAGCGAGGCGTCCGGATACGCCATCAACCCTGACGACTTGCAGCGATTGGTGACACCCCGAACCAAAGCGATTATCGTCAACAGTCCCTGCAATCCCACCGGCGCAACCTACGATCGCAAGACGTTGGAAGCGATTGCCACGATTGCCGTCCGCCATAAGATCCTGATCATCTCCGACGAGATCTATGAAAAAGTTCTCTATGACGATGCCACGCACATCAGTATCGCCACCCTGAGTCCAGAGGTGGCTGCGCAAACTGTAATCATCAATGGCGTCTCCAAAGCCTACGCGATGACCGGCTGGCGCATCGGGTATGCCGCCGGACCCAAAGATTTGCTTACGGCTATGGGCAACATTCAAAGCCAGAGTACCTCGAACCCCTGCTCAATTTCTCAAAAGGCGGCCGTAGCCGCATTGAAGCTCGGTGGACCCTTTACCGAGAAGATGGTAGTGGAATTCGACCAGCGAAGAAAAGTCATGGTGGAGCGTCTGAACCGAATCCCTGGCGTGACCTGTCGAATGCCGGAGGGAGCCTTCTATGCCTTTCCCAATATCAGTGGAGTGCTGGGCCGAAAAGGACCGACCGGACCGATCACGTCACCACAGGAGTTGGCAAACCATCTCTTGAAAGAAGCCCATGTGGCGGTCGTCCCCGGAGAGCCTTTTGGAAGCCAACATCATATCCGGTTGTCGTATGCAACCAGCATGACGGCCATCCAGCGTGGGCTTGATCGCGTGGCCATGACATTCGAGAAGCTTTCCGCTTGATCGTGACAATCGCTTGACTGTTTCGATCTCGGTCTTACGTCTAAACGATAGTTAACACATCCGTGGAGGGCTGCACGTGCCGATTTACGAATACTTGTGCCATGACTGCTCATTCACGTTTGAGTTGAAACAGAGCATGAAGGACGAGGCAGTCGCGGCATGCACACGCTGCGGAAAATCAGTCAGCCGAATCATCTCGGCGCCGGCCATCATGTTCAAAGGCAGCGGGTGGTATATCACCGACTATTCGGACAAGATGAAGCCGCCGACCGGCGAGTCGTCGGATTCAGGCAAGCAAGAGAAGAAAGAGACGACGGCAAACTCGACGCCGGCATCCCCAACAACTCCAGCACCCACTGCCGCTACCACACCCACGTCGGCCACTCCCTCTTCATCCAGCAGTGGAACAAGCACATCGTCACCCGCGAGCAGCACACCATCATCAGGGAACTCGTCGAGTTCGACCTGACAGACTCCACTACCGCTTGGTCGTGGTCTTTTTCTTAGTGGGCTGCTTCGCAGTCGCCTTGGCAGCAGGCTTGACTGTCGCCTTCGGTGCCACCGCTTTGGCTGCCTTGGCTCGAAGTGAATCCAGTTGATTTTGCAGATTGGTGATCATGCCGGTCTTTTCCCGATTCATTCTGGCCAGATCATCAATCTGTGTCTGCAGATCCTGCTTGGCCTTCGCGAGATCATTCATCTGCGCCTGCAACTGGGTCTTCTCCATCGTCAACGTCTGGGTCTCAGATCGCAATTGCTCGATCTGCGCCTGTAACGCGGGTGGCCAGTAATCGCACCCTGTGACACCAAGGACGAGACCAAGACCCAACACCGCTCCGATCGACCTATTCACCTGTCTCTTCGTCACCCTCATCGTTGTTCTCCCTTCGTCAAACGTGTTGTCACCAACACATCGTTATTTACGTGATTGAAATGCCACGTGTCTGTAGCACGTTCTGCAGCATCTGTCGAGTCACGCCTCCCTCGCGGATCACACGAACTGCATGTCGCGCGTCCACCACGGTCGAGGGAAGTCCACCCGGCGTCGATCCGGCATCAATGATCAGATCGATCTCGTGACCCAACTCCTGTTGTGCTTGATCGGCCGTCTGCGCCGGACTATCCCCCGCACGGTTGGCACTCGTCCCGGTGAGTGGTCCGACAGCCGCCAACAACGCCACGAGAGGACTGCAGGAACTCAGACGCACGCCCACGGTTCCGGTTCCAGCCGTCAGATTGTGCGGAAGCGAGGGATGGGCCGCAAAGAGGATGGTCAGAGGACCGGGCCAAAAGGTGTCCATCAAGAACGTGGCGACGGGAGAAATGTTTTGGACAAGCGTGGAGAGTTGGGCCCGCTGCCCGATCAAGACGAGTATCGGCTTTCCATCTGCACGCCCCTTCACCCGAAGCAGCCGCTCGACCGCTTGCTCATCACAGGGATTTACACCGAGCCCATAATAGGTTTCAGTCGGCAGCGCCACAATTCCGCCGCGCTGAATAATCTGGCCGACGGTCTGTGAAAGACGAGGGAACTCAGATGAAGAATAGCGTTCGATAGCAGCCATGAGGGGTCATTGAGCGAACGGGTGGACTCAGGCTCGTGCCCCAAGCGCGCGATGTGCGATATCAGTCCGAAAGTGACAGCCCTCAAAGGAGATCGTCTTTACGACGCGATAGGCCTCACGCCGCGCGTCGGCCAAACTGTTTCCTCGCCCCAAGACACCGAGGACACGCCCACCGGCTGTGACAATCTCACGCCCTTTCCGAGCCGTCCCCGCGTGAAACACTGTGGCCGATACAGTCTGGCCCGATGGCAACCCATGAATGGGAATTCCGTTTTGATACGATCCTGGATAGCCGCCCGACGTCATCACGACACAGACCGCCGTGTCGTCGTGCCACTCGACGGTGATTTGTTCAAGCCGATGTTCCACCACCGCTTCAATCACGTCGAGAAGATCGGTCTTCAGCAGCGGCAACACGACCTGAGTTTCCGGGTCGCCCATTCGTGCGTTGAACTCCAAGACATACGGCACACCCTTCGCGACCATGAGTCCCGCATAGAGCACCCCTTGGAAGGGAGACCCCAGACGCACCATGGTATCCACAATCGGCTGTAGGATTTCGCGAGTCACGTGTTCACGAAGCACCGGAGTACCAAGCGGGGCAGGAGAGTAGGCCCCCATCCCACCCGTATTCAATCCCGTGTCGCCGTCACCGACCCGCTTGTGATCTTGCGCCGGCAACATCGGCACCACCGTCTTCCCATCGGTGAAGGCCATGATCGTGAGTTCCTCGCCATCGAGAAACTGTTCGATCAACACCTGCTTTCCGGCTTGACCAAATACCGCCTTCTCCATCGAGTCGATAATCGCCTGTCGCGCCTGCTCGTGGGTCGTCGCAATAATGACGCCCTTGCCCTGGGCCAGCCCATCCGCCTTGATTACGACCGGAAGATCGTGTTGTTCGACATAGGCCAGCGCGTCGGCCATCTTCTCGAAGCTCTTGGAGGGGGCTGTTGGGATCTTCGCCAGCGCCATCACGTCCTTCGAAAAAATCTTGCTGGCTTCCAGGCGAGCCGCGTTTTTCGTGGGACCGAAAATCTTTAACTTGGCTTTTCTGAATTCATCGGCAATCCCGAGAGCGAGCGGCGCTTCCGGCCCGACGACGGTGAGATCGATCTTTTCTTTGACGACGAATTCCTTCAGGCCGGCGATATCATCCGCCTTGATCGACACACACGTTGCCAGCGACTCAATGCCGGCATTACCCGGTGCGCAATAGAGCTGGGGCTTTCGCGGACTCTGGGCCAGCTTCCACACCATCGTGTGTTCGCGTCCCCCGCTGCCGACGACAAGGATTTTCACAAGGAACCTGTTGGTGATGGGTGATGGGTGATGGGTGATGGGTTGAAAAGTGGCGGAAACGGACAGAAGACGATCAAGGCAAAGGGCTTACATTTCTCGCTGAACTGATCACTCATCACACATCACTCTTCACTGCCTTCTCAGTGGCGGAAATGCCTCATGGCCGTCAGAATCATCGCCAACCCATGCTCATCGGCCGCCTTGATGATTTCGGCATCGCGAATCGAGCCGCCTGGCTGGATCACCGCCGTAATCCCGGCTTGCGCCGCAGCATCGAGGCCATCGCGGAAAGGAAAGAAGGCGTCTGATGCCATCACGCAGCCCTTGATCGGCATCTGCGCTTTCATCACCGCGAGCTTCACGCTATCCACCCGGCTCATCTGACCGGCCCCGATCCCGACCGTCTGGCCCGGCTTGGCATAGATGATCGCGTTCGACTTCACGTGCTTGCAGACTTTCCAGGCGAAGGCACAGGCCTCGTACTCCTCATCCGTCGGCTTGCGAGCCGTCGGCACTTGCAAGGCGCGCAGATCAGTCAGCACACCCAGGTCGCGATCCTGCACGATCAGGCCACCGACCAATTTCTTCAGATCGAGGCCTTCCTGCTTCACCTTCGTGAGCGGCCCGACATCGAGCAATCGCAGATCCTTCTTGCGCTTGAGTTCAGCCAGCGCATCCTCGGCAAACGCCGGCGCGATGACGACCTCCACGAACGTGGACGTAATCTCTTTGGCAGCCGCCAGATCCACAGGCCGATTGAAGGCAACCACGCCTCCGAATGCGGAAATCGGATCAGTCACGCGGGCTTTCACATAGGCTTCCACCGGCGTGGCCCCGAGCGCGACGCCGCAGGGGTTGTTGTGCTTGATGATGGCAACGGCACACTCGTCATACTCTTTCGCAAGTTCAAGCGCCGAGTTCGCATCGAGGAAATTGTTGTAAGACATGGCCTTGCCGTGCAGAATCTTCCCGCGCGACACCGACGGCTCGTTGGAATTAAGTTCACGATAGAACGCGCCCTGCTGATGCGGGTTCTCGCCATAGCGGAGCGCTTCAGCCAACTCGAATTGCAACGAAAGCACCTTGGGGAACTTCACCTCCCCGCCTTGCGTCTGCTTTTCAAGATACCCCGCGATGAGACTGTCGTACCGGGCCGTATGCTGGAACACCTTCATGGCCAATTCGCGCCGGAGCGCGCGCGTGACCGTCCCCGCCTTCATCGCCTCCAGCACGCGCGCATAATCGGCAGGGTCCACGACCACGAGTACGTCATCATGATTCTTGGCGGCAGACCGCAACATCGAGGGCCCACCGATATCAATGTTCTCGATCGCGTCATCAAAATGGCAATTCGGTTTGGCAATCGTCGCTTCGAATGGATAGAGGTTGACTACCACCACATCGATCGGCCCAATGTTGTGCTGCTTCATTTGCTCGACATGCGCCGGCAGAGACCGACGACCGAGCAAGCCGCCATGAATCTTCGGGTGCAGCGTCTTGACGCGGCCGTCGAGGATTTCTGGTGAGCCCGTGTAGGCCGCCACGTCCGTGACTTTCACGCCCGCATCGCGCAACGCTTTTGCGGTTCCACCCGTTGAAAGAATCTCCGCGCCGAGGGCTTCAAGCCCCTTGGCCATCTCGACGACTCCCGTCTTATCTGAAACGCTGATCAGCGCCCGCTTGATGCCGGCCATGTGCGTACTCCTTGAATCGCAAGCTATGTGAAATGGATACATTCAACTGCGAAAGGCGAGCGAAGAATAACAAATGGCCTGACCAAGTTCAAGGCAAGGAACATGTCCATGATTAGTAATCGTGTTTGACTCTTCTGCCCCTCCAGCCTACAAATTTGGCCGGCATCTCAAGGAATCATTATGCACTGCGTCATCTGCAAAAGAGGCACGGTCAAATCGGGAAAAGTCCAAGCCGAGCTTCGAGTCGGAACCGATCACCTTATGGTCCCAGTCGAAGCCGAGGTGTGTGCCGAATGCGGGGAAGCCTATTACTCAACCGAGACCATGCGGTACCTGGAGCAGGTACGAGAGAACTTTGTCCATAAAATGATCGCCCCCCCCCTCAGTCGGGCATGTGTATCAGGTTTCTTAAGAGCCATCGGGTAGCTTTGAACGCGAAAATGGTGTCTGCCACTCTCACCTTATCCAGCGGCTGGCAAATGTGCCGCAGATACAAACCGATCCGACCAGGCTCAATGCGACGGAGATCATGACCCGGGTGGTCATCGTCTACGGGATTTCGACAGGGGAGGTTCTGGCTCGGACTCATCGCGAGGCCTATCAGACGGCAGTCTGGTTGCTACGGCGGGCGGCGAACGAGCCTTTGAATACAGTGGCCGTTCGATTCGTGGTCTCAGCCTCCCGGATCTCTGCGATTCAGGATGCGATCGAATCGACGCCCCTCAATCCGCAACAGCGGCAGGCGCTGGAGCAGTGCAAAGTCAAGCAATGGCCCCTTGAGTACTTCGCGATTCGACGCCGATCCGCTCCAACCGCGTGTTAGATGGCGCTCGAGCGATCAGGCGTATTTCTTGACCGCCTTCTCGATGGCGCCGCCGGCCTTGGCTAAGTCGTCCGGAACCATGACCGGATGAATCTCAATGCTGGCATTGAACGCAAGGAACCACGGCTCAGCGATGGCCGGGATTTGCGAAGCATCCTGCATCTCAAGAAAAATGAACCCCGCGCGCTGACCGTTATTGTCCGTAAAATAGACTGCCTCCGGCTTCAAGTCTGCCAGAATGGATTGGATGGTCGCGCCGAGCTTTCCGGCCTTCGCGGCCGCGTTCCCGGACTCAACGGGGATGTTGACCTTCAGTAAGAACCGCATCGTACACCTCCTGATGGTTTAGGTTCCTGCATTCACGGACTGCCATCTAACCACGCGCGACAGCCGCGGGGCCGTTCGGACGACGCGAAGCGTCGCCCGAACTATTGAGTATGCTGACCGGCATAGGATGCAAATACAACGTGCCCACTCCTCTGTCATTCTCGTGTCGCTTCAGAGACTTGTCAACGATCTTCCCATCGAATGATGGTGTACTGTACTTCGCGCTTCATTGACTTCGCCTTCCCCGCCCTCCTAGAATCCGGCCATGGCTTCATCCTTCGTCCATCTCCATCTTCACACCCAGTTCAGTCTCCTCGACGGCGCCAATCAGATCGAACCGCTCGTTCAGCAGATCAAGTCGTTCGGTCAGCCGGCTGTCGCGATGACCGACCACGGCAACATGTTCGGGGCGATCGAGTTCTATCGGAAAGCGAAAGACGCGGGGGTGAAACCCATCATCGGCTGTGAAGCCTATATGGCGCTGGGTAGCCGCCATGCCAAAAAAGACAGCGGCCTCGCCCACAACGACTACTACCATTTGATCTTGCTCGCACGAAACCTGACCGGCTATCAGAATCTGATCAAGCTCGTGAGTAAAGCCTATCTTGAAGGATTCTACTATAAGCCTCGGATGGATAAGGAAATACTCAAAGAGCACCATGAGGGGTTGATTGCGTTGTCAGGCTGCCTCAGCGGCGAGATTCCGTATCTCATCGGCCAGAAAGATATGGACGGCGCCATGGCCGTGGCCGGTGAATTTCAGGAGATCTTCGGGAAGGAACATTTCTATCTCGAAGTCCAGGCCAACGGACTCGACCACCAGCGCATTGCGAATGCCGGTTTGATTGAGGTTCACAAGAAGCTCGGCATTCCCTTGGTCGGAACGAACGATTGCCACTATCTGAAGAAAGAAGATTCGCACCCGCACGAGCTGATGCTCTGTCTTCAAACCGGCAAGACGCTCAGCGACCCGAACCGGATGAAGTTCGACACCGATCAGCTTTATGTGAAATCGACCGAAGAAATCGCGCCGGCCTTTGCCGAGTTCCCCGGCGCCGTTACTAACACCTGCCGCATCGCGGATAACTGCGATCTCGAACTGGCCCTCAACAAGACGCACCTGCCGCAATATAAGGTGCCGGAAAACTACACACGCGAATCGTACGTGGAGCATCTGGCCATTGAAGGGTTGAAGACACGCTTGAAAGAGAGGCCCAGCAAGATCTCGTCGGCCGCGTACGAACTGCGTCTGCGCGAAGAGCTGATGGTCATCTGTTCGATGGGCTTTGCCGGGTACTTCCTCATTGTCTGGGACATCATTCGATTCGCCCGCTCACGCGGCATTCCTGTGGGACCAGGGCGCGGATCTGCGGCCGGAAGTCTGGTCGCCTACGCGCTCAGGATCACCGACCTGGACCCGCTCGTCTACTCCCTGCTCTTCGAGCGGTTCCTGAATCCTGAACGCGTCTCGCTCCCCGATATCGACATGGACTTCTGCATGGATCGCCGCGGCGAGGTGATCAACTATGTCGTGGACAAATATGGCAAGGACCATGTGGCGCAGATCATCACGTTCGGTACCTTGGGCGCCAAGGCCGCCATCCGTGACGTGGGCCGCGTCCTGGAGATTCCCTATGCCGAGGCCGACAAAGTGGCCAAGCTGGTGCCCAACCAACTCAACATGACACTTCAGCAGGCGCTCGACCAGGAACCGAAGCTCCGCGAGCTCGTCGAAACCGACACGAGAATCGCCGAGCTCATGAAAGTCGCGCAATCGCTGGAGGGACTCGCGCGTCACGCGTCCACCCACGCGGCGGGCGTCGTCATCTCCGAAGGACCGCTGACCGATCATGTCCCCCTCTACAAGGGGGCCAACGACGAAATCGTCACGCAATACACGATGGGCGATGTCGAAAAGATCGGCCTGGTCAAGTTCGACTTCCTCGGGCTCAAAACCCTGACGATGATCCGGCGGGCGGAAATCCTGATCAACGACACTCACCCGGATCAGCCACCTCTGGCCGTCGACCAACTGCCGTTCGATGATCTCAAGACCTTCGAGCTGCTCTCGTCCGGAAAAACCACCGGGATCTTTCAATTGGAAAGTTCCGGCATGCGCGATCTTCTCAGCGGCCTGAAACCGGATCGATTCGAAGACATCATCGCCATCATCGCGCTCTATCGTCCGGGTCCGATGGACCTGATTCCCGACTTCATCAAGCGGAAGCAGGGCAAGATTCCGATCACCTACGAGGTGCCGGAACTGGAGCCCATCCTGAAAGACACCTACGGAGTCATCGTCTATCAGGAACAGGTCATGGCGATCGCCAACAAGGTCGCCGGCTTCTCGCTCGGACAAGCCGACATTCTCCGTCGCGCGATGGGTAAGAAAAAGCCGGAGGAGATGGAAAAGCTGCGCGTCAAATTCCTGGAGGGCGCGAAGGCCAACAAGATCGCGGAGAAGAAAGCCGAGAAGCTCTACGAGCTGATCCAAAAATTCGCCGGGTACGGGTTCAACAAGTCGCACGCCGCGGCCTATGCAGTCGTTTGCTATCACACCGGCTATCTCAAAGCGCACTACCCGACCGAATTCATGGCCGCGCTCATGACGACCGACATGGGCAATCAGGATAAGATCGTGGGCTACTTCACCGAGTGCCGCGACCTCGGCATCAAGGTGCTGGGACCGGATGTGAATGCGAGCCAGAAGAACTTTGCCGTGGCCGACGGCGTGATCCGGTTCGGCCTGGCCGCGATCAAGAACGTGGGCGAAGGCGCGGTTGAGTCCGTCTTGGCCATTCGCGCCGAAAGTGGTCCCTTCAAATCATTCTTTGACTTCTGCCGGCGCGTCGATCTCCATAAAGTCAACAAGCGCATGCTGGAAGGTCTGATCAAAACCGGAGCGTTCGATTCCACAGGCGCCAAGCGCGCACAGCTCATGGCCGTCATCGATCAAGCCGTCGGAGATGGCGCCGCGGCCCAGCAAGAGCGGGATCTTGGGCAAACCAGCATCTTTGGCGAGGAACTGAACGGACCAGACACGTCCGCGACCATGACCACGCCGCCGCTCCCGTCGATTGCCGAATGGGATCAGGCGCAACGCTTGAAATATGAACGGGAGCTGACCGGCTTCTACATCACCGCCCATCCGCTTACCCGTTATGAGGCGACGCTCACGGCCCTCTCCACCGCCACCACGGTCGGATTGGCGGAATTTTCAGACGGCAAGGAAGTGAAGATCTGCGGCATCATCGCCGCCGTGAAGTCGATGCTCACGAAAAAGGGCGACCGCATGGCCTACCTGACCGTGGAGGATCTCCATGGGACAGTCGAAATCATCGCCTTTCCGGACTTGTTCAAGACTGCGGGTGAACTGATCGCGCCGGAACGGCTGGTGCGCATCACCGGCACGATTGATCGAGGAGACAAAGGCACCAAGATTCGAGGGACCAAGATCGAGCCGCTCGCCGATGTTCAATCACAGTCTATCAAGCGCGTGCATATTCGGCTGACGGATCGACCGGATATGACCGACCAGTTGCCGAAACTCCGCGATGTCTTCAAACGTCACCCGGGGAACACGACCATTTCACTCACATTTACGATGGATGCTGCCATGGAGGCCGACACCGTCCCCCTTCCAAACCACACCGTGGCCCCCACTGAATATTTCGTAGCCGATGTTGAAGAAGTGCTAGGCAAAGGGGCCCTATTTTTGCTATCTTAGCGGTACGTAGTTCGGGGTATGGCAGCTCCCTCTATCCCCATTGAGTGACCCGAGTCTAGAGAGGTCTATGCGCGACTATCTTGAATTTGAAAAGCCGATCCGCGAGATCGAAGAAAAGATTGAAAAGCTGTCGGCAGCCACCACCACCGGCAAGTCCTCCTCTCAAGACGAAATTCGCAAGCTTCGCACAAAGTTAGCCAAGGTCGAGCACGAGCTCTACCAGAATCTGACCCCCTGGCAGCGGACTCAACTCGCCCGCCATCCCCAACGTCCAAGCACCCTCGATTACATTAATGACCTCAGCCGCGGCTTCCTTGAGTTTCATGGAGACCGCACGTTCGGGGACGATCGAGCCATCGTAGGCGGGTTTGCCCGGTTCAACGATCGGACGGTCATGATCATCGGGCATCAAAAAGGCAAGACGCTCAAGGAGCGGATGCAGCGCAATTTCGGCATGCCGAATCCGGAAGGCTATCGGAAAGCGCTTCGACTCATGAGGATGGCCGAGAAGTTCAAGCGGCCGATTATTACCCTCATCGACACCCCGGGCGCCTATCCTGGTATCGGCGCCGAAGAACGCGGACAAGCCGAAGCGATCGCCCGCAATCTCTTCGTCATGTCCCGATTGACCGTGCCGATTATTTCCGTGGTGATCGGCGAAGGCGGCAGCGGTGGCGCGTTGGCCCTAGGCGTCTCAGACCGCGTGCTGATGTTGGAACATTCCGTCTATTCGGTCATCTCGCCGGAAGGCTGCGCGGCCATCCTCTGGGACAATCCGGCGAAAATTCCGGATGCTGCCGCTGCGCTGAAAATGACGGCGCCGGATCTCCTTGAACTGGGCGTCATCGACAACATCATCCCGGAACCACTGGGGGGAGCCCATCGCGAACCCAAAGTCATCTCCGACCGCGTCGGCAAAGCCCTGACCGAACAGCTCTTCGAGCTGACCGATCTGTCCACCGAACAACTCCTTGCGCAGCGCGACCAGAAATACCGCAAGATGGGCGCGGTCAGCGGACTGGCCTCCTTAACGACGTAGTGTGGTCTGTTCGTTCCTCTTCTGTGACCTCCTGGGTTTCACCAATCCCGACTAACCTCATCGTTTCAGAAATTCTAGCCCGGATTATTCATGAATGATCCGGGTTAAGGCGCATAACTGTGTAACTGGGGTCATTGCTTGACTTTGCATCGCACCGTCACCGGCCTGTACTGACCTAATGGGCATGCCTAACACTTTCTTGCAAAGAGTACGTCTCTGACGTATAGTGGCAATTCATGATCACGTTTATCGAGACGAAATTGTTCACCAGACTGGTCGAGGACTATTTATCCGACGATTCTTATCGGCAGTTCCAAGCCATTCTTACATCAGACCCCGAGGCGGGCCCTCTCATCCCTGGCTCTGGCGGCCTTCGTAAAATCCGGTGGGGAATTCCTGGACGTGGAAAACGTGGCGGACTTAGGATCATCTATTATGTGAGGGTGAAACAGGACGAAATTTGGCTGCTGACCCTCTATCCCAAGAATGTGGCGGCGAACATTCCTTCACACGTGCTTCGGCAGATCAGAAAGGAGATCGACGATGAAAAAGACAAAAGTGCGTAATATCGGGGATGAAATTCTCCGCGGACTCCGAGAACTTAAGCAGGGAACTGTAGGGCGCGTCCTAACGTATCCTCCGGTAGCCGAGACACGAGCACGTGTCGGCTTGTCCCAAGTAAAGTTCGCACGATTGCTCGGCGTATCCGTTCGCACCTTGCAGGAGTGGGAGCAAGAACGACGGGCCCCATCCGGCCCAGCTCGCACACTGCTGGCTATTGCGCACAAAAACCCAAGAGCGCTGCTTGATGCGGTCTGACACCGACTGGATTACGTACGAGGAACCTCCTGCGAGCGTGGAAGTCGAATCAAACGACAATTGCGCATCACCCAAGGGGGTCATTGCGTGACTTTGCATCGCACCGTCACCGGCCTGTACTGACCTACGGTACAAGGTCAAGAAATGCCCCCCGCCTTATGACTGGCGCCATTATTCTATTTTCCCCGCCACCATTCATTCTCCTCCGTAGCATTGACCGACCCCATCGGTTCGGTTATGCTACGCCCATTCACAAGGTGGACCATTCAATGCCTAAAGTGTTGCACCCTCATATCACCAGCGATCCGGCAGTCTGCGGGGGCAGTCCACGGATCGCGGGAACAAGATTCTCTGTCCGCCTCATCGTCGAGTATGTGCTCCGACAAGGCATCACGCCCGAAGAGTTACAAACAGCCTTTCCCCATCTCAACCTCGCAGCCATCTACGACGCGCTGGCCTATTATTACGATAACCGCGAAGAGATCGATGCCGAGATCAAGGCCGACGACGGTTTCGATCTACCGAAGTCTCAATAGCCATCCCTCGGCGAATTCTCCTCACGCATGAAGCTCTATTTAGACGAACACATCCAACCACTACTTGCACACATTCTCACATCGCGCGGCATCGATTGCCTGACCACTCAGGCAGCCGGAAACCTCAGCCATTCCGACGAAGAACAGTTGACCTTTGCCACGAGCCAAGAGCGCGTCATCGTCACGTGTGATCGAAAAGATTTCCTTTCGCTCGCCCAACAGTGGGCCGCCGAGAATCACGCCCATGCCGGCATCATTCTCTCCAAGCCATGTTCCCTTTCCGAATTTCTCCGCCAGCTCTTGCATCTCATCGCACGGCACGGCACCGCACAGACAATCTCGCCAACCAAGTCCTTTGGCTTCAGAACTACAAAGATCCCGACTTGCCATAACAGGCTCAGCTCCACGTCCATTAATTTTCCAGTGCCTGGCCGAGGATCATTCGTTTCGCGCGTGAGTGGAGAAACTTCTTAATGCCAAAGTAAAGACCTGCCCCCAATACTCCGATCTTCTTGGACTTAGTATAGGAGATGCGAGACAGAGAAGGCCCTCGTGGGACACGCACAGTGGGGAATCCACCGGGCCCTCCCCGTTTGGCCCGTCTCGCTCGTCCCGCACGTCTCGCGTCAAAGAAGCTATGCGCGCAGTGAAGGGCAGTCTGGCGAGGGCGCGAAGTGCAAGGTCAAGCAATGACTCCGATGCGGCTATAGGAGGGGTCTACAGGTGCAAAGTCAAGAACTGACCCCACTGACTGACCCCCCAGTCGCCTGAACCGGAACGGGTGGACTCGGAGCTGTGAGCTACTGACTAGAAGTACTATTGATGAACCGCCAGTAATTCAAGATTGGCGAACCGCAGATCTATAGCGGCGAGAATGGCGTTGCGGATGTCGAGGCGATACGGGTCGAGGGACTTGTCATTGAGATACCGGTCCAACGTCCGTGGCAGCTTCCGCCACCAGGCACGGGCCGCGATTTTTGCTTGCTCAGCCGCACTTGTATCCCCGAGTAGAATCTTCTGAATCTCGCGTTCAAAAAAACCGACGTGGGATTCCTCGTCTGCAAGAATAGACACGAGATCGGGGCGCATCGTCGCCAGCAGTTTGGCAAATTCCAGCCCGAGCGACTCATAGCCATAGAGCTGGACGGCCAAAACAGGCCATTGCCTGGGCACGACCGGAAGCCGCTCCCGTTCCCGCGACTGATGGCCAACCATCGATTCGAACTGTTTGAGATGGTCTTGCTCGTCCTCCTCGTGCTTCCGAAGAAAGAGCTGGACATTGGGAGGCAACTTTTGAAGTTGTGCAGATCGCACAGCCCAGAGCGCCATAGCCTCAGCCTTGAGGAACCGCTCCAAGAAGGCTGGTTCGCACTCCGGTGGCAGGCGAAGGGTTGCAGCCTGGTGGGGTGGTGGTAACATGATCGGCGGCTATAGTACGCGAGACCCTGACGAGAATCCAAGGGACTGCCAGATCGAAGGATCTGAAAAAATCTCACGGCTGAGAACCGGCATCATTCCGCCCTTCTATTGTCAGACTCCTCATCTTTTGAGACACTACGTACAGCTACTCACCAGACCGGCGACAGGTCCATGCACCGCGGATTCACGTCGGTCCACCTATAAGGACAGAACCCCATGAAGATCCCCGCTGCTTTGGCACAGGCTATGGTCATTCCACAGATCAGTCTCTGCCTGCTCACCGGTGCATTGCTGACAGGAGTCGGCTGTGTCAGCCAGCAGACGTATGACAAGACCCGAACCGAGGCGGACGAACTCACCCGAGCCTTGGATGTCGCGCGTGGGGAGATCAAGGAATTGGACCAACGGATCGCGGCCATGCAAGCCTCGAATCGACAGGAAGATGGCGTCACCTCGGAGCTGCGCGCAGCCATTCAACATGCACAAGACGCCTTGCCGATTCTTCGCCAACGTGCTGATGAAAAGCTAGGAGCCCTCCAGACACAGGTTGCGCAGCTGGTAAACCAAAGTCGGTTGCTGGGACGAGAGATCGCTGACGCGAAGCAAGAAGGCGCCTCATTACAAGCCTTGGTGACCCAACACAAGCAGAAGCTGGAAGAATCACCCCCCTTCCCCACACCGCTCGCGTCAACCAAGAGTATGCCAGCCACGGCTCAACCCACACTGACACCAGTTGTCCCCTCAGTCACTCCGATGAATCCAGCGGCGTCACCACAACAGACCGCTCAAGCCACCCCCGCTCTCCCAACAAAACAAACGGCCACTACTAGCTCAACTAAAGGCGAACCAGCCCAAGCGGATGAATCCTGGGGCGGCGTGGTCATGAGTTGGGTATCCAGCCTCTGGAATTGGATCTTCCAGTAACACCTGTTCGTGATCAAGCCCTTCGCCCTGCGCGGCAGAGCGCCCTGCAACTAGACTTGAGACGGAGTGCAGGATCTCCTCCTCCACTCCATTCCTCCTCTGTCGCGCCCCCCCCCTTACGGGGAATACGGTTACGCATCACTTCTGAGTAGACTGACTCAAGGAGGCGCGCAACCCATGTCTACCATTAGCTCCACTCCCAGCAACCGAACTCGCTCGACGACACGCTCCCTCACCACGATTGGACGACAAGTGTTGTTCTTAGCCATGGGCACGCTCCTGATCGGATGTGCCACCCGCGTCGAATATTTCACCGATACCATCTATCCCCCACGGGACACCGCCGGGCAAGTCGAATGGCTCGCGAACGAACCAACACGACCCTATATTGAGTTGGCTCGTATCGTCGTCAGCAGCGCCAATCTCAGCATGGAATCGCTGCGCCGGAATCTATTGGATCGAGCTCGCCGATTGGGTGCCGATGCGGTCGTGGGCGAGGTCCCGATGGTTGTGCGCTCGCAGGTGGGCAGCCCGTACTATGAACCGGGCCTGTTTAGTCCGGCAGGAGCAGCGTTTAACCTCTACGGATACGGTTGGTATACGCCGTTCACGTCAAATCCGTACCTCCTCACCCAAGGCGCTACCGACCAACCACGAATCGACCACTATGTGTCAGCGATCGCGATCAGATACGAACAGGAGGCCGCCCCTACCGACATGAGATAAGCATCCGGACGGATTCACACGCGCATACAAATATGATGCAGCGTTGTGCCTACTCCCTGTTGAACGCCTTGTCCGACTCAGCCTCTGCCAGGTCCTTCCACTGTAGACTATAGTTCAACCAATCCAACCACGGCCCTTCTCGCAACACCACGGCACAGGCATCGCCGAGACAACGTGCCTGCTACGAGCCTTTCCGCCTAGCCGTTTTGAAACTTGCAGGCTTCTCTCTCCACCATCTCACCTTTCACGCCTCACGCGCTCTTTCAGCCAGGCCACCGCACCAGCACCAGCCGTGCGGCCACTGGCGAAACAGCCCGTGAGGAGATAGCCGCCGGTCGGCGCTTCCCAATCCAGCATCTCCCCC
>JAHFES010000098.1 GCA_023248355.1 Nitrospiraceae bacterium
TAAGTCTCTCCATTGCCATCGTCACGAATGAGCACCGTCCCATTGCCCATCCCGGTGACGTCAGCAAGATCGCTTCGGAACTGAAAAAACGCGCGAAGGCTCTCAAAGGGAGTGTGTATGTGAAGGACCAGCGAGGGACATAGCGGGTCAGGAGCTGGACGAACGAGTCTGCCCGGCAAGTCGGTTCCTAGCTTTACCAATCCTCTGAATGTTGGTTGAATGCTGACTTGGGAGAAGGAAGGGTGAACTGAAGAAAGACCTGCCTAGATACAGGTGTCGAAGTCGTCACATTCCTCTGAAGTAAACCGCGGACCGATTTCATAGACATATCCCGTCGCGAGCACTATTCCTCGCTCGTGACAATTCCTCGCCAACACCTTGGCACAGCGAAGACAGTGTTGAGCTCCTTCCCAAGACACATCTCCGGCCAGATGTTGAACGGGTTTTCCGATCTCCGCGATGCGCTCCGGCATCAGTACTTTTCGAACTTCGACCACCAGCCGCTGCGCATGATCTGCCGACTCAAGCTCCGCCCCATCCAAGACAAGGACCAGAAGTCCCAATGCCCGCACCGGGTCGCCGCTCGCCTCATTAAGCAGTCGCTGCGCGAAGGCCTGCACTTTGCCCTGTAATAGTTTTTGATCCATCGGACCCGAACTGCCCCCTGGTGTCTATTCTCTCTCCGCTTCCCCGAGCCACGTGATGAGTCGAAGTATGCTAAGGCTACTGCGTGATTGAGAAGCTCGCATGATCTGTGCCACTTGCAACCCTTCTCGTAGAATGAATATGGGCGATCAAAGGTCATTCGGCTTCGCGGAATAGGGTCTATTGGGCTTGATCGTATTAGAGCCAAAATACGGGGACGCTCTATATTGACGGACTACACCATATAGTAGAGACTCACCGTGATCAGTACTATTGGGAGTAGCTTGTTTTTTTCTTTCTCGCATAAGATGCTTGAATTATGTTGAGACCTCCCTTGGGGAATCATGAGTTCGGCCCTCTCGTCGCAACCCTGTCGCGTTCCAGATTGAACAATCTTTTTTCATTTCTCGGCACTCAGCACCAACAGAAGAAAGCCATCAGCTTCTGGCTACCCTGTGCTCGCTGACATTTCGCTCTGGTATCGTCACGAGAATTCCGGCTCAACGTTCACCCTCAGGGAGGACTTCTATGGAAACATCACAGACAGATCTGTTGCAGGATTTCACCCTCGTCACACGCACGTTTGAGCAACTCAGCCAGCGGCTCACCGACGTGGCTGAGCAGGTACGCACTACCGGCGTACTCCCGTCCGAAAGCCTCATCGAAGAGATCGTCACCTCACGGCGCAGCTTTACGGAGCTCCGCGACAAGGCCCTCGAGTTAGTCGATCTGCTGGCCGACTCTCCCGCCAAGACATCTGATGACATCGGGTCGATGAAAGACTTGGAAACTCTTTTACAGCTGGTCACAGAAGCCCAACGGAAAAAATCGCAGGATGAAAAGGCCCGTGTGCGCGCCTTGACGATTCTTGATCGAATCCTCTCCTTCGTTCACCGCGACCAACCAGAGTTTCATCCACTTGACGAAGTCCAGACCAAGGCGAAGGCCCTTCGGGACGCCCTCCGTTCCCATGCGGGGCCAGACGTCCATCCCGACGTGAATCCGTTGGCCCAAGGCCGCCATCCCCTGGCAGAGCTCCTCACACTGGCCGAGGGCTATGAAGACCTTGATGATGATCTCTGGCTCTTACTGAAACATGCCGTAGCAGAAAACTTCGGGAAATCCCTGGCGATGAGCGCGGCGCGCGGCAAGCTCTGTCCATCGCCGACACGCTTGAATACCGAGCATTCACCCGAAGATCATCGAAACGTCCAGAGTCCAGCCCTGGTCGATACGACCTTTACAGGTGGAGAGACTCACTCCTAGCCAGTCAGTACCGCCTGATTGCTTTAGGAGATACGAGCGCGATGGAGAGATGGTGTCCACCGACTCCATGGTCTCTCTTCCAAACTGACGTTTTGTTTGAATATCCCCACACAGGCCACACCTTCCGACTCTCGCTCGAACCTCCACATTGGTTGTGTCACCTGACTCGCGTGTGATACGTTTTAACAACTGCCTAGCGTCAAAAGCCTTGAAGAGTCGTCTACATTACACACGCGTGGGAAAGACGTTTCCTGTGAGAGTCATGTATCCGCCCAGACCTGCTTGGGGAGGTATCACACTCCTCATTTCTCTCCTGTGCGTCGTGCTCCTCTGCGTGGCACTGCTCTTCCCTCACGCTCTCTTGGCCGAGGGAAACGGAGCTCAGTCGGGCAAGATTACTCTGGATTTCAATGATGTCGACATCTCGGTCTTTGTCCGATTCATCAGCGAACTCACCGGGAAGAACTTTGTCCTGGATGAAACGGTCAAGAAACAGGGTGGGAAAATATCCGTATTTTCCCCCACGAAGGTTACGCCTGACCAGGCCTACAGTATGTTTGTCTCGGCACTCGAGGTGGCTCGCCTGGCTATCGTCCCCAAAGGAAGCGTGTCCCAGATCGTGCAAATGGGAGATCTCCCGCCGGAACGTGGTGTGTATGTCTACAAACTCAAACATGCCAGCGCCACGGACTTAGCGGCTGTACTGACCAACGTCGTCGCGCGATCTCAAACGGTTGCACAAACTTCCCCGGGCGTTCGGCCCCCGCTCAGACCACTGACGGAATTCGAAGCTCCAGTCCAGGTGTTTGCAGATAAGCCAACGAACTCCATCATCGTCAGTGCCACCAAAACGGCGTACAGCAAGATTCAGTCTGTGATTCGCGAATTGGACACCCGACGGAAACAAGTATTCGTCGAAGCCGTCATTCTTGAAGTCCAAGTGGACCGGCTCAGACAAATCGGAACCGATCCAACGCAGGTCATCGGCGCGGGAAAATCAGGATTTTTTCAGGGCATCGGCGGAATCAACCGGCCACCGGAAGATCTTGCGGCCGTCGCTCAGGCAATCAGTGGCGGGACAACCGGCGGAGCGGTCACTGTGCTGAACACCGTCAATGTCCGCGCCTTCCTCCAACTTCTACTCAGCTTGACCGACACAAACATTCTGTCCACTCCACAAGTTCTGGCAGCGGACAATCAGAAAGCCAAGATCGTGGTCGGCGAAAATCGTCCCTTCCCTACCGGGCAGGCGCAAGGCATTACGGGGGGCACGCTCGTAACCATCGAACGAAAAGACGTGGGCGTCACCTTAGAGATCACCCCGCAAGTGCTCGAAGACGACCTGATTCGACTTGAAATCAAGCAGGAGATTACCGCGATTGCCGAAAACGTGGCGCAGACGATCGGATCCGGCGCATCTTCCGTTCCGGTCGGCCCCACCACCACAAAACGATCCATGGAAACGACCACGATTGCCAGAGATCAGCAAACGCTCGTCGTGGGCGGACTGGTCCGGGACAACATCATCATCAGCGAAAAGAAAGTGCCTCTGTTGGGAGATATTCCTCTCATCGGCTGGCTGTTTCGATCCCAGAGCCGTCAGACTGAGAAGCTCAATCTCCTGGTGTTCCTGACGCCCCAACTCGTTCGGGATGAAAATGACATGATCGAACTCAATGCCAGGAAGGCCAAAGAACTCAATATTCTTCAGCGCGATAACCGCATTGAGGAACCCACAAGACTGAAGCAGCACGTGCTTGAACACCTCGAACGGCAAACCACCCCACCCCTATCTCCCTCAGAGACTCCGAGCAAGCTCCCCTAAGAATACCCACATGCACGTAGGCTTCCCCTCCTCCGAGGGATAGAGCCGCTCCATGTGACTACGATACACTCCGTGCGTCTCCGGAGGACATGCGCGTGGCTAACAGAGCGACCTACTCCCGTTCGTACCATCGATTTCCGGCAACATACCCTGTGATTTTTGGGGGAGCCCCATTTGTGGGCGAAGGCACCATCTCCAACCTCTCGCTCACCGGCTGTTCCGTGGCCTGTGATCGAACCGTGCTCGCAGGAAGCTTTATCAAACTGAATGTCCTCTTGCCCACACCCACCACATCTCTGCTCATCGAGCTAGGGAAAGTCCGGTGGGTGCGTGCGCACGCGTTTGGCGTCGAGTTTATTCGGCTGCCGACGATCGCTCGCCAGCGGCTGGACCGAGTGGTGTGGGAACACCTGACATCCCTACTCGAACACTGCTCCAGTGCATCCTCACTTAACAAGTAGCCCGCCAATCTAGACCACCATTCGCTGCACGAACCTGATCTGCGCCCCAGCTGTTAAGCCACTATGCCGCTTTGATCACTTCCCCATAAGGGACAGGCAAGAAGACGATCAGAGCTGAACAGCACGGGCAGGATAGATCTGAACAATGAGCAAATCGAGTGAACCCATCAGACTCCCAGTGCCAAAAAAAATCGAGAGCGGGCCGAATACGGTGAGAACTGACAAACCTGTGCGAGGAAAATCGGGGGAAGTGGGGTGAGTGACGGGTTTCGAACCCGCGACCTCCGGATCCACAATCCGGCGCTCTAACCAACTGAGCTACACCCACCACAAATGTTGCGCAGAAGAGCAGGGATCTTAACAAAGGTGAGATCACCGCCGCAACCAGGTCTGACGTCGCAATATCATTCGTCAACCGTCAATCGTGAAAAGCTACATGCTCGGCTCTCACTTCCACCGATGACGAATGACCAGTGACGATTGACGTTCTTTAAGCCCGCGCATCGAAGGCGGCTTGCATCTCCGCGACAATAGCCGCCACAGTGGCAGCCGGATCGTCCGCATCGCGAATAGGCCGACCAATCACGAGATAGTCCGCGCCGGACGCAATCGTTTGAGTCGGAGTCGTCGCGCGAGCATGATCGTCGACTCCCTGGCCGGCCTGGCGAACCCCTGGCGTGACGATCACAAACCGTGGACCGACTTTCTGTCGGATGGCAGCGGGCTCTTCGCCGGAGGCCACGACCCCATCGCAACCGACTTCCGATGCGAGGAGCGCCCGTGCCGTCACGAGATCTTGGACGGTTCGCTGAATCCCCATTTCACGCAAGTCATGGCTGTCGAAATTCGTGAGCACCGTCACAGCCAGCAGCTTCAGCGATGAGCCTTCCCGCCCTTGAACCGCCGCGCTTAAGGCTTTCCGGTTCGCATGGACGGTCAAAAAATCGACCCCCATTGCCGCCACCCGCGCCGTCGCGCGGCGAACGGTCTCTTCGATATCGAGAAACTTCAGGTCCAGAAAGACGCGCATTCCCCGCTCCACCACCCGCTTGACCATCTCAGGCCCCGCCGCCGTATAGAGCTCGAGCCCGACTTTGACGAAGGAGATATGGCCCTGGAGCCGGTCTAACAATCGGTCAGCCTCTGCGGCGGAGGGCACATCCAGCGCAAACATCAGTCGATCACGCGCAACAATCTTCGCCATGGGATTCCTCCTTCTTCAGCCCTGATCCTTGACGATCAGCAACGCCCTGTGATACACATCAGCTCCTTTTGGGAGGAATGTACGATGCCTGTAATTCACAAATCTACAATTCGACAAGCCCGCCAAGCCGATCGCCGGCATGAGCGGAACCGCGCCACGATGAACACCGTGAAGAGGCTGGTGAAGAAAGTCCAGACCGCCGTGGCCGACAAGAAGGTGGACGACGCCAAGACCCTCTTGCGCGTAGCCGCGTCGGCCATCGGGAAGGCTGTGTCCAAAGGCGCCGTGAAGCCGAACACCGCGTCCCGCCGTATTTCTCGTCTGACGCTGCACGTCAACGCCCTGTCCGGTTCCCACTCTTAATCGTCCGCACATTCGATACCACACGCG
Source organism: Nitrospiraceae bacterium (assembly GCA_023248355.1). Classification (GTDB taxonomy): domain Bacteria; phylum Nitrospirota; class Nitrospiria; order Nitrospirales; family Nitrospiraceae; genus Nitrospira_D. The sequence goes on from JAHFES010000098.1 coordinate 5,792, forward strand.
CCGGGACCCGCCCTGCTGGAGCAGGGGGTCGGCGCGGTGTTTCGGGTGTCGCACTCGTCACAAACTCGCAGAGACGCAGAAGCACTCGCTCCATCACCATTTTTGGATGGGCGCTGCTGCCTCCCTTGAGCTTTCCATCGGCGTCAAGAAACAGATGCAGCGCCGCCTGAAGATGATCGTCTGAAAATCGCCCGAGGAAGGACCGGACTTTCATCGGATCCATCCGCAACGTTCTGACCGCTTCCCCTTCGCGACCGCCACTCGCCAGCAACTCTTTTACTTTCCACAGACGGCGATATTGCCAGGCGAGAGAGCCCAGGATACGCAGCGGCGCTTCCCCGGCTTCCAGATTCCGTGCCAAGATGAAGAGCACTCTCCCACGATTCCCCTCAGCAATAGCGAGCGTAAGATCAAACACCGAGGCGCCTGGTTCCATGCCTCGGAGGACATGCACATCAGCGGCCGTCACCGCGCGATCGGGCGGCACGTAGGACGCCAGCTTCTCCAGTTCTCGCCGCACTCCGTAGAGCGATCCCCCACTGACTTCTTTCAGCAATTGGTTGGCCTGTTCCTCCAGCCGGAGACCCAACCGCTCGGCATCGCGCGTGACCCAGGGGGTCAGCTGCGCATCGCGTAAGGGCGAACAGTCGATCGTGACGGCCGTTCGAGCCAGTGCCTGGGAAAATTTCAGTCGGCCATCCAGTTTCGGACTCATAAACACCAACGTGGTCGTGCCCACCGGCTCCTTGAGATAATTGAGCAAGGTCTCACTTTCCCGGGCCGAGAGCTTCTCAGCCGTCTTCACGACGATCAGCCGGCGCTCCGCAAACACCGGCATTTCAGACGCGCACGTGAGGATGTCGGCCCCACCGGCTTCGTCACCATAAAAGAGGTCGTAGTTGAATTCGCCGCAGTCCCCGAGCACGGCGCTTTTGAGCGCAGCCAGCGCGCTGTCGCGGAGAAAATCCTCTTCGCCGATAATGAGGTACAGCGGCCCAGGCGCCTGCTGTTTCAGCGCCGACTCCAGTTGTAACGAGGGTAACGCGGATGCCATAAAGTCTGTCCGGAAATTTATTTTTCAGCCGGGACTATCGGCACAGGGGCAGCCGCTGGTTTGTTTAGCCCGCCCGATTCGACATGAATGAGAAAGCGTGCGGCCAAGTCAGCGGCTGCGAACCGGCCCGCCTGTTCCATCGCACGATTCTGCAAGGCACGGTTGAACTGCAGATCGGGAGTTATATAGAACTCCGACGACCCTTTGGCAGTTTGCGCCCACACCACTTTCTTGGTTCTCGTCTCTTCGATTTTGACCAGCACCATCACTTCAGTCCGGCTTTCCAAGGTCGTCGTCAGGCTGAAGCTGAGCGTCGGGACACTCACGGAAAGGATCTGCCCGGTCAACACCAGATCAGCGGCTTCGGAATCCGGCACCACCTGCACGCCGCTCCCGGAAGAAAATTCATGGCGTAAATAATTCGTGTAGCGTGCTTCGAGATTCGGCTCAAAACTTTTATTCTCCAGCGCCCGGATCACAAGCCGCGGCTGTGGCTCCTGTGACACCGCTGTCTTTGCACCCCCGATGGTCGGGCCGGCTCCCTCCACGCGAAACTGATAGCCGCAGCCGGCGGCAAGAGCTGCGGTAATGCAAAATGTAAAAGGCAACATGAAGAGTCGCTCGATCCGGCTCATCATTTTGAATTTTGCATTTTTCATTTTCAATTAGCTACAACCTACACCACAAAGTTGATCAGTTTCTTTTCGACGTAGATCACCTTCTTTGGTTCTTTCCCCTGCAGCCACTCGGTGACCTGTTCACGGGAGAGTTGTTCGACGAGATCGCGCGGCGCATCGTGCCCCACCTCGATCTTGCTCCGAAGTTTTCCATTCACCTGAACAGGAATCGTCAACCGTTCACTCACCGTAAGCGCCGGATCAAAGATTGGCCAGGGCTGCTGCGAGACACTCGGTTTCTGCCCAAGAATGGCCCAGAGCTCTTCAGCCAGATGGGGCGCAAACGGGGCGAGAAGCAGCACAAATGGCTCGACCAAGGCCCGAGAGCGGTGCTCGGATTTTGTCATCTCGTTGGTGAACACCATCATTTGGGAGATGGCCGTATTGAAGCGCAGCTCTTCCACGTCCTCCGTCACCTTCTTGATCGTCAGATGCAGCAGGCGTTGATGGTCGAGACTCGGCGTGGTTGAGACCACCGCGTTCGACAGCCGGCCGTCTTCATTCACCATGAGACGCCACGCTCGTTCGAGGAAACGCGTCACACCGTCGACGCCTCTGGTATTCCATGGCTTCATCGCTTCCAGCGGGCCCATGAACATTTCATACAAGCGCACGGCATCTGCGCCGAATTGATCCATGATCTCGTCCGGGTTCACAACATTGCCGCGGGACTTGGACATTTTCTGATTGTCTTCACCCAACACGATGCCCTGGTGCACCAATTTCTTGAACGGTTCAGGGGTGCTCACCACGCCGATGTCGTAGAGGACTTTATGCCAAAACCGCGAATAGAGGAGGTGCAACACTGCATGTTCGCTGCCACCGATGTAGAGATCCACCGGCATCCAATAGCGTTCTTTCGCAGGATCGACAAGCTGCTTGGGATTCTTGGGATCGATGAACCGCAAATAGTACCAACAGGATCCGGCCCATTGCGGCATGGTGTTCGTTTCGCGC
>JAHFES010000161.1 GCA_023248355.1 Nitrospiraceae bacterium
CGACGGCGCAGTATGCGGCGTTCCTCGCAGCCGCGAACCGTCCCGCACCGTGGCAATGGACTATCGTGGATCTGTCTCAGCACGGCGATCGGCCCGTGATCGGCGTGGATTGGTCGGATGCCGACGCCTATTGCCGCTGGAAGGGAAAGCGGTTGCCGACTGAAGCGGAATGGGAAAAGGCGGCGAGAGGGACGGATGGCCGGTTGTATCCCTGGGGCAACCAAGTGCCGACGAAAGACATTGCCAACTTCGCCTTAGGTGCGCGCTTTAGCTACAGCCAAGTGTTGATGCCGGTCATGACGTATGACCAGGGTAGGAGTCCCTATGGGATTTATCAGATGGCAGGCAATGTCTACGAATGGGTTCAGGACTGGTATATGGCGAATTACTACGAGACGTCGCCTGATCGCAATCCGCCTGGGCCGGATCGAGGGCAATTTAAAGTGCTGCGCGGTGGGTCGTGGTCCGACTTGCCCAAATATCTATTGACCTACGGCCGCTTCAAGTTGCCACCTGAGACACGCAATAGTTACACCGGCTTCCGCTGCGGCAAGGCTTCTTGAGAAGAGTTGCTAGGAAGACAGATAGGTTGTCAGCCAATCGGCAATCACGCTCGTCATGCGTGTGTAGTCCTCGCCCTTCGTGAATTGGTGATCCGCGCCAGGCAGCATCTCCAGATGTTTCTTGCCCTGTAGGACCTCGTACAGTCGTTGGCTTTGGTGGAGCGGGACATGCTCATCCTTGTCGCCTTGCACGATCACGGTCGGAGCGGTAATCGATCGGGCGGGCTCGTACGCGATCTGGCGAAGGCTGTCTTCGTAGAAAGCATAGCGAAGGGCGATACGCTCTGTGCCGCCCATGATGTTGGGAATTGTGCCGGAGGTTTTCCATCGCGCCAATTCCTCATCACCGAATCCCAACCGTAACTCTTCCGCGAAATCGACCACAGGGCATTTCAATGCGAGGCAGGCCAGGTCTGTTCGCTGGGCGGCGGTCAGGATCGAGACCAGTCCACCGAAGCTGGAGCCCATCAATCCGATTCGCTGATAGCCTTTCTGTCTGACGAGGTCGAGCGCCGCCAGTGCTTGATCAACCGCCAATGTGGTGGTGATATTCTCGAAGGGACCCTGGCTCTCTCCCTGCCCGAAAAAGTCGAAACGGAAGGTGGCGATGCCGCGCTCCGTCAACGTGCGGGTGAGGGTCTTATTCGTCGTGCTGTTTTTGCCGGAGAGGAATCCATGGCAGAGCACGGCCACACTCGATGTGGCGTTTGGAGGAGTTGCAAAAACAGCCGCGATACGGTGGCCGGAGGAGTCGTGAAAGGAGATCGCTTCTTCCATGGGAAACAATGCCGGCTAGTCTGTCGGCCGTGTGCCCAACACATGGGCCAGCTTGGCGCAAAAGAAGGTCAGGCTCCCCAAGAGCAAGCCGAAGCAGCTCCACGTCGCGATCTGAATATAGGGCGACGAGAGCGGGAGGTTCCAGGTCAGGGAGGCGAGGAGCGCGAGCCCCATCGTGCCCAGGCTGAGGCCTCCGATTTGGACGGTTCGCCAGCGATCCATGATCGTCGTCAGCTGTTCGAGATAGAGACCGCGCTTTTTGTGGCTCGTGACACGGCTGACGGCGAGCGTGATGGGGATGAGATGGGAGAGCGCGCCCATGATCGTATTCACCACAAATCCCACGAGCGCCATGTGCGTGTAGGCGACCAGGTGGAGTGTGCCATAGGGCATGAATGGAGGATTCGAGAGACTGTTGGCTGCTACCAGGATACCCAAGATAATTGTGAACAAGAGAAAGAAGGTGCCGAGCAAGAGATGGTCAGAGGCCGCATTCCCCTTGTGCGTTGATGCCATCCAGGTTCGAAACAGATTCACGGCATAGAGCGTGGCTCCGACCAAGAGCATGCCTCCGGCAGCCATCTCGATGGGGACGGAGGAGTTCAGGAATCCGCCGATCAATACGGCCATGCCCAACGGCATCAGGATCAGCACGGTCCGCGCGAGCTTCGGGCTGAACAGAGGGGTGTTCAACACCGTGGGCAGCAAGTTGTGCATCGTGCCAATGATCGCCAGGGTGACGAACCCCAGCAGATTGAGATGAATGTGCGCAAGCCGCACGTAGCCGTAGGACTGCTGGGTGAAGCCGAGGGCCATGGTTTCGCCGCAGGCCAGCCCGCCAAAGAGCGCGAGGAGTGCCGCGGCGTAATACCAGAGGTTGAGCGGCGGCGAGTTGAGGCTCTTCCGGGCTTGCGTCCACGCATCGCGGGCAATCCAGAGAAATGCGCCGATGACCAGGAAGCCGGCCGCACCCACGACGAGATACTGGCGCAGCCAGAATCCCACGAGCATGCCGATCGCGCCCGCGTTGATCGCCAGAAATAATACGGGATGGGAATCCCGTTGCTTTTGGCCGGTCATGAGCAAGGGGGGAATGAAAGCCAGAAATCCGCCGAGAATCATCTGGGCGATGCCACCCACTAACGCCGCATGCACGTGGACGAGTCGTATCCACGAAGGCAGCGGCGTGCCACGCACAAGGCCGATCAAGATCGCCAGGCCCAGAATCGATGAGAGCACCAGCCAGGTAAAGCCGGTCAGAAGAAACGTGACGGGAGGATAATGTCGTCCCAACATGATTTCTCCTTATCGTTATCGTTCGAGGAAGTAGAAATGGTCTGTCGGGCCTTGCCCGTGACCGATCGCCAGGCTGTGCCGGATCGC
>JAHFES010000099.1 GCA_023248355.1 Nitrospiraceae bacterium
TTTTCCGCAGCCTGCTAGAGCGTTTCAGCTTTTTCGGAAAGAACTTAGTGGGAGGATGCGGGGTGGATGAGCTTCGCCACTTCAGCGACACGTTGACCCAAGGCTTTCGCATCGGCCAGTTCTTTGTTGTCGATTCCCGGGCTGTCGCCTTCTGTGGTGGCAGAGGCTCCGAATGCGCCGCCCCCGCTGACGACGATCATCTGATTACCTAGCATCGCGGCAAGAATGGTCAACATCGTAAGCTCCTTGCCGCTTGAGACCTGCCCGCCGGTGGCGAAGGCCGCTCCGACCTTGTTCTTCATCTTCCACTCAGGAAAGACGCCAAACTTGAATTGCCAATTGTCAAAGAAGGTCTTGACCTCTCCCGACATATTGGACCAATAGACTGGAGAGCCGACGACAACCGCATCGGACGAAAACAAATCGTCAGCAGTGACCTGTCCAACTCGCTTCATTAAAACGACAGTCCCGGGAACACTCTGTGCGCCTTCGACCACAGCCTCGGCCATTCGTTCGGTATTACCCGATAGAGAATGATAGGCGATCAGAACTTTGACAGGGGTGAGAGTCGGCTCGTCCGCACACGCCGGGGTTACACCGATAACGGCCACGAATGTGAGGAGACAGAAAGCGAGAGGACCGGACAGGCAACGTGTTGGGATGGCGGTGGGCACCGAATCTATGGACTCGCAGAAATCCCTATAGCAAGCGAGGGACGGAAACCGGATCACCGACGAAACGTTTCCTCTTCCATGCGCTCTTCGACGGATACGTCCGTGAGTGCCCCGCGATAGTCGCATCGATGGCATCGAACACGCCATGCCTCGATCCATTTCTCCTGGACATAAGACTGGCGGCACTGCGGGCACACAAACACACCCTTGACGTAATGGACCTTCCGAACTTCTTTCATACAGGACTCCTCGCTATGACTGTGTAAGAATCTCACAGGTCTCAACGGGAATGCAAGACTGCCGAAACCCGCTCCCCCTCTTCCGATCACAGCGCGAGACCATGCCTTGACTGCCATCATGTCGGCCAGTACCATGCCCCCATGGTCATTCGCTTCATCCTGATTGCTACCGTTGTGCTCGCCCTTGCCGGTCCTCCCTGCGGAGAGGCCACGTCCCCGACCGGCAATACCGCTTCGCGGCTCATCCCGGTTCAAACCCCCTCCGGAACCGTCATCCAGGCCGAGATCGCCGACACGCCCCAGAAACGCGCCACGGGCTTGATGTACCGCGATCATCTCAAGAAAGACCATGGGATGCTGTTTTTCTTCGATCAGCCCCAGGAGTGGACCTTTTGGATGAAGAACACCAAGATCACGCTCGATCTGATTTGGATGGATGAGAAAAAACGCGTCATCCATATCGAACGGAACGTGCCGATCTGTACCAGGACGGACGACTCCTGCCCCCAGTACCGCCCGAATGACGGTGCCATGTTCGTGCTGGAAATCGCCGGCGGCACGGTGGATGGATATAAGATCGAGAAGGGATCGAAGCTGCAGTTCACGCAACCGTAACGGCCATCACGCCGCCTGTTCCGTCATGCGGCTCCCCTCGCTCACGACTTTTCCTGCCACGACCGAACGCGTCGCGCGGTAATGACGCCACCCACCCGCTCAATGGCTTTGAGCACGCGGTTCAGATGGGCCGTGTCGGCAATCTCCACTACGAAATCCAGCTCCGCCTTGCGGTCTTCACGCGTAATGATTTCAGCGCGACTGATATTCGCGTGGCATCCGGCAATCGCTGAGGAGACATTCGCCAACACACCCGTCTTGTCCTCGGCAATCACCGCAATTTTCACGGCATGCTGACTAGGCGTGGTGGTGTCCCACTCCACTTCCACCAACCGCTCTCGATCATAGTCCAGCGCCTCTAAGTTGGGGCAATCTACCGAATGGATCGTGAGCCCTCGTCCACGGGTGATGTACCCCAAAATCCGATCACCAGGCACAGGGTTGCAGCAACGGGAAAGCTGCATCAACAAATCCCGCGCCCCTTTTACCTGGACGCCCTTGTCCCCTGCCTTGCCGCTGGGAACTTTGGGAAGGCTCAGCGGCGCTGCCGGGGCGGGCGCGCTGCCGGAGATGGGAGCCACCAGCTTACCAACGATCTGCGCCGTCGCGACATGTCCGAATCCGACCGCTGCGGCCAGCTCCTCCACGGTCTCATAGCCCTCTTGCCGGGCGACCTCAAGCAGCTGATTAGATTTCAGCGCCTGTGCCGGCGCCAATCCATGACGCCGCAGTTCCGATTCCAGCAAGCGCCGACCGATTTCGAGGCTTCGCGTTTGCTCCTCGGCCTTGACCCAATGCTTGATCTTGGTCTTCGCGCGCGAGGTCCGAACGAACTTGAGCCAGTCCTTGTGCGGAGTCTGATTGGGCGACGTCAGGATTTCGAGCGTGTCCCCGCTCTCCATCTGATACTTCAATGGCACAATCTTGCCGTTGACCTTGGCACCGACGCAGCGATCGCCCACTTCGGTGTGAATGGCATAGGCGAAGTCGACCGGCGTGGATCCCTTGGGCAGCTCTTTCACAATGCCCTTGGGCGTGAACACATACACGACGTCATGGAACAACTCGAGCTTGACCGAATCCATGAACTGCCGGTTGTCGGGCAAGTCCGTCTGCCATTCGATGAACTGCCGCAGCCATCCAAAGGCCTTGCTGTCTTTGTCATCGACCCGCCCCTGCTCCTTATATTTCCAATGCGCGGCAATCCCGTATTCGGCAATCCGATGCATCTCTTCTGTCCGGATCTGGAACTCCACATGCTCGCCTTTGGGACCTACCACCGTGGTGTGCAGCGATTGATAGAGGTTGGACTTGGGAATGGCAATATAGTCCTTGAAACGACCGGGCACCGGACGCCAGAGGGAATGGATCACACCCAAGAGCGCGTAACAATTCATCTTCGTGTCGGTAATGATCCGCAGCGCCGTGAGATCGTACACCTCTTCAAACGAGATCGACTGCTTGTTCATCTTTTGATAGATGCCGTAGAGATGCTTCGGGCGGCCGTAGACAGCCCCGATCAGCCCGTTCTCCGACAAAGCCTTCTCGACGAGCACGCCGACCTCCTCAATATATTGCTGCCGGTCCTCGTCTCGCTTCGCCACACGCACACGCAACGTCTCGTAGACATCAGGCTTGAGATGCTTCAGGCAGAGGTCTTCGAGTTCATTCTTGACCCAGCCGATTCCGATGCGATTGGCCAAGGGCGCATAGATCTCCAGCGTCTCTTGGGCGATTTCCTGACGTCTCCCTTCACTGAGATGCTCAAGCGTCCGCATATTGTGGAGTCGATCGGCAATCTTGATGATCACAACGCGGATATCGTCCGCCATCGAGAGCACCATCTTGCGGAAGTTTTCAGCCTGCTTCTCTTCAGAACTCTTAAAGGTGATTTTTCCGATCTTGGTGACCCCATCGACGAGATGGAGCACTTCTTTCCCAAACTCTCGTTCAAGTTCATCAGCCGTCGCCACCGTATCTTCCAGCGTATCGTGCAGCAGCCCCGCCACTACCGCCGCCACATCGGTCTTGAGCAGCGTCAGCACACCGGCCACGGCCACTGGATGCTGCACATAGGGCTCTCCGGAACGCCGTTTCTGGCCTTCGTGAGCCTTGGCGGAAAACTCATAGGCCTTGCGCACCACGCTAAGATCCGCATCCGGCTGATAACTCCGGAGACGGTTCAGCAACTGATCGATGTCGGTGACTGTTTCGTACACCATCATGCCCCTACTCGCTCACCGTGGGACGCATGTCCCGAATACGCAACTGAATCCGATCGAGCCCGTTCCAATGGTTCAGTTCAGGCGTAAACGCCACATCCACGGGAGTCCTCAGCGACAGGCCCTGCTCCTCCAGCGACTTCATCCCAAACCCGATGCTGTCGAAGGGCAGCGACCGCCCCTGCCGTAGCGTCAGCTTCAAATGCTTCTCACCCACCACGCGGGCGTTCATGATCTCAAGACGCGTCCCCGCAAACATCGGTTCCGGATTCCCCGCCCCAAATGGATGCAACGTTTCGATCTCCTGGAGGAGACGCAGCGTCACTTCATCCAGCCTGACTTCAGAATCAACATGGAGCGTGGGGACATGCTGCGTGTCGTGGGCCCACCCGCTCGCCACCGCGGCAAACCGCTCGGCAAATTCCGGGAGTCGATCTTCATGAATGGTCACCCCGGCGGCACTGGGATGCCCACCGAACGCCATGACCAAGTCACGGCAAGAGGCCAACCCCTGATAGAGATCGAAACCGGGAACGGTGCGAGCCGACCCCTTCCCAATGCCCTGTTCGTTCACGGCAATCACAATAGCCGGTCGATGAAACCGATCCACCAAGCGCGCCGCCACAATTCCAACCACCCCAAGATGCCACTGTCGAGAGGCCAGCACGATGGCACCGGGCACCTCACGCGCCTCGACCTGAGCCAGCGCTTCCTGCATGATCTCCGCCTCGAGTTGCTGACGAGCCCGATTCAATTGTTCAAGATGCTCGGCGAGCTGCTGCGCTTCCGACTCAGATTCCGTCGTGAGCAACTGCACGCCTTTGATGGCATCATCCATTCGCCCTGCCGCGTTCAACCTGGGGCCAAGCTTGAACGCGATCGTTTCCGCCGTGCAGGCCCGCGTCACCCCCGCCACCTGCTTCAACGCCCGAATGCCGCAACGCGCCCCCCGTGAGAGTTCTGCCAACCCTGCACGCACAAACGCTCGATTCTCATCCTGCAACGGCACCACATCGGCAACCGTGGAGAGTGCCACCAAATCCAAGAGAGAATCCAAGGGCACCGCCCCCTGCCCATACTTGGCTACATAGGCGCACGCCACCTTGTAGGCAAGACCGCCCGAACACAACCCACGGAATGGATACTGTGCATCACGCCGATGCGGATTCATCACGGCCAGAGCGGGAGGCATCTGCTCATCGGTCTGGTGATGATCGGTGACAATCACCTCAAGCCCCAGTTGATTGGCCAGCACAATTTCATGATGCGAGGTGGTGCCACAATCCGAGGTCACCAACAACGTCACTCCCTCGGCTGTCAGCCTGCGGATCGCACCTTCATTGAGCCCGTACCCCTCACGGATCCGATGCGGCACGTAGGCGCGCACATCCGCGCCGAGTCCGCGGAAAAATGAGAGATAGATACTGGTGGCCGACATACCGTCCACATCGTAGTCGCCGTAGAAACAGACTCGCTCCTGCCGCTCCATCGCCTGATGAAGGCGATCTACCGCCCGCTCCATGTCTGGAATCAAAAAGGGATCGTGTGAGTGAATGGGAGACATCCACGCGGTCGCTTGATCGCGAGTGGTCACGCCGCGAGCGAGCAGCAACGAGGCCGTGGCAAAGGAAATCGAGAGAGCCTGGGCCAAAGCCGCCCGTTGAGTGAGATCAATATCGCGGAAGACCCAGAGCCTAGACTTCATCCTTGCCTCCTAGTGGGCCTACGCCTTGATGGGAGCTAACTCATCGGGATTGAAGGGAATGGTAATGGCTCCCCTCCCCTTTGTCAAACCAGTCGAGCCCAGGAAAAACCGCTGTCTGAAAGGAGAAATCCTCGAATGACGGCACTGCGAAGCAAGGGCAGAGGAAGGCGTAGAAAGAAGATAAGGGGAACGCGAACGGGTCGTTCGCTATTCCCCTCCCTTTTGGACGTAATTCTTGACGAATTCTTCCGCGTTCTTTTCAAGCACGTCGTCGATTTCGTCGACGAGCTTATCGATGTCTTCTTTGATCTTTTTCCCGGCCTCGACGACCTTGGGGTTCGCCTTGACCTCTTCCTTCGCCTGAGGCTCGCGTTTCGGCTCTTGCTTGCGCTCCTGTTTTTCCATTCGAGCACCTCCCGTAATTCTGGGAAACTCTTGTGGATCAGCCCTGCGCGTGATCCTTTGTGATCAACTTACTCTAGGGTCCGCGAACCCGTCAAGCCAAGGGGCGAATCGTGAAGCGTCGGTCGTCTCTCGTCGTTCGTATTTCGTTATTCGCCAGGAGCGCTTCACGAGATACGCTTCACGCTTCACGTCTGCCACTATTTTACAATCAATGACACGATCAAGAGCGCGACGATGTTGATGACCTTGATCATCGGATTGATCGCCGGACCGGCCGTGTCCTTGTAGGGATCGCCGACGGTGTCGCCGGTGACTGCCGCCTTGTGCGTGTCCGTCCCCTTCTTGCCCTGCTCTTCAATATACTTCTTGGCGTTGTCCCAGGCGCCGCCGCCACTCGTCATCGAGATCGCGACGAACAGACCAGTGACAATACTCCCGACGAGCATGCCGCCCAATGCCTGCGGCCCCAGGATTACGCCGACCAGAATCGGCGAGATGACCGGAATCAATCCCGGCACCATCATCTTTTTAATCGCCGCCTGCGTCACGATGTCCACACAAGTCCCGTATTCCGGCTTGCCCGTTCCCTCCATGATCCCTTTGATCGTCCGGAACTGCCTGCGCACCTCTTCCACCACGAGACCGGCTGCCTCCCCCACCGCTTTCATACAGAGGGCCCCGAAGATGAAGGGCAGCATCCCGCCCAAGAAGAGTCCGACCAGGACGGAAGGATTGGAGAGGTCGAAGGTGCTTGCCCCACTCCCTTTTCCCACCTCACGTGCATATTCGGCGAACAGCACCACCGCCGCGAGACCAGCCGATCCAATCGCATAGCCCTTGGTCACCGCTTTCGTCGTGTTGCCGACCGCATCCAATGGATCGGTGATGTCCCGCACCTCTTTGCCGAGGTGGGCCATCTCGGCGATACCGCCTGCGTTGTCTGTGATTGGACCGAACGCATCGATCGCCACCACAATGCCGGCCATCGACAACATCGACACCGCCGCAACCGCTACGCCGTACAAACCGCCCGAGGCCGCGCCACCGCAGATCCAGTAGCTCGTAAGAATCGCGCCCCCGATCACCACCACCGGCAAGGCTGTAGACTCCATCCCAACCGCCAGTCCGGCGATGATGTTGGTCGCATGGCCCGTTTCACTGGCCTTGGCAATCGCCTTCACCGGCGCATAGCTCTTGGAGGTGTAGTAATCGGTGATAAAGACGAGTGCGAGTGTCACGGCCAAGCCGATCAACGCCGCGAGGTAGTAGCTCATCCCGCTCACGCCACCCACACCCTCCATGATCGTCGTCGTCACGGGATAGAACGCCACCGCGGCAATGCCACCCGCCACGAACAAGCCCTTGTAGAGCGCCGGCATGATCTCGCCGCCCTGGCTCACCTTCACGAAGAAAATACCGATGATCGTCGCGAAGATCGTGACGCCCCCGAGGGCGAGAGGATACAAAATCGGGGCGCTCACTCCCTTGAACAGCGTGAAGGCCAAGACCATCGCCGCCACCGTCGTGACCGCGTAGGTTTCGAAGAGGTCTGCCGCCATCCCAGCGCAATCGCCGACGTTGTCGCCCACGTTGTCCGCAATGACCGCTGGATTGCGTGGATCGTCTTCCGGAATCCCCGCTTCAACTTTGCCCACGAGGTCCGCGCCGACGTCCGCCGCTTTCGTATAGATACCACCGCCGACACGGGCAAAGACCGAAATCAAACTCCCGCCGAATCCAAGACTCAACAACGCATGGATCGCCTTCTCCTGCCCTGCAAACTGCGAGGCCACCGTATAAAAGGTGGTGATGGCCAGCAAGCCTAAGCCGATTAACAAGAGCCCCGTCACCGCGCCGCCACGAAACGCCACGGTCAGGGCCGCATTCATCCCCTTATGGGCAGCCTGCGCCGTCCGGACGTTCGCCCGCACCGCGATGACCATGCCCACATACCCGGCCAGCGACGAAGCGCCAGCGCCGATCAGAAATCCGACCGCGGTCAGTAAGCCGAATTTATCGGAGATAGCCCCAGCTCCCCACAACAAGGCGAATAACACAGCAGCCACGACGCCGACGGTCCGGTACTGGCGATTCAGGTAGGCGCTCGCGCCTTCCTGGATGGCCTTCGCAATGTCCTGCATCTTCGGGTTGCCTGCGTCGAGTTTGAACACCCACATGGCCAGGTACAGGCCGTAGACAATGCCGGTCACCGCCGCAACCAAAGCAAAAGTTACAATCGATGAATCGCTCACGTTGTCATCCTCCCGTTTGTTAGAAGGTCTCTTACGTCACGCGGTCTCTGTGGCTTCCACTCATCGAATGTACAGATCAAAGGAGAAGTCCGCAGGGTAGAGCTGTCTCGTTCGTTACAGCTAACTGCCTGAAAAGTTGGGCCATTCTATATAGATAGGGGGAAGGGATCAAGATGAAAGATGGGGAGTCTTAGGCTCCATCCCAGCGTCAGACCTGGCGATTACAGCTGCTCCAC
>JAHFES010000025.1:0-4504 GCA_023248355.1 Nitrospiraceae bacterium
ACATCACGCATGCCTAGCTTGTCTTCCATATCACCGCAACCGACGACCACGTTCCGTTTTGCCGCCGCGCTGTCGCGCAAAGCCGACACGGAGGCCGCAGCCCGGGACCTTGCCGATGAAATTCGCGCCAAGCTCGGATCCTCGCCGGTGGATCTCGCCTGTTTGTTCTTTTCATCGCATCATGTGCCGCGCGCAGAGATGCTTGCGAAAACCCTCTCGGACTCGCTTCATCCGCGCCTCATGATCGGCTGTAGTGGAGAAGGGATTATTGCCGGGGGGGAAGAACTGGAGACCGCTCCCGCTGTCACCTTGTGGACCGCCGCCCTTCCCGACGTCACGATCGAACCGGTTCGACTCACATTCTCCCAGACGCAGGATCAATTCAACTTGTCAGGGTGGCCAGAATCGGGTGTGGCTCATTCCACCTTCATCCTCCTGGCAGATCCCTTTACGACGCCCATGCAGGAAGTCCTCTCCCTGCTTGAGGACCGGTACCCAAACGCGGCCGCAATCGGAGGGCTGGCTGGAGGCGGACAAGAGGCTGGCGAGAATCGGCTGATCTTTCACGACCAAGTCTGTGAGAATGGGCTGGTGGGCGTTCGATTGTCCGGCCATCTGGAGATTCGCCCGATCATTTCGCAGGGCTGTCGCCCCATCGGTGAGCGGTACGTTGTCACAAAGGCTGAGAACAACCTCATTCACGAAATGGGTGGAACCCCGGCACTGGAACGGCTCCAAACAGTCTTCGAGTCCCTAGGGGGAGAAGACCGTCGCCGCGCCCACCGAGCCCTGCACATTGGTATTGTCATCGACGAGCAGCGCAATCACTTTGAACGGGGAGATTTTCTGGTCCGCAATCTCGTCGGAGCAGACCAAACTACTGGAGCCGTCGCGATCGGGGATGTGGTCCGAGAAGGGCAGACTGTCCAGTTTCATTTGCGTGACGCTCAATCGGCCAGCGAAGATCTCAACCTCTTACTCGCAGCAGACCGGGCTACCCATCGCAACGTTCCCCTTGGAGTACTGGTGTTCAGCTGCTGCGGGCGGGGACAGGGCTTATTCGGACGAGTGAATCATGATTCCGAAGCGGTGACGGAACGATTAGGGCCCATTCCAGTCGCAGGATTTTTTGCCCAGGGTGAGATCGGACCGGTCGGCGGCCGCAATTTTCTCCATGGCTACACCGCCAGTATGGCCATCTTTGCAGAACGGGAACCCGGGGCAACGCACAACTGAGACGAGGCGGCCAACACCGACCTGCCTCGGCGTGACACAAGGAAAGCCTATGACACGTGTGCGCACACTATTCATCATCATGACGCTGGTGCTGACACCAGCATTCGGATGGGGAGGCACCATGACCGCGAGCGAGAAGGGCCCAAATACCAATGAAGTCACTACTCCGTCCGGACTCAAGTACAGCGATCAAGCCGTAGGAACTGGTGATCTGGCAGTCGCCGGGAAAACGGTGAGCGTGCATTACACTGGTTGGCTGACCAACGGACAGAAATTCGATAGCTCAGTCGATCGTGGCCAACCCTTCTCATTTCCTTTGGGAGCCGGACGAGTCATTAAAGGATGGGACGAAGGGGTCCAAGGCATGAAGGTTGGCGGGAAGCGCAAGTTGACCATCCCTGCAGAATTGGGTTACGGCACGCGAGGGGCCGGTGGCGCTATTCCGCCGAACGCCACCTTGGTGTTTGACGTCGAATTGCTGGGTGTGCGGTAAGATTGCCATCATGCAACAGACTCCGCTCATCACCCAACACCGATCAGCCGGCGGGAAACTCGTCGATTTCGCCGGGTGGGAAATGCCCATCCAGTACAGCGGCGTCGTCGACGAGTATCACACCGTTCGCAGCAAGGCCGGCCTCTTCGATGTCAGCCACATGGGACGACTCCTCGCCTCTGGTCCCGGCGCGGCCGCATTCCTGCAACGGATGACGACCAACGATGTGGGCAAGCTTGCAGTCGGGCAGGCTCACTACTCCATGGTCTGTAACGAGCAGGGCGGGATCAAAGACGATATTTTTGTCTATCGACTCAAGCCCGATGAATATCTCCTCTGTGTGAATGCGTCAAATCGAGAAAAGATCTTGGCCTGGCTGCGCGACCACCAGCAAGACAAGACCATGGCGTTCGAGGATCATTCAGCCGCTCTGGCTCAGATTGCCATCCAGGGTCCGTTGTCCCGTGACATCCTCGTGGCGCTCGGCGGCAACGCCGTCACGAGCCTCAAGCTGCACCATACGTGCGAGACAACCCTGGGCTCGATCCACACCCTGGTTGCACGAACCGGCTACACCGGCGAACTGGGATTTGAGCTCTATGTGGATGCCGACCGCATTGGAGCCCTCTGGGACCGTCTTATGGAGCAAGGCCACACATCCGGACTCAAGCCGGCTGGCCTGGGTGCAAGAGATCTCTTGCGCTTGGATATGGGCTATCTGCTCTATGGAAACGACATCGGCGAAGACACCACTCCCTTGGAAGCGGGCGTCGACTGGACGGTCAATTTTCAAAAAGGGGAGTTTGTGGGTCGGCCACGCCTTCAGGCACAAAAAGACGGGCAGCTCGATCGTCGATTTGTAGGCTTTGAGCTCCTGGAGAAAGCTGTTCCTCGCCATGGATTCAAGATCCATTCGCCGCAGGCTCCATCAGACCCGATCGGAGAGATTACCAGCGGCAATCTCTCTCCGCTCCTCCAGAAAGGGATCGGCCTGGGCTATGTCCCCCTGCGCTACGCGGAACCCGG
This sequence comes from Nitrospiraceae bacterium, assembly GCA_023248355.1. Classification (GTDB taxonomy): domain Bacteria; phylum Nitrospirota; class Nitrospiria; order Nitrospirales; family Nitrospiraceae; genus Nitrospira_D. Next base: position 2,756 of record JAHFES010000025.1, read on the forward strand.
CACGCCTATCACCATCGACATCCGCGGGAAAGCCGTGCCTGGACAAATCGTGAAGACGCCGTTCTACCGGAAACCCAAAACGAAGAGCGTATAGCTAATGGCTGATAGCACTGACAAGAAGAGAGAAGAGCTTATAGCTTATGGCTAATGGCACGGACAAAGACAAATCGGCTGGTCTCTCGTTTGCGCCATACGCTATACGCCACAAGCTATAAGCTCTTCATGACCAAGAACATCTACAAGGGGAAGGTTGTCACGCTGAACGTCGATACGGTCACGCTGCCGAACGGCGTGACCGTTGATCTCGAAACCATTCGCCATCCTGGGGCTGCCGCAGTAGTCCCAATGAAAGACGACGGAACGGTCGTGTTGATTCGTCAATTCCGCCATGCGGCCGGGGGGTTCATCTATGAGATACCTGCCGGCAAGCTCCATCCGGGTGAAGATCCCCTGAACTGCGCCTCGCGGGAATTAGAGGAGGAGATCGGCTATCGGGCGTCGTCGTTCGAACTGCTCTCCAGCATCTTCACCGCCCCTGGATTTGCGGACGAAGTCATCCACGTCTACAAGGCCACCGGCCTCACCAAGGGACGGCAGCAGCTCGAACACGATGAAGTGCTGGACGTGATAGAAATGCCACTCTCTGACGCGGTGGCAAAAATCGAGGATGGGACGATTCGCGATGCAAAGACGATTGTGGGATTGCAAGCGGTCTATATCAGAACGCGCGCTCGGTAGGGGAATCGCCGAGAGGTCCCCCGCATGGTGCGGAAGACCTCTCAAGCCAACTAGCCTCGCCAAATGGACGGAAGTTACTTGCCCTTCTCGTCCTTCTTCTTCTCATCCTTCTTCTCGCCGAACGTGTCGGCATGGCCGCCCTTCTTCTCGTCCTTCTTATCCTTCTTCTCGTCTTTCTTCTCGTCAGCGTACACGAGGACATGGCCGCCCTTCTTCTCATCCTTCTTGTCCTTCTTCTCTTCGCCGGCGAAGGAAGGAGCGCTGAAGGTCACTGCGATTGCGACTGCCATGATTGCCATCAATATGCTCTTCATAACTGTTCACCCCCTCTATGGTTTGTGAAATGTGTGCCGATCATTCGGCGCTTGCCAAGGGTAGTGAGCAAGCTTAGTGCCGAACCGTATGGTTCATTCTTTATCGAGAACTATCAATATGTTGTGAGATCGTTCTCATGATTATGTGAAGGCTTTTCCCTGCTATTTCCTGTGGCGAAATGGCTAAGCCTCCACTAAACTGCCTCAGAAGAATGAGCCACTCAATGCCACGATACCGTCGCCTTCGTGACTGCATCCAGCCAGGCGTGCAGGTACTCTTTGTCGGCATTAACCCTGGTGTACGTTCGGCACAGGCTGGCCATCATTTCGCCGGGTATTCGAATCGTTTCTGGAAGCTTCTGCATGAATCGGAGTTAGTCAGCGAACCCCTGACGTATCGCGAGGATCAGCGCCTGCCTGAATGGCACCTTGGTCTCACTAATATCATCGGCCGCTGCAGCGCCGGGATCGATGTCCTCGACCCCGCTGAGTATCGACAGGGTGTGGCAATCCTCGAACGGAAAATCAGACGCTACCAACCTCACATCGTGGCTCTCTTGGGCGTCACAATCTTTCGAATGCTCTTTTCAGCCAAGGAGCAACCGAGAGGCCTACTCGCTCTTGGACCAACCACCGCGCAACTCGCTGGATCGCGGGTGTTTCTTTTGCCGAATCCAAGTGGCCGCAATGCCCACTA
>JAHFES010000025.1:4604-25808 GCA_023248355.1 Nitrospiraceae bacterium
GAATGCTCTTTTCAGCCAAGGAGCAACCGAGAGGCCTACTCGCTCTTGGACCAACCACCGCGCAACTCGCTGGATCGCGGGTGTTTCTTTTGCCGAATCCAAGTGGCCGCAATGCCCACTATTCCTATCACGATATGTTGGCAGCATTTCGTACGCTGCGAAAGGAAGCCGGTTCACAGTGACCACGAAATCGTGCTATCTTCAGCGCCCAATGGGGACGTGACGCGTGACAAGTGACACGTGATGCGTTCACAGACAAATCCAGAACGCACCTTTTCATCCTGTGAGGGAATCGAGAGCCATGTTGTTGAACGGAAAGAAAGGGCTCATCATCGGTGTCGCCAATAAGCACAGCATTGCCTGGGCCATCGCGCAATCCGCCGCGAGCCAGGGCGCACACCTCCTATTTAACTACCAGAATGAGCGGCTCAGAGAGAACGTCGAAGAACTTGCCGCCACAATGCCCGGCTCCAAAGCCTTCGCCTGCGATGTTGGGAACGATGCCGAGATTGCCGCGCTGATGCAGCATGTCCAGAAAGAATTCGGCAAGCTCGACTTCCTTGTGCACTCCATCGCCTTTGCTCCCCGCGAAGAACTCACGGGCCAATTCGTGAACACCTCCCGGCAGGGATTTGCCACGGCCCTGGATGTCAGCGCCTATTCTCTCGTTGCCGTCACGCGCGCCGCCCTGCCCCTCATGACCGATGGCGGCTCAGTGGTCACGCTCACGTACCTCGGAGCGGAGCGGGTCGTGCCCCATTACAACGTCATGGGGGTCGCCAAGGCTGCATTGGAATGCACCGTCCGCTATCTCGCCAATGACCTCGGGCCCAAGAACATCCGTGTGAATGCCATCTCCGCCGGGCCGATCAAAACTCTGGCTGCACGCGGCGTCTCCGGCATCAGCAAGATGGTCGATCACCACAGGGAATTCGCCCCGTTACGCCGCGCTACCGAGCAAGGGGAAGTCGGGGACACCGCGTTATTTCTTGTCAGCTCACTGGGGCGGGGAATTACCGGCGAAGTGATTTACGTAGACGGGGGATATAACATTCTGGGTTCATTGGCATCTGTGGAGTGACGTGAAGCGTCGTTCGTCTCTCGTCACTTGCTTTTCTAATCCTGCGCTTCACGCTTTACGCGTCACGGTTTTTGATCGGTTACTCAATCGAGCGCCTGAGGGCCTTCAGTTGCCCTCGCTTCGTCTTACCCTCCAACCGTCGCTGCTTTGACCCTTTGGTCGGCTTCGTTGCTCTGCGCTTCTTGCGAGGAATCGCCACACTTTGAATCAATTCTCGCAGCCGGTCGAGCGCATCCCCTCGGTTCTGCTCCTGACTCCGATACTGCTGCGCCTTGATCGTGATGATTCCATCTTCTGAAATGCGATGATCTTTCAGTTTAAGCAGCTCTTCTTTATAGAACGGAGGCAAAGACGAGGCTCCGATATCGAACTGCAAATGTATGGCGCTAGAGACCTTGTTAACGTGCTGCCCACCAGCCCCCTGCGACCGCATCGCATGGATGTCGATTTCAGAATCCGGAACGGTGACGTGTGACGAGATGTGCAGCATGGAGAGACTCGTGATCAGACCAATTCACAATGAAAGAAGCTTCCAGTCTGTTGGAAACAATCTACGACCTATGCAGAGAAGTGAGCAGAGAAGTCTACTGCAGTTCCGGCACTCGATCAATGATGCGGAGCTTCACGTCGTCGCCGAGTTGGATTTGGACCATCTTGGTCGAGAGGCTTTCGCGGATATGGTAGACGTCTTGCGCGCTGAACTGCAGTTGTCCGCCGCACCGTTCCACCAAATGATAGAGCAGGAGTGTGGTGAGGTACTGCACCTCATCGTCGTTGGCATGTTCGCTGAAATTCAAAATTTGTGACATGTTCTTCAGTCCGCTACCGAATCGCGAGGTCTACTTATCGCCGAATCACCAGGTTCTCGACAATGCCCCAAAGGAAGGGGGTCGGCTCTGACAATTTTGAACATCTCAGTCAATGCACCACGGTCGCTGAGCTAGAAACGAAGATCCCGGATCACGTCCCACCTGCCGAGTGTTCCATACAGTAATGGCTGAACAGCAGGGACACGAGAACACTCACCGGTCAGGACAGCCGCGCCCAAGTCCAGACCTGTGCACACCAAAAACCCCCGACGGTCGATGCTTGGCATAACGACCTCCTTCTCAACTGGTGGGAAGGACCTGCTTCACCCGCCTACGCAAGAAACCACAACTGCGAAGCTGTGGAGGACATGCTTCCGGCCTTCGTAGCCTTAATGGCTACTTCGGCGGAGTAGGCTCGGCGGGTTTCGCCGAAGAAACCAGAGGGACCACGGCCGTAACGCCGTGTGACTTCACTCTACTGCTTGTCACGAAAGCGGGGCAAGGAGGGGAGGGGAGGGGAGGAGCGACGCATCACTTCATGGCAGTAAATTCCGTGGAATCGGCAAGATCGTCCAGCACCCGGTCGGGCTGACTGGATTCCGTCGGAGGTCGTCCGAGAAAGAACAACACACCCTGTTGATTCGGCCCTATGACGGTCAATGCCCGACCGGCCAGGGACCCGGCTTCATAAGAAGCAGTCAATCTGTTTCCTTTTCTCGTCACCCGTCCGACCGGTTCAAACACGAGGTCATGCGTGATTGGTTGAGCCTCGCTAAGCAGGGACGTCAGTTCCTCCTCAGAGAGATTGAGGACCATAAACACCATCACGAACCCCGCACCCGCCTCCGATACGGCGATGATCGCGTCCGAATCCTCCGGCAACTGAGCATGCCATCCGGCAGGAATCACAAACGATGCGCTGCCCTTTGGGATATGCACCCTAGTCCCTGCGGCATAGGCCTGACCGGCCTGCATCTCCACAGTAGGGGAGGGCTGAGTCTTTCTCGACGGAGACCCAGCCTGCGTCTCGATAATTGGGCACGCGCACCACCACAGGCTGGTCACGAGGAGCACTACAGAGGGGCGGACGAAGCTGGTCATGGGTTGATCGGCTCAGCGGAAGTGAGGCTACGACTGATGGCTTTCTATGGGAGGGCAACTACAGACGAGATGGCGATCGCCAAAGGCGTCGTCGATCCGGCTCACGCTCGGCCAGAACTTATTGTCCCTGACCCATGGGGCAGGAAACACCGCCTGCTCGCGGCTGTAGGGACGATTCCATTGCGTCGTCATCACAACTGAAGCGGTATGTGGCGCGTTCTTGAGCAGATTGTTAGTTCGTGGCTGACGCCCATCGGCAATCTCTTGGATTTCGGCGTGAATCAATATCAATGCATCGCACAACCGATCCAGTTCAGCCTTCGCCTCGCTTTCAGTTGGTTCGATCATCAGCGTACCGGCCACCGGGAACGAGACCGTCGGAGCGTGGAAGCCATAGTCCATCAATCGCTTTGCGACATCCATCGCTTCGACACCGGCGCTCTCTTTGAATTGCCGAAGGTCGAGAATGAATTCGTGAGCGACGAGTCCGGAGGTCCCGGTATAGAGAATCGAGTAGTACTTCTCCAGCCGCTTCGCCATGTAGTTAGCATTGAGGATGGCCACCTGCGTGGCCTTGATCAAGCCATCGCGACCCATCAGGGCAATGTAGACCCACGAAATCGGGAGAATGCTCGCACTGCCGAACGGGGCCGCAGAGACGGGACCGATGGACACCGGTCCACCGAGCTTGGTGACGGGATGGCCGGGCAGAAAGGGCGCGAGATGACGCGCGACAGCGATGGGCCCCATACCGGGCCCTCCGCCGCCATGCGGGATACAAAAGGTCTTGTGCAGGTTGAGATGGCAGATGTCTGCGCCAATGTCACCAGGACGGCAGAGGCCCACCTGCGCATTCATGTTTGCGCCGTCCATGTAGACCTGCCCCCCATGGGTGTGGATGATCTGACACATACGGCGCACACTGGTCTCAAAGACTCCGTGCGTGGACGGGTAGGTGAGCATCAAGGCAGAGAGCCGATCCCGGTGTTCAGCCGCCTTGGATTCAAGATCGGCAAGATCCACGTTGCCATGGCGATCGCAGGCGACGACGACGACGGTCATGCCGGCCATCGCCGCGCTGGCAGGATTCGTCCCGTGAGCCGAGACGGGAATCAAGCACACATCCCGATGGCCTTCGCCTTGCGCACAATGGTACGCCCGAATCACCATCAGGCCCGCATACTCGCCCTGCGAGCCCGCGTTCGGTTGGAGCGAGACAGCGGAGAATCCGGTGATCTCGGCGAGCCACGCTTCCAGTTGGCGAAACATGTCTTGATAGCCGCGCGTCTGCTCGATCGGCGCAAAGGGATGGATTTTGGCAAACTCCGGCCAGGTCACAGGAAGCATTTCCGACGTGGCATTCAGCTTCATCGTGCAGGAGCCCAACGGAATCATCGAATGGACAAGCGAAAGATCTTTGGCCTGCAGGCGATAGAGATAACGCAGCACCTCATGCTCGGAGTGGTACCGATTGAAAATCTCATGGGTCAGATACTGGCTCGTCCTTGCCAGCGATTTGGGGTAGCTCAAATCAACCGTAGTAGCAATATCCGAGATTTGGAACGGTAACCGATCATATCCCACGAACAGCGCCAACAGGCGGCGCACTTCCTCCTCAGAGCTCATTTCGTCAAGCGACAGCCCGATGGAGCTATCCTCGTGCTGGCGAAGGTTGATCCCTTGTTCATTGGCCCGAATAAGAATCTGATCAGCCTGTGTCTTGGCAACCGGGACCCGGATGGTATCGAAGAAGACTTGCGGGGCAACGTCGAACCCGAGCCGCCGCAATCCCTCGGCCAGCACCAGGGCCAACCCATGTACCCGTTCTGCAATCCGGCGCAGGCCTTCAGGCCCATGGTAGACGGCATACATGCTGGCCATCACGGCCAGCAGCACCTGGGCTGTACAGATATTGCTCGTCGCTTTCTCGCGTCGAATGTGTTGCTCTCGCGTTTGAAGCGAAAGCCGGCCGGCAGGCTTCCCGGTCACATCTTTTGACACACCCACAATTCGGCCCGGCATCTGCCGTTTATACTCGTCTTTTGTCGCCAGAAAGGCGGCATGGGGACCGCCAAACCCAACCGGCACACCAAACCGTTGAGTCGAGCCGACTGCAATGTCGGCGCCGAATTCGCCAGGAGACCGGAGTAGAGTGAGGGCAAGCAAATCTGTCGCGAACACGACCAGCACGCCAGCCTCATGGGCTTGCGTCACCAGCGTGCTGAAATCGCCGACATAGCCATCCGTTGCCGGATACTGCAGCAGGATTCCACTGAGCTGACCATCTGAATACGTGATAGATGAGGTGGTTCCCGTCCGAATGGTCATGCCGAGCGGTTCGGCCCTGGTCCGCAACACCGCAATGGTCTGAGGGTGGCAATCCCGCGAGACGAAAAAGTCTTTTCGCTCCTGGCCGGCGGCACGGGCAATCGCGTGGCACATGGTCATCGCTTCCGCTGCCGCCGTCGCTTCGTCCAAAAGGGACGCATTGGCCAGTGGAAGGCCGGTCAAGTCAGCGACCATCGTTTGGAAGTTGACGAGCGCTTCCAAGCGGCCCTGCGCGATTTCGGCTTGGTAGGGCGTGTACTGGGTATACCATCCAGGATTTTCCAGAATGTTTCGTTGAATGACCCCGGGCGTGACACATTCGTAATAGCCCATGCCGATCAGTGAGCGATAGACCTGGTTCTGTGACGCGATCCCTTTCAGCTCCGCCAACACCGCCTGTTCTCCTCGGTTGCTAGGCAGATCGAGGGGCTTGCGAAGACGAATATCGCTGGGAACCGTTGCATCGGCGAGCGCCTCGAGCGACTGTAATCCTAACGTTGCCAACATCTCCTTGATGTCGGCCTCAGTCGGGCCAAGATGACGGTGGAGAAAGTTATCAGCTGGCTGAAGAAATTTCGGCGTGGTCATTGCGCTACCCTGTCCGTTGAATGTGTTGACTGGGAAAGTGTGTGTAAAACGGTCGGAAGAGTACCATGTCATCTGTCCTTTTCCAAGAATGTTGTTGAGGCTGGTTCAGCCGTTCGCTCAAAAAGCTACTCACACGTCCTGGCGCATTTCGTCTCAATCAGCACAAACGCCCCCCCGCAGATCCCAGCGGTTTGATTGCTTTCCAGGAATTTTGCGCTATGGTTGAGTGATTCTACTACAAGCCACGATGGAACCTGTGCCCTATGGTGAGTACGACAAAGGGCCTCGCCGGAGAGAGCCCCGCGCGAGCAGCCAAACAGCCCACCCCAAGAGGCCGTGCTCGGGCGATTGTCATGAGCATGGGCGTCGCCGTCGTAGCCCTCATCATCAGCTACACCCTGCTCGAAAATCAGGCCGTCACGACCCGCCTCTTCACCACCCGCACCACAACAGATCAGACTGGCGCCACAGCATCAGGCGCCTCATCGAAGCCGGCAAAGACGGAGCTTCGGTTGACTCGCGAAAGCATCGACCTCCTTCTCGACTCCCTCGATCAAGCCATTCGACGGAAAGATGTCGAGAGTATTCTCCGGCACATCGCCCCCGACGCCACCATTACCATCCATATGAAGCAGGGCGCGCAGCAGCAAATCGCCACGCTCACGCGCGAGGAGTATCGCAAGACCCTGGCCATGGGATTTGCCTTTCCGAGTGCGAATGACTACGCCCGCGTGAGCACTACGGTGTCGCTGGCACCGGACGAACGGAGCGCAAAAGTGTCATTCAAGTCAACCGAGACGCTCCGGCAAGCGCGTCGAGACCTGAAGATTGAAGGCGAGGAAACCCTCGTGTTCAGAATTCGTGACGACAAGCCGGTGATCACGTCGCTCGAACAAGTCGTCCCCGGGGATTCGACCTAATCGACGCCGGTCGGAGCACCCATCCCGGACAACCCCGTTCTTCTTCGCCAAACGCCCACCACAATTGAAACAAGATCCTAGCCCGCAGGTTTGGTATAATCAGCCACCTGCGAGGAGTAGTTATGCGTGTGCTCGTCATCGAAGACGAAACTAAAGTCGGATGCTTCATCAAGCGGGCGCTCGAAGAAGAAAGCTATGCCGTCGACCTCTGCGAGGATGGCGCCAAAGGGCTTGAATTGGCGCTGGTGACGAATTATGACTTACTCGTGATCGACTTGATGCTGCCTTCGATGTCCGGTCTGGACATCGTGAAGAACGTCCGCCGCGAGCGCGTCCAGACTCCCATCTTGATTCTCTCGGCACAATCCCAAATCGATCAGCGGGTGAAAGGGCTCGACGCCGGTGCCGATGACTACCTGACGAAACCCTTTGCCATCGACGAACTGTTGGCCCGTGTCCGTGCCTTGCTCCGTCGTGGTGCCACCGAGGGTCCTGGGATCCTTCAAATCGACGACTTGATCCTGAATCCGGCCACACGCGAGGTCACCCGAGGGGGGCAGCGTATCGAGTTGACGCTAAAGGAATACGCCCTACTTGAATACCTCATGCGCCACACCGGACGTGTCCTCACCCGCCCCATGATTTCCGAGCATGTGTGGAACCAGGACTTCGATACCTTCACGAACGTCATCGACGTCTACGTGAACTATCTCCGGAACAAGATCGACCGCGGCCGGACCAAGAAATTGATCCATACCATCCGCGGCAGCGGGTACATGCTGAAGGCCGACTGATGCCTCTGCGCGTCCGGCTCACACTCTGGTACGGGAGCGCGCTCGCGCTGGTTTTGATCATCTTCTCCGTCGTCCTTTACGCCATCACGGCCCGCAATCTCCGCAACGCGGTCGATCAATCGTTGGAGGAAACCGCCACAGCCGCCGTGCGCTCGCTGGAAGAACGAGGCTTTCTCCCCCTGATCGACGAGGAGGAACTGCTTTCTCAATTTCCCGAACTGGCTCGGATCGATAAGTTCTTCCAGATTTTCAGCCCCTCCGGCACGATCACGATCCGCTCCCCGAATATTAAGCAGCACGAGGTTCCCCTGAGCCGCACCGCCCTCGACGCCACGTTCAATGGGCGGACCGTGTTCGAATCGGCTAAGTATCCCAACGAACCCCCGTTGCGCCTCATCTCCGTGCCGATTATCTATCGGGGTACTCTCCTGTACATCGTGCAGGTCGGCACTTCGATGGAGTCGATTGAGGACACCCTGCGTCGGTTTCTCGTTCTGCTCACAGTCGCCGTGCCGATCGCGCTCGCGGTCTCGCTCGCCGGCGGATGGTTTCTGGCGGGTCGGGCCTTGCGCCCTGTCGATGCCATCACGCTTGCCGCGCAACGCATCGCCGCGGGAGATCTCAGCCAGCGCCTCACAATGTCGGCGGCACCTGACGAGATCGGCCGGCTCGCCGGGACATTCAACGACATGATCGGGCGGCTGGATGCATCATTCCGGCAGATTCGCCAGTTCACCAGCGACGCCTCCCATGAGTTGCGCACGCCGCTGACGGTGATGAAAGGAGAAACTGAACTGGTTCTGCGGCGGCCCCGCCCGCTTGAAGAGTATCAGTCCGTGCTGGAGAGCAATCTGGAAGAGATCGATCGCATGACCCACATCGTCGACGAGCTACTGTTCTTATCCCGCGCCGACATGGGCGAAGTGAAAATGGAGTCGCTGCCGGTTGCGCTCGAATCGCTGGTTGAAGATAGTCATCGTCAAGCCACCTTGCTCGGTCAGGACCGGGCTATCGAGGTCCTGCTGGGAACGGTCATGCCGGCAATGATCCAGGGCGACGAATTGCGGCTGCGCGAATTGCTGCTCAATTTGGTCGAGAACGCCGTCAAGTATTCCCATCCCGGTGGACAAGTCGTCATCGCCCTTGTGACGGACGGTCAACAGGCCCGTCTCTCAGTGACCGATCAGGGCATCGGCATCGCTCCGGAAGACCAGGCTCGGATTTTCGACCGCTTTTTCCGCACCGACGACGCACGCGCCCACACCAAGAAAGGCACCGGCCTCGGCCTCGCCATCTGTTCCTGGATTGCGGAATCTCACAGGGGCCGGATCGACGTGAAGAGCGAGGTGGGCCACGGCTCCACATTCACGGTCACGCTGCCCCTAGCGCCACACCCGGTGTATACGAACGATCGAGCTTAAGAAGTTTTAATACCCTCCTAACCATCCTCTCATCGCCGGTTGTTACACTCCTCGTAATCTTTGCAAGCAGCAATTCCGTGCAACCGCTCTTATTCGGTATAAGGAGGACAGCATGAAACAACTCGCTCATCGAACCGTTCCCGCGACGATCGGGGTCGCGCTTCTGGGTGCCATCCTCATCTGGGGTGGTCAATCACTGACCTCGTCACAGGCCTCTAGCTCGACCGCCCCAAGCCCATCCGCTGTGGCGATGACACCGGCCGTCACACCATCGAATGGGTTTGCAGAGGTGGCCAAAGCCGTGACTCCAGCCGTCGTCAACATCACGACAGTCACCGTCGAAAAGGTATCGGAGGGGCGTTCTATGCCGGATGAGCTGCGTGAACGGATGGAAGAATTCTTTGGCGGGCCGGGGGCACCGTCCGGCCCGCGTGGATTCCGTGGCCCTCAAGGTCCAAGTGAACCTCGCAGCCATCGTGGCGGGGGACAGGGATCCGGGGTCATTGTCTCATCCGATGGGTATGTCCTGACGAACAACCATGTGATCGACAGTGCAAGTGAAGTCACGGTCACCTTGCCGGACAAGCGGGAATTCAAGGGCACAATCGTCGGAGCAGATCCTAAGAGCGATCTCGCCGTTGTGAAAATTGACGGCCAGAACCTGCCGACGGTGGTCTGGGGCGATGCCTCGAAGTTGCAGGTAGGTGAATATGTGCTGGCCGTGGGAAACCCATTTGGCTTGAACTCAACCGTGACCCTCGGCATCGTGAGTGCGTTGGGCCGTGGGCGCATGGGGATCACGCAGTATGAGGACTTCATCCAAACCGATGCCGCCATCAATCCTGGGAACTCGGGTGGGGCCCTGGTCAATACGAGAGGCGAGTTGGTGGGGATCAACACCGCTATCGTCTCACAAAGCGGCGGCTACCAGGGCGTGGGGTTTGCCGTCCCAACCAGTATGAGTAAGCCCATCTATGACAGCCTGGTCAAAGACGGGAAGGTGGTGCGAGGCTACCTGGGCGTGGGTATTCAAGACCTCACCCAAGAGCTTGCCAAGTCCTTCGGTATCGCAAAAACGAAAGGCGCACTGGTCAGTGACGTGAAGGAGGACAGCCCGGCAGACCACGCCGGTCTCAAGCAGGGTGACATCATCACGGCCTATCAGAGGTCGCCGGTTGAGGATGCGGTGGCGCTGCAGCGGCTCGTGACACGAACGGTGGTGGGAACTAAAGTAACAGTTACTGTCATTCGTGACGGGCACGAGAAGGATCTCACAGTAACCATTCGTGAACAGCAGGAGAGCTCCAAGATCGCGAAAGCTGAGACCGGTGACACGGAGCATGCGTTCGCCGGGGTTGCTGTGCAGGATCTGGACCGGGACACGGCCAAAGAGTTGGGCATCAAAGGCAAGACTCAGGGTGTCGTGGTCACGAGCATCGACCCGGACAGTGGTGCGGAGAAAGCCGGCCTGGCCCCGGGCGACGTGATCAGGGAGATCAACCGACAACCGGTGAAGTCAGTGAAAGACTTCGAGAAGGTGTCGTCTGCTGTCAAGAAAGGGGACTACGTCCTGATCCTGATCAACCGGCGCGGGGCCGGGTTATTCCTGTCGGTAAAAGTCTAACCCCGGAACGCAAAAGGGGAACGGGTTGAGCAATCCGTTCCCCCTTTCTGCTACTCCCATCACAACTCAATCGAAGACGACAGTCTTTCTACCATACACCAGCACGCGCCGTTCAATATGACGGCGCACGGCGCGCGCCAGCACCATCTCCTCCAGATCCCTTCCCTTTCGCACGAGATCCTCGACCGAATCCCGGTGTCCCACGCGGATCACGTCCTGCTCGATGATCGGCCCTTCGTCCAGATCCTGCGTCGCATAGTGCGCCGTCGCCCCGATAATTTTCACGCCGCGGTCATAGGCTTGCCGATAAGGATTGGCGCCGATGAAGGCGGGGAGGAAGGAATGGTGGATGTTGATGACGGGGCAACCGACCTGCGAGAGAAACTCAGCGCTGAGAATCTGCATGTAGCGGGCCATCACGACGAGTTCGACGCGCTGTTCTCGCAACTGCGACAACACTTGCTGCTCCTGCTGCGGTTTTGTCTCTTTCGTCACCGGATAGACCGCAAATGGAATCTTAAACAGCTCAGCCCAGCTCGCGCAGGTGTCATGATTGGAGATAATGACCGGGATGTCGATGTGCAGCTCGTCGCGCCGATGCCGTTGGAGCAAGTCTGCCAGGCAGTGATCTTGTTTCGAGACCAGCATACCTACTCTCGTGCGACGACTGGAGAGATGGATCTCATACCGCATCTCAAATACTTTGGCGATCGGGGCAAACGCGGCGGGAAGCTCATCGGGAGGAATCTGCAACCCCTCGGTCGCAAACTCCATCCGCATCAGGAAATCATTCGTCTCTTCATCGGTATGGTGATCGGAGTGGAGGATATTGCCGCCAAAGTCGTGAATGAACCCCGAGACCCGGGCCACAATGCCCTTCCGGTCCTTACATTGGATCAAGAGAACAACAGACTCTTTCTTCTGTGCCGCCATGTATACAATTCCTGTTGTGGGTGACTCGCCCACGTGACGCAGGGCGTGGTAGGCCGGATGAACGGGAGGTTAGGTGACAATGTGGCCGACGAGATCGTACGTCGCGGCATCGGTGATTTCGACGTTGACGAACTCACCAGCCGCAGCAGTCCCATCATTGATGTACACGACGCCGTCGATTTCGGCGGCCAATCCTTGGTGTCGACCTTCGAGCAGCCATTCTGTCTCTTCAGACACTCCTTCGACCATCACTTCCATGACCGACCCGATGAGCGCGCGGCCTCGTGCCGTCGAGATGCTTTCCTGGATAGCCAGGAGCTCATTGCGGCGTTCGTCCATCACCGACCGCTCGACCTTGTCATCAAGCGCGACCGCCGACGTGCCCTCTTCATCAGAATACAGAAACACGGCCACCCGATCGAACTCGGCTTGTTCCACATACGTCTTAAGTTCATTATAGGCAGCGTCTGTTTCGCCCGGGAATCCGACAATGAAGGCCGTCCGAAAGGTCACGTCGGGAATCTTCGTCCGGATGCGGTCGACCAGCGCCGTGATCGTAGCTCGGTCGCCGAGTCGGTGCATCCGCTTGAGCATGCGGTCATTGATGTGCTGGAGGGGCATGTCGAGATACTTGGTGATCTTCTCTTCCCCGGCATAGAGATCCAACAGCTCATCCGTCACCTGCTGCGGATACAGATAGAAGGGCCTGATCCAGCGCAGGTCTTGCACCTTCACCAACTCCCGAAGCAGACTGACAAGCCCGTGGCGTAGACCCAGATCGACCCCATAGTTGATCGTGTCCTGAGAAATGAGATTGATCTCTTTCACGCCCTCTGCGGCCAGACGTTGCGCTTCAGCCACAATCGATTCCACGGGCCGGCTGCGCTGCTTGCCCCGCATGAGAGGAATGGCGCAGAAGGCACAGTTGCGATTGCAGCCTTCGGCGATCTTGACGTAGGCGCTGTGCTGTTTGCCGAGCCTCAGGCGGGGAGCCAGCTCGTCATAGAGATAAGGCGGCTTGCTGATCCATAGCCGCTGGTGGCGCTTCTTCGGCGCCAACAGATCGCGGCAGATGTCGGCTATCTTGCCGAACTCACCGGTTCCGACCACTCCATCCAGCTCCGGCAATTCTTTGAGCAAGTCTCCTTGGTATCGTTGAGCCAGGCAGCCGGCGGCGATGAGGACTCGGCAGGCGCCCTTGTCCTTGAGCTTGCTATGTTCGATGATCGTGTTGATCGACTCCTGCTTGGCTTCTTCGATGAACCCGCAGGTATTGATGATGACCACTTCGGCCTTTTTCGGATCACCGGTCAGTTGGAACCCGTCGTTGACGAGCGTGCCCAGCATGACTTCAGAGTCCACTTGGTTCTTGGAGCAGCCCAGGTTCACAAAGCCGATCGTGGTTTTCTTGCCGGCCGAGCGCGCCGGCTTCACGGTCGTGGGCCGCGTGAGTTTGATCAATGGAGTCGCCATCATCGGGTAGTCTACGGGAGGGCTGAAAAGACTGTCAACGAAGGCAATCTACGCAATCTTGCAATTTCCTCGCGGGTTCCCCTACAGTGCGCCTCGTGATTCGAACCTTTCAAGGCATCAAACCGACGATCCCGACGTCCTGTTTTATAGAAGAAACCGGCATCGTCATCGGCGACGTCGTCATGGGCGAGACCTGCAGTGTGTGGTTCCATGCCGTCATCCGCGGCGATGTGAATTACATCCGAATCGGCCAGCGGACCAACGTCCAAGATCTCTGCATGCTGCACGTCACGCATGACACCCATCCGCTCATCATCGGGAACGAGGTGACCATCGGCCACAGCGCAGTCCTGCATGGCTGCACCATCAAGGATCGCGTGCTCGTCGGCATGGGGGCCATCATCATGGATGGGGCGGTGATCGGAGAGGATTCGGTCGTGGGAGCCGGCGCCTTGGTCGTGGAAGGAACCGTGGTTCCACCGAAGAGCGTCATTCTTGGTTCGCCTGCGCGCGTCCGACGTCCGGCGACGGATAAGGAAGTGGCCTGGATCAAAGAATCCGCCGAGAACTATGTGAAGTACTCGCGCCAGTATCTTACCGATTCAGGAAAGAACGCTGGTTTCAAAGTGTGAAGGTTTGAAAGTTGAAAAGTTCTCAGCTTCCCAACTTTCATACCTTCCAACTTTTCAACGTACAAGCCCCACTCGAATAAAACAAATCGGATCGCCGACGAGCGCCGTTGGATACTGTTGCCGCTCTACGCGATATGGAATCCTGTTGCGGTGACACCACTCTGCAATCCAGACGACTTCTTCCGTGGTCGTCGTCACCAGCCCGGGAAGGCTGAGCTTGGGCATGCACCGATTGACGATGGATTGCACGATCTTTCGCTCCTTCTGAAACCGTACCGCATTGAACGTGACCGGATCGGCCTGACCATAGGACAACTGAGACAAGTGGGGGAATCGCTCCGGATCGTTCAACACGCTCACGATCCAGAGATGATCGAATGGACCCCGTGCTGAGGTCGCATCACGGGCATGAAAGTTCACCGGGAGGGTGCGACAGGCACGATTCAGGACAGCCACTTCCACCCGCCTGAGATTATAGGGTTCCACCTGGCGCTGACGCTCACAGGCCTCAGCGAGCAGGGATGGAAGTTCCCCCACCCCGGCGCCGATGTAGAGACTCCGTCCTCCAACCGAGACCTTTTTCAACAGGGCCTCAGCCACTCTGATCCCAAGTCGCTGGGATGGTTTCCTCCTCGCATGCCAGAACTCGTCCCCGCCTTCATAACAATAGACTCTCCCCAGTCTCTTGTAATCGAGCTGAGCAAAGACCTTCGCAATGAGCGCCTTCGTGGCGCGACTCACTCTTGCCACCATCAGGAGTCCTCCTCAGATCCAGCGAGTATCATCACCGTAGCCGTCACCGCGTCGGCGACAGAAGCCATGAAATCGAGATTCAAGGTTTCAAGCCTATCCGTCGGCTGATGGTAATGGGGATTTCGAAAATTGGCCGTGTCGGTCAACATCACGGCCGGCAACCCTTGCTCCCAGAAGGACGTGTGGTCGCTCCGTCTGGTGTCAGGCAACCGTTCGCCGTTGCCCGGAACCACTAATGACACCACCGGCAGATGGGGCTTCATCGCCTGCTCCACTGCCATCGTGAGGGCCTGTGAATCCTGGTTGCCGATCACAGCAAGAAAGTTCCCGACCGTCGGAACAGCCACCGACACACCAGGCGGAATCTTCTGGGACCCTTCCTCGTCACGCGCATACCCCACACATTCCAGAATGATCGCACCCTTTATCGGTTGCTGCGCCATCGCCAACTGCGCCACGTAGGCACGACTTCCCAGCAGATTCTCTTCTTCAAGGCAGAACGCAATGAAGCGGATTGGCCGATGAAGACGAGTCGTGGCCACGCGACGCGCGACATCCAGAAGAACCGCAAGCGCACTAGCATTGTCGTCCGCCCCTGGCGAGCCCATGACAGTATCGTAATGTGCCGCAAGAATGAGCGGAGCTGCTGACGACTCGGTGTCATGCGGAGTCGTCGCTATCACGTTCTCGTAGGTCCCACCCCAAGCTGAAAACTCATGCGACCGCGCGGTGAAGCCGAGGCTCGTAAACTGCTGTGTGAGATAGACAGCCGTGTCTCGAAGGGCAACAGGGGAGGAATCAGGATGCCGCTCCCCAATGAGACGTTTGAGATGAGGGATGAAGCGATCGGCGTGGGCAGACACTCAATGGTTCCCCGGAGGCAGGACCGTCACGCCGTGATCTCGGTCCCGATACCTTTGTTCGTGAAGATTTCGAGCAAGACGGCATGGGGAACTCGCCCATCAATGATGTGAGCTTTCCCGACTCCCCCGGCCAACGCATCAAGGCAGGCGTGGACTTTCGGCAACATGCCCTCCGTAATCGTCCCTTTCTTCACCATGCGCTGGACGTCTTTGCGGGATACGGTGGAGAGATGGCGACCCTTGGCATCGCGAATGCCTTTGATGTCCGTCATCATAACCAGCTTTTCCGCGTGCAAAGCCCCGGCTACGGCCCCGGCGACGAGATCGGCGTTGATGTTGTACGTATTCCCTTCACGATCTGTTCCGATCGGAGCAATCACCGGGATGTAATGGTCCCCCTGGAGTTTATGCAACAGACTCGGATCGACCTTCTCGATATCGCCGACCAGACCGAAGTCCCCGTCTCCGTCTTCCCCGTCCAGATCACGCTCGAGACTTTTCGCCCAGGCCTTTACGGTAAGCGGTTTGCTCAGAATCAGTCCACCGTCTTTCCCGCTCAGACCGACCGCGCTTCCGCCATGCCGGTTGATGAGATCTGTGATCTCCATATTGATTTTTCCGGCCAGCACCATCTCCACGATCTCCATCGTCGCCTCATCCGTGACCCGCACACCGTGACGGAACTTCGGTTCGATCCCGAGCCGATCCAACATCTTGTCGATCTGGGGCCCGCCGCCGTGGATGATGACGGGATTGATCCCGACGTACTTCAACAAGACCACGTCCTGCGCGAACCGCTCTTTGAGCGAGGCATCCGTCATCGCATGCCCGCCGTACTTCACCACCACGGTCTTCCCGCGAAACGTCCGAATGTAGGGCAAGGCCTCGATCAGGACGTTGGCTTTCTTGATGAGTCTGTTCATTGTTTTCTCCTAGCTGTCAGCGTTCAGCACTCAGTGATCAGCTCAGAGAAGCTGATAGCTGAAGGCTGACTGCTGATCGCTCACAGAATATACCGGCTGAGGTCCTGGTCCTTGACAATATCTTTTAGTCGCTCACGCACATACCCGGCGGTGATACTCACGGTTTTGTCCGGCCACTCCGCGCCCTCGAAGGAAATCTGCTCCAGTAGTCGCTCCATGATCGTAAAGAGACGGCGCGCGCCGATGTTCTCCGTCCGCTCATTCACCTGCACGGCAAGGTCGGCAATTTCTTCCAGACCTTCCTTGGTGAAATCGACCGTCAAGCCTTCTGTCGCCAGTAGCGCCTGATACTGACGAACCAGCGCCCCTTTCGGTTCCGTGAGAATACGCACAAAATCCTCTTTGGACAAGGGGCTGAGTTCGACTCGAATGGGAAATCGTCCTTGGAGCTCAGGAATGAGATCGGACGGTTTGGCCACATGAAAGGCGCCCGCCGCGATAAAGAGAATATGGTCCGTCAAGACGGGCCCATGCTTGGTGGTGACCGTACAGCCTTCGACAATGGGGAGCAGATCGCGCTGCACGCCTTCCCGCGACACATCTGGCCCCATAGTCCGCTCACGACCGGCAATCTTGTCGATCTCATCGAGAAACACGATGCCAGTCTGCTCCACTTTGGCAATCGCTTCACGGACCACGTCGTCCATGTCGATGAGTTTCTGCGCTTCTTCTTGTGTGAGATGCTTCAAGGCTTCCGGCACTTTCATCAGCCGCTTCTTTTTCTTGCCTTGGAACATGCCGCCCAACATGTCACGAAGATTGCCTTCCAGGTCGTCGAGCCCACCGACGTTGGAGATCATGCCGACCGGAAGACTTCGCTCCTTGACCTCCATCTCCACCGTCCGCTCATCGAGTTTCCCTTCCCGAAGTTGCAGTCGCAACTTTGATCTGGTGGTTTCATGGGAATCATGCGCCACCTGAGTGGAGGCCTCTCTCGTGTCCTCCGTGAACCCCGGCCTCGGTGGCGGCGGCGGCAAGAGGAGATCAAGGAGGCGTTCTTCTCCGTGCTGTTCCGCTTTTTGTTGCACGACTTCCAGCCGGTGCGTCTTGACCATGTTGATGGCCAGCTCGGTCAGATCACGAATGATGGATTCCACATCGCGCCCGACATAGCCGACTTCCGTGAACTTCGACGCCTCAACCTTGATGAACGGCGCTTGAGCCAGCTTGGCAAGCCGTCTCGCAATTTCCGTTTTCCCCACCCCGGTGGGCCCGATCATGATGATGTTCTTCGGCATCACCTCATCACGCAGATCGGGGGAGAGCTGCTGACGGCGCCATCGATTGCGCA
Source organism: Nitrospiraceae bacterium (assembly GCA_023248355.1). Lineage (GTDB taxonomy): Bacteria > Nitrospirota > Nitrospiria > Nitrospirales > Nitrospiraceae > Nitrospira_D. Next base: position 22,199 of record JAHFES010000025.1, read on the forward strand.
GCGCAATCGCGACCATTCGTTTGGCGTCTTTCTGTCCAATCACGTAGCGATTCAACGCCTCCACAATCTGGCGTGGAGTGAAGCTATTCAGGTTCAGGGGTGGAGTGTCGGTGGTCAGATCCTTCACGATTTGTGTTTACCCTCTCAGTTCCTCGACAATAATCTGCTGGTTGGTATAGATGTCGATCGCGCCGGCAATCATCATCGCTTCGGTGACAATGACCTGAGCCTCCAGGGAAGAATGGCCAAGAAGCGCCCTGGCGGCTGCCAACGCATAGGGCCCTCCGGAGCCAATAGCAAGAATGCCGTCCTCCGGTTCCACCACATCACCGGTCCCAGAAATGATGAAGGATTGTTCCCGACCGGCCACCGCCAGGAGCGCTTCCAAGCGGCGCAGCACCCGGTCGGTCCGCCAATCTTTCGCGAGCTCGACTGCTGCCCTGGTGAGATTCCCTCGATACTCTTCCAGCTTGGTTTCAAATTTTTCGAAGAGGGTAAAGGCGTCAGCTGTCGCCCCGGCAAATCCAGCCAGCACCTGATCGTGATGAAGCCGTCGAAGCTTCTTGGCATTGTGCTTCATCACGGTGGTCCCGACGGTCACTTGCCCATCACAGCCCATGGCGACTCGCCCGTCGCGACGCACACAGAGAATCGTCGTTGACCGAATTTTCATAATGACTTCTGATCCTTTCGCGGAGCAGACCCTATCACCGGACGAGCCCGCGGATGAGCCCGGTCATAGACTGCGAGCAGTTGGTCCGCCGCCAGATGTGTGTACTTCTGAGTCGTACTGAGCGACGCATGGCCGAGCATTTCTTGAATCGACCGGAGATCCGCGCCTTCATCCAGAAGATGCGTCGCAAAGGAATGGCGCAGCGCATGGGGACTCACCGCCCCACTTGCCAGGCGGCTGGAGTAGCGTGACACTATCCGCGCAACGCTCCTCGTCGTAAGCCGACCCGCGCGATGATTCAAGAAGATAGGAGCAGATAGCTGATCGCTGATGCCTGATGGCTTCAATGAGTCGCGATACTCCCGAATCGCTTGTATTGCCACATCGCCGATCGGGACCACCCGTTCCTTGCGACCCTTGCCTCGCAAGTGAACGAGCCCCTCTGCCTGATTGAGATCGCCGAGATTCATCCCCACCGCTTCGCTGACCCGCGCCCCGGTTGAGTACAAGGTTTCCAGCAAGGCGCGATCGCGCAATGACAAGGGTGACTGCCCGGCAGGAAACTCCATGAGGGCATTGGCGTCGTCTTTCGTGAGAACCCGAGGAAGCGGTTTCGGTAACTTAGGACTTCTGATGTCTTCCGCCGGATTCTTCTGGGATGTGCCTTCCCGCACAAGAAACCGATAGAAGCTCCGAAGACAGGCCAGTTTCCTCGCCAGCGAGGACGCTTTCTCGCCCTTGCGATCGAGCCAGTGAAGATAGGCGCGCACGTCTTCAGTCGTGACATGGTCCACCCGAATGGCACGCTGGCTGTGGCGCGCTTGATGGAGAAACAGCGCCAGTTGTTGAAGGTCCGACTGGTAATTTCGCACGGTCTCGCGCGAAGCATTGCGCTCGACGTCAAGGAAACTCACGAAAGCCCGGATCGCGTCTTCCATGATTCGAAATCCTCAAAGGCCCGTTGGGCGATCAATTGGCGTTTTTTCTCTTTATCTCTGGGAACCTGAGGTAGAGGCGGGAAGAGGCCGAAATTTGTATTCATCGGCTGGAAATGGCGCGGATCGGACGACGCAATGTGGGCAATCAGGCATCCATGCGCCGTCGTGGGCGGAGGCGCCAGCAATGGCATCCCCGCCAACGCACGGGCCGCATTGATTCCGGCAAGCCCACCCATCGCTGCAGATTCGGTATAGCCCTCCACACCGACTAACTGCCCGGCAAAAAACAGTGTGCCGCGGGCTTTGCATTGCAGTGTACTTAATAGAAGCTGTGGGGAGTTGATGAAGGTGTTGCGATGTAGGCTCCCGTATCGCAGAAACTCTGCCTGTTCCAAACCAGGGATCAGGCGAAAGACGCGTTTCTGCTCAGGATAGGTGAGCTTGGTTTGAAAGCCCACCATATTGTAGCACGTCCGATGAACATTCTCCGTCCTCAACTGGACCACGGCGGAAGGCCGGAGACCGGTTCGAGGATCTTCCAGGCCAACCGGCTTGAGTGGTCCAAATTGCATGGTTTGCCGGCCGCGCTCCGCCATGACCTCGATAGGGATACAGGCTTCGAAGTAGGGAGTCTTTTCGAATTCTTTCAGCTGCACTTTCTCCGCGGCCATGAGGGCATCGTAGAACGTGTTGTACTGCGCGTCGGTCATCGGACAGTTGAGATAGTCATCGCCGCCTTTGTCATAGCGAGAGGCGCGGAAGACGATATCCATGTTGATCGAATCGGCATCGATGATCGGGGAGATCGCGTCGAAGAAATAGAGATGCTGAGACTGACTCACAGCACGAATGGACTGAGAGAGTTTGTCCGACGTCAACGGCCCAGTCGCAATAATGCAGAGACAGTCCGTGGGAATTTCGCCAATCTCTTCGTGGAGAATCCTGATATTCGGATGACCTTCGAGCGCTTGGGTGATCTTCAGAGAAAACTGGTCTCGATCGACCGCCAGCGCCGATCCGGCCGGTACTCGCGTGTGCTCGGCTGAGGTAATAATCAGTGAACCCAGCCGACGCATTTCTTCTTTAAGAATGCCTGGGGCGTTCTGTGGATCGGTGGAGCCCAGCGAATTCGAACAGACCAGTTCAGCCAAGCCCCCTGTCTTATGCGCTTTGGTCATTTCTTTCGGGCGCATTTCATAGAGCGTGACCTTGGCCCCACGATTCGCAGCTTGCCAGGCGGCCTCTGATCCAGCCAGACCACCACCCACGATGACGATGTCACTTCTCATGCAATCGAGACTCCTTGTAGGGGGAAGAGGCTCATTCTAGAAACCGTGTTTTGGTGAAGTCAAGGCGGCAGATTCACACCCGTGGCGCCAAAACCTCGTTATCATGCATCGGTGTCCGATCAAGAGCTTGAAGGTGCGGTGGCTCGAAATGCCCAGGAATATCGCTTGCCGCCGGCATTGATCGCAGGGATTGATTATGGAAGGAGGCAATGGAGAGTGTCGATGAATCTAACCAGAGTTAAACAGGCTTCTCTGCAACATACTCAATGTACTTCCAGAACTGCGTTGCTTCTTCTTCGTTCAGAACCACCGGAGTATTGTTCGCCGTGCCAGTCATGAAAATCTTGACCGATACTGCGTCGTGCCAGACCTGAACTTCACAATGCGAGACTCGGTCGAGGTTGATTGCTTTATTTCCAATCCGGACAAAATGCACGACACCGCTCCTTTCGTCCTCGTCACCAGCGATAGTACAACAAGTGCATCTGGGGCCAAAGAAACTTATGCATCCGTTATAGACCTATAGTCGCGAGCCCAGATTTATCTGTGCAAATATGGTTGAAACATATGACAACTGGATTGACAGGAGGTGCAGAAGAGGAAGCAATCGAATGGTTGCGGGGAGAGGATTTGAACCTCTGACCTTTGGGTTATGAGCCCAACGAGCTACCAGGCTGCTCCACCCCGCAGTCGGATGCTAACAAAGCGTG
>JAHFES010000100.1 GCA_023248355.1 Nitrospiraceae bacterium
GGAGAGGGCGGCATGAGTGCTCATGTGCTATTCGTTGATGACGATTCGAATTGTCTCGACGGTCTCCGCCGGATGCTCCATCCGTATCAAGAGGACTGGAGGATGACGTTCGTCGGGAGTGTCGATGAGGCGTTGCACTGTCTGAACAGTACCCCCATCGATACTGTGGTGTCGGACGTTCAACTGCCGGGCCTGACCGGCTTCGATCTGCTCCAGGCGATCTCGGCATCGCCGGTGTTGTGTCACGTGCCGGTCATCATGATGACCGGAGCAGGTGAGCGGGACCTCAAGCGGCGCGCGCTCAACCTCGGCGCGACGGACCTGCTCAATAAACCGGTCGATCCTGACGACTTGATCGCGCGCATCCGGAGCGCACTCCGGCTGAAAACCTATCAGGATCAGATCCGCGGGCAGAATGACAGTCTCGAACGCAAAGTGTGCGAACGCACCAACGCATTGAACGTGGCTCGGATCGACCTGATCTGGCGGCTGGGAAGGGTCGCCGAGTTCCGCGATGAGCAGACGGGCAATCATATCGTACGGGTGGGATCGTACGGTAAAGTTCTTGCCGGGACGCTCGGGATGCCGCGGGACTTCGCCGAGATGATCTTTCTCACCAGCCCCCTGCACGACATCGGCAAGATCGGCATCCCGGACGACATTCTTCTCCGGCCTCGCAAGCTCACGCCGGCGGAATGGGACATCATGAAGCGGCATTGCGTGATCGGCGCAGACATTCTACGGCAGGACGCCTCAATGTGGCCGTCGTTGCGGGCCGTTTCTGCTGCCGGTTTAACGGATCAGTCCGACGGTCAAAGAAATCCTTTTCTCGAGATGGCGTCTTCGATCGCGCTGGCGCATCACGAGTGGTGGGACGGCACAGGCTATCCGCGCCGATTGTCCGGAGAGGCGATCCCGTTGGAAGCGCGCATCGTCGCCGTGGCGGACGTGTATGACGCGCTGAGTTCGGCCAGACCCTACAAGCCGGCGTTTCCGGAAGACACGGTTCTGAGCATCATGGAGAAGAAAGTCGGCAGTCATTTTGATCCTGCCGTGTATGAGGCATTTCGCCGATCGCTTGCCGCGTTTCGCGAGATACTCGGACGGCTGGACGATCAGGCCGCAGCGGCCTAGGAGCGAGGCTTCACGATGAAACAGCTCTTGTTTGTGGATGACGAGGAAAAATTGCTTGACGGGCTCAAGCGGATGCTGCGTCCCATGCGGCACGAGTGGAGCATGACCTTCGTGACCAGCGGAGAGGAAGCCTTGAAGCATCTGGAGCAGGGGCCGTTCGACGTCGTGGTGTCCGACATGCGTATGCCGGGCATGGACGGGGCGCAGCTCCTCAATGAAGTGCGGCGCCGGTACCCGCATAGCGTGAGAGTGGTGCTCTCCGGCCACTCGGATCAAGAAATGGTCTACCAGTCTATCAGTGCGTCGCATCAGTACTTGGCGAAGCCGTGCGAAGTCGAACACATGAAGGCGACTATTTTGCGGGCCTGTGCCCTGCGCGACTTGCTGGGGAGCGAGTCGCTGAGAAGTCTGGTGGCAGGGTTGCAGCGAATCCCCAGCCGGCCGGACCTCTATGCAGAGATCGAGAAGGAGGCGGAATCCGAGACCTCCTCGCTGAAGACGATCGCGGCGATTATTTCCAAAGACATGGGGATGACGGCGAAGATCCTGCAACTCGTCAATTCGGCGTATTTCGGCCTGCACGGCACGGTGTCGGCTGCGGAGCAGGCGGTCAATCTATTGGGGTTGGATACGGTTCAGGCGCTGGTCTTGACCGTGCACGTCTTCTCCCGATTTTCGACGGCCGGCAGCTCGCTCTTCAGCGTGGATCGTCTGTGGGCAGAGAGCATGGCGACCGGGACCCTCGCCAGGGCCCTCGCGAAGGCCGAACAGATGCCTGCGCTGGCAGTGGACCAGGCGTTCACCGCGGGGCTGCTCCATGATGTGGGGATGCTGGTGCTTGCGGCCAATAAGTCTGACCGGTATCATACCGTGTTACAAGTCGCGCATGACCGGCACATTGCGGTGTGGGAAGCGGAGCGTCAAGAGTTCAGCGCCACGCACGCCGAAGTCGGGGCCTATCTGCTGGGACTCTGGGGGTTGGGCGATCCGATCGTGGAGGCGGCGGCGTTCCATCACCGCCCCTCGGAATGCTTAGGTGAAACCTTCAGCCCCCTGACGGCGGTGCACGTGGCGAACACGCTGTATCAGGAATGCTCTCAGCAGGCGACCGGGGACGTTTTCTCCCAACTCGACATGGCCTATCTCGACAAACTCAAATTGACCGACCGGTTGCCGCACTGGCGAGAGCTGGCCGTCACGCTTCAGAAGGAGAAGACGAATGGCTGACGCGATTCTCTGTGTGGATGACGATGCCAACATCCTCGATGGCTACAAACGCCACCTCCGGAAGGAGTTCACCCTCGACACGGCCGTCGGGCCTGAGCAAGGCCTCCGGATGGTGACCGAGCGAGGTCCGTTCGCGGTCGTGGTGTCCGATCTTCAGATGCCGGGCATGAACGGCATCCAGTTTCTGACCCGAGTCCGTGAGCAGGCGCCGGACACGGTGCGCATGCTGTTGACCGGCAACGCCGATCTTCAGGCGTCGATCGATGCGATCAATCAGGGACAGCTCTTCCGGTTCCTGACCAAACCCTGCACGCCGGAGGCGCTGGCGAACGCGCTCAACGCCGGCCTGGCGCAGCATCGCTTGATCACCGCAGAACGCGAACTCCTGGAGCACACGCTCAGCGGGAGCATCAAGGTGCTGTGCGAAGTGTTGTCATTGGTCAATCCGGAAGCCTTCGGGCGATCGTCCCGCATCACGCGTTATGTCGAGGCTATTGCCGCCAATCTCCATGTAAGCGAGCTGTGGCCGATCAAGACAGCGGCTATGTTGTCTCAAATCGGATGCGTCATTCTGCCGGAAGTGGTGCTCAAAAAAGTGTATCGTGGAGAAGCGCTAACACCGGAGGAATCCCAGCTCTTCAATCAACATCCGTTTGTGGCGTACGACCTGGTTGCCAAGATTCCGCGCATGAAGCGGGTGGCAGAGATCATCAAATTTCAGGACAAGTACTATGACGGGGTCGGCGGGCCTGGCGACAACCGACAGGGCAACGAGATTCCGATGGAGGCCAGAATCCTGAAAGTCGCGCTGGACTTCGATGCCCTTGAGTCCGCGGGCAAGACGAAGACCGAGGCGTTCGAGCAGTTGAGGCAGCGAAAAGGGTGGTACGACCCGACGATTGTCGAAGCGCTGAAATCGGCCTTTGCTCAGGAGATCAAGTATGAGATGAGGACAGCCGTGGTGGCCGACCTTGTGTGCGGCATGGTCCTGGCCGAGGACATCAAATCAAGTACCGAGGTGCTTCTCGCCTCAAAGGGCCAGGAAGTCACCCAATCCCTGATCATGCGGCTCCAGAATTTCGGTGAAGCCGGCGGAGTTCGACAGCCGTTCACGGTGTTGGTTCCGATGAGAGGACAAGAGCAAAAAGTCGATCCGGCCGGGCCGTAAGTCATCCCGCGCAGAGGCTGCGGGCGTCCTAAGAGCCTCTTCTTGGGATCTTTCTCATTCCGCCAAAGGCCGTCCCTGTCTGCCGTCCTGTCGCCTTGGCGTAGACGCCGCACTGGCGGGATGCGAAGGGCGCGCTCATTTCAGCGTGGGAGTGAACGGGTTGGCCGTGACGGGTCGGGCTACCCGATTGAGGGGGTCCAGCGGTCGCGGAGTTCTTCGAACAAGTGATCTTCGTCGCGGGCAGGGTTCGACATCGTGTCGTGAAACACTTCGTCGACGATGTGGGCGCCAAGTTTCCGGTAGGATTCGAACTGCGATTCGTCGAAAAACTGATCCGCTGTCGTCTCATGCGGAAAATCAGGGTGCTTGCCGGCATAATCGAGGATGTCCGTCGGCTCCTGTCCTGTGAGGGAGGGTTTGAGGTAGATCAAGATGCCCTTCGAAGCATTTGCATCGGCGAGATCGTACCGAATGGCCCCGATCGCATGGTGACATTCGCTTTGATTCCCACCCTTGTGCTGGCGCAGCCCTTCTACATCCAACTCAATTTCTATTCCGAGATCGATCCGAATCTTTCTGATTGCATTGCCCAAGTCCGAGAATCCCGACTGCCGGTCGCATCCGGCGTCGCTGACGATGATGATGTGGCAACGGCGCAGCACCATCTCGTAGAGCCCCAGATTTTCAAAGTGGCCCCCATCGGACAAATAGACGTAGGGATTCCTCGCGTCCGTCAGCCCAAAGGCCTCGGCCAGAAGCGGACGGAGGGCCCAACGCGGGCAGGATCGATCAAATGTCTTCGCGCCCGCGTCGCCGGGGTTTCCCAGCCACCAGCCGAGCCGCACATTGAAGAGGGTCAGCAGAAAGGTCACGGCGCCGGAAGAATGGTAGCCCATGTTGGGACTGGCGGCGGCGCCGGAGATGGCTAAGGCGGTGCCCAGGGAGAGAGCCCGTTTCACGCCCCGGTTTCTGCCGTACTGCGAGGAGGATCGGTAGGCGAGATTCCAACTGCCGCAATGAAGCGAGCTGGCTGTAAACGATTGGGCTTTCCGCTGTTGCCAGGCCAGATTGTCTCCGTGAGCCAGGTTCAGCGCCATGTTGACGATGTGGAGCGGTCGCTGAGCGAGTTGGCCGTTCGGCGCCATGGCGCAGAGTTCCGGATTGTCTTTTCGGTCAAACCCGGTGAAGAGATTCGGCTTTCGCTCGTGACCGTACTCTTTCAGTCGCGATGCGCCGAGATAGGCTCGGATCAGGCGGTTCCGGTACATGGCATGGAGCGAGAATTTATTGGTGTGAATGACCGCTGCCATGGTCATGCTGATGACCATTAATCCCAGCGCCAATTCGAAGAGCAGCCAGAAGGGGGTGTTGTGGAGTACGGTCGTATGATGCCAGGGATCTGGCGGCATCAGCTCGCCGATCGGACCCAGCGTGAGCGAGGAAATCTTCTGAACAGAGGCGAGCCACAGCAAGATGTTGTCAGTGGCGAGCGAACATAGGACCAGGAACAATAAGAGAAAGGCCGGAGCGGCCAGTGTCACCATATTGTTTCGGATCCATGCCTGCCGGCCTTCATTGGATTCTTCCCCGGCTGACGTCTTGGAGCCAAAACCAATGAGCAGGGCGACCAATCCCGACACCCCTCCGATTGAGGCGGTGAGTGTGGGCGTGAGTGCCGCCAGTCCTGGCCCGAAGATCACCAGCGCTGAAAGCCCCGCCCACATTGAGCCGACCATCAGTTCCCATGATCCGGAACGGCCCCACCATTCGCGGTCCTGGTCGTCTGTGAAGCGGCTTGCAAGCCCGACGAACAGGGTGGCGACGAGCAGGAACATCGTGATGAATCCCGGCAGGCCGAAGGCGGCATACCATTCTGCGTAGGCGGAGACGCTGATGCTCTTCGGAATCTGTTTGAGGACGGCCCAGATGGCCAATCCACCTAAGGCCCCCGATCCAGCCACCGTGGCGAACTCGCCGAGCGTCCAACGGCTCAACGCCGAGAGCCGACGCAACAGAATCAGTGAGACCATCCAACTGATGGTGTTGGCTCCGCCAGCCAGCAGCGCAAAGCTCAGGGGCGGGTTCCAAGAGAACAGCGTCAGCTGATCGAGACTGTGCGGCACGTTCCGGAACCAGGCCCAGGACAGGCTGAGCAGGAGCACGGCTCCCACGAACGGTGTGAGACAACAGGCCAGGAAACCGCCTTGGCCTTCGCAGACTTTCCACCGGGAGGGGGACTGTGTGGCACTTCGTTGAGCGTCTGCCTTCGTCGGCGCGGGTGGGGGTTCTCTGAACTCTTTGAGGCTGGGGCGGTAGAGATGGAGATAGAGCAAGGACAGCATGCCGAGCCCAAGCCCTGCGTAGAACGTCGCGCCGATGACGGAGTCCGGCAATCCCAGTTCTGCGGGACTCCATCGAACGAGCGCGATCAGCAGGCGAGGGACGAGCAGTCCCGCCAAGAGAATGGGGAGCAGCACCAGCCAGTTCAAGAGCAGATTACGAAAGTAGGTGCCCAGGAGCGTCCAGAAATCGACCGAGGCGAGGCCTAACCGCGGACTCAAATAATTACTAAAGGTGCGGAGATGGGTGACCGGTTTTGGTTCGACCCGGTCCGGCATACGGGGATCTTGGGCTAATTCTTCCGTGACGCCGGCCAACCCGCGTGGGTGCCAATGGATCCATGCGCTGAGCCAGCTGCCGATATACCCGCCACCAGAGACCGTCGAGAGATAGTCGAGCTCCTTCAAGAGATTGAGGCGGGCCAACCCTTGAATAATACCGAGTCCAAAGGTTGCGCTTCTGATGCCGCCACCGGAGAAGCAGAGCCCCGTGCGTTTGGGTATCAGCTGATGGATCGACTCGTAGATTTTGATGAGTCGTTCCGTTTCCTTTTTGTGTGCTTCCTCTGCGGAGGCATCCTCCGGTGCGGGAGGGGGAAGCTCGAGCTGGGATCCATGTAGAGCGGCATATTCATCAGCCAGGACCTGACTGAGGGGGATAGGTTTAGCCTTAGCAGGTGTCTCGCTCATCGTCCACCTCCACCACATAAACAGAACCACCAGCGACGCCAGAGACTGATCCGGTTACGGATGCTGCTGTAGAAAATCCACTATGCGCTGCCGTTGCTTCTGCACGACTTTATGCGCGGCGGCAATGAGCAGTGCGCCGTGGCACGGGTCTTCGATCTTGAACAGGGTCGGGATCTGGCGCACGGTCCGCTTGATCTCCTCAACGCTCAGGTTCTGGGAGCATGCCGCTGGGATCGGATCGGCTGTGGTCCACTCGGCTTCGGTATGCCGGAGGATGATCAATTTCAGATGATCATAGTCCGGCAGCAGCGCGCTTTCTGCACGCAGGCTATGCCAGAGCATCGCCTGATACGCGTTGGCGCGCTCCTCCATAATGCCCACGATGCGAGAAGGATCTTCGGCGAAGACGTCAAACCCTTTGTCCTTCTCATCGAGCTCCGCGCTGCCCTCGTCAAATGGAAAGGAGGCATCGATGACGATGATCAGCCCCTTCTTAGCCGCAGGGCGGTTCGGGTTCAGCTTGTTGAGGAACAGCGTAGTGAGCGATTCTGTGCCGAGGTTGTCGAAGAGCCCGCCGTCTCCCACGTGGGTATAGGCCGGCGTGCCGGTGGACTGATAGGTGACTGGTCCGACGACGGGTGGGAAGGAGGCTGAGGTGACCACCGCGAGCGAGACGGGAAGCTGGCGGTGGTCGATTCCAATATCTTCAAAGGTCTGGGGTAGGAACTGGTTCTTGGCACGCTGAAGGCTGCGATCGAAACTGGCGCGTCCTTCCGGTGTGAACTGCTGTCCCTTGGCGACCAACTTGGCGCGAAGTTCGTTCGTGAAGTCGTAGGCGAAGTCAGACGGCGGCAGCGTCGTCAGGGCCAGGCGGCGCCCCGTATTATAAATGGTCCCGTTGAAGATAATCTGAGGCGCATCTCCCTGCCGCTCTCGCTCATACAATCCGCTGAGCGTGATCCCATCGAAGAAGTCGGCGTCCCAGACATCGGCAAAGGAGTATGCGAACTTCGTGGGATTGGCGACGCGAAAGTTCATCAATTGCCGGCCGAACGCGCGGAGCTGAAAATTCTTCCGCATATCCTCTTTGAAGGAGGCAAAGAATTGTTGATAGGCCGGAGACAGGCCTTGTGCGGCCAAGACGGCTTCGGACTTGCCGGGTTTCTTGACGGCGTAGTAGGCCGTCGCCAAGCTGCCGCCGGACACGCTGGACATGTGGGTGATTGTCTCCAGCACGCTGCGTTCCCGACCGCCATCCATCACACGAATGTTCGCCAGTGCTTCGAGCGTGCCGGCTGCGAAGGTGGCGGCCCGGCTGCCTCCGCCGGACACGGCAAGGCCGACGAGGATATCCTGATCGGGCAGCGGCGCAAAGACCGGCGTCGTTTTGTCCAGGTGTGCCGGCAGGTGATGGATTTTTGCAAAGCAGCCGGTCAGCACCAGCGTGAGGCCCAGCCCCAACACCGTCAGCGTGTGCTTCATGGTCGAATCTCCTTCACACCTTGTCGCAAGAACAAAAGCTGATCAATTGTTCTGAGCCCGGACTATTCATGAAGGCTTCTACTGCAACCGCCTGCCGTGCCCGGCACAGGCAGGCCGCTTGGTCGGTCAACAGACTGTTAGGGGACAGGCCCCCTTCCACCTGGGGCCTGTCCCCCTTGCATCCCGAAGAACGGGGACAGTCGCCGGCCTCGGAAGGC
>JAHFES010000026.1 GCA_023248355.1 Nitrospiraceae bacterium
CGCGATTCGAGAGCAGTATCGATTGATCTCCGAGCCGACGGACCAGGCGCCGACCGCGGACGAGCAGCGGCATGGATTTGCGCAAGCCGATGCCGCGATCTGCACACTGACCGATCGCGTCGACGCAGCCTTACTCTCCAACGCGACCGGCCTCAAGATCGTGGCCAACTACGCAGTGGGCTACAACAACATCGATGTCAACGCAGCGCGTGACCATGGCATCGTCGTCACGAATACGCCGGATGTGTTGACTGATGCGACCGCTGACCTGACTTGGGCGCTGCTGCTCGCCGTGGCGCGGCGTGTGGTCGAAGGCGATCGGTGGGTGCGAGCCGGTACGTGGCCTGGTTGGGCTCCGACTCAACTGCTGGGAACGGATGTGACGGGAAAGACGCTGGGCATCATCGGCATGGGCCGGATTGGTCAAGCCGTCGCACAACGAGCTACAGGGTTTCGCATGACCGTCATCTATGCCAGCCGCCGGCCCTGCCCCTCACCACCAGGAGTTCCTCCGTGGTCACAACGGCCACTCCACGACGTTCTCCAAGCATCAGACTTCCTCTCGCTGCATGTCCCTCTCACTGATTCCACTCGCCATTTGATCGGACCACGCGAGCTGACCATGATGAAGCCCACCTCGTTTCTCATCAACACTTCACGTGGTCCAGTAATCGACGAGGCAGCCTTGGTGTCGGCTCTTGAAACGAGAACGATCGCGGGGGCTGGGCTGGATGTCTACGAGCAAGAACCTTCGCTCCATGCAGGATTGACCACGTTGCCGAATGTCGTGCTGCTCTCGCATCTTGGATCAGCCACCCTCGACACCCGGGTTCGCATGGGAATGATCTGCCTGGAGAATATCGCTATGGTACTGAATGGGCAGACTGCCCCAAATCGCGTGGCGTAACGCAGTTCGATTAGCTGGCGATGCGTAATGTTGTCTGAGCTGGCTGGCGCCGACCCTTCAGAGACTCCAGCCGATGCGGGACATCGTGGAATGAGGGGATGGATTGGTAGGTCTTGGCGGCTTTCTCCCACTGCGCTTCAGCCTCATAGAGCAGACCAAGTTCGTAGCGGATGGCTTGGTCTTTGGCCCCTTGGCAGCGGGGATCTGACAGAATCGTCTCAAGTCCGCGAATCGCCTGAGCGAGTTGTCGCTCATCTTTAAAGCACAAGGCCGTCATAAGGCAGGAATCGAGATAGAATGCGTCGCTGTTCTTCGAGACCTCAAATTCTTCCTTCGCTTCCTGGTACAAACCCATGTTCTTATAGGCGACTCCGAGTGTGAAGTGCGTCTCACAATCTGGTGCAGGCTGCGCCTCCGCATCGGGAACAGCTGAAACCGCAAGCGGCTCTTCACTGAGCACCGCTTGATCTTGAGACTGAGAGAACTCGACCTCGCGAACCGGATCAGCCGGCACCGCCAACTCCACTGACTCATGGAGATCAGGCACCTCGTGGATCGAACCGGGCATTGCTTCCGGCTCACCGATGTGTGGTACCTGAATCCCCTCTCCGTCTGGCGTGGCGTTCTCAAGCGAGAACCCCGCTGTTTGTACCGGAGCCTCTTTCTCGATCAGACCAATCCCATCTGGCGCGGTGGCGACTGCAGGGGGGCTGCTCTCTTCTACCGCCAACTCCCCCCGCACCTTCGCAGCAAGGCGACTGACCAATGCGGCATCCGTCGAAAGCGCCTTCACCTTTTCGAAGAGTTCTTCATGGAGACTTTCCATCCCGGACTCGGGATGCTCAAGCAAAATCTCGACTGCCTTCGCATACTGTTGCGCCGCCGCCGTACGATCCCCCTTTTCCTCGTAGAGCTCTCCACACAGCTCCAGCAGCGGAACGGAGTCGGGTTTTACCGACAGAAACTCTCCGATCAACGACTCGGCCAACATATACTCCTGCGCGCGCAGCGCGGCGCCGGCAAGAAATCGATATTCGCCCAGTGCCACTTGAACATCTCCGCGCTGCAAGTGCACGCGCGCGAGCAACTGGCACACTTGCGGGTTCCCTGGCTCTCTCGTGAGCATCTGATTCAGAATGGCCTCGGCCCCTGCATATTGCTTTTCTTCAATTCGTCTCGTGGCTTCGGCCAACAGATCGAGCGGCTCCGACAGTTTCTGTGCAGCCGTCCCACTCCCCGAACTGACCGCTTTGATTGAGCCGGTCACACCCTTTTGGACACTGTCTACAAACTGCGCGGCTTCACTGTTCTTGGGATCGACCCGGAGGACGGCCAGATAGGCATCTTTCGCTTCGTCATAGCGTCCCTGCGCCGAGCGCTCACGCCCTAACTGGAGATAGACCTTGGTCGCTTCGTCCTGAAGGTTTTCCTGTACGCAGAGCTCGGCCACCCGTTGCTGAGCATCCAGATTGGAGGGATCTTGATTGACGATCTTTTGGTAGATCTCGAGTGCTTCTTTGCTCTTGCGCTCTTTGAGGTAGTGTTTGCCAAGTGTCAGGTAGTCCTGGATGGCACTGCTTAAGAGGCCGCGCTCCGCATTGAGGTCGCCAAGATGGCGGTACACCTCATACCGGGTCGGATCGATCTTGAGCACTTTCTTGAAGGCCGCGATCGCTTTGAGCGTGGCCCCTTCGGTGCGGAATGCCGCTGCGGCCTGAAGAAATGCGGTGATCGCTTCCGCCGCGGCGTTCTTTTTCAGATGCAGGTCGCCGATCGAATTATGGATGCTGCCATCCTTTGGTGCATCCATGGCCAGCTTTTGCCATTCGGCAATCGCGGCGTCATACTGTCCGCGCGACGCGAGAAGCTGCGCTTGCTGAAGAACTTTGCTGCGATCCGCGGCCAAGACACACCTCTCAGAACAAGACTAGGTAAACGCTAACAGTATCAATAGGTTTTGTCTAGGAAATGCCCGAATCAGACAACAGTCCTGACGGAAATGAAATGGGCCTGTCCTCCGATTCGGAAGACAGGCCCACAAGCGCTGGAGACGAAGGGCAATGCTTTCTTAGGATGCGGCCACGGCCGACTTCAGCACATTGGCCGCTTGAGGTCCTTTTGCTCCCTGCACGACGTCGAACTCGACGTTCTCACCTTCCTTGAGCGTCTTGAACCCGTCCCCTTGCAAAGCCGAATAGTGGACGAACACATCTTCACCACTATCGAGCCGGATAAATCCGAACCCCTTCCGATCATTGAACCACTTCACCGTACCTTTAGTCTTCACAAAACCCCTCCTTTCATCAACGACCACGCGCAGTTACGTAGCCGGCCCAATAAGCCGTATGTCGGGACAATAGAACAATGAATATGAGATGAGACACGAATGTGGCGGGTGTAACCGACGGGCATCTGCAGGAGTATTGAATCGCTCACGCAACCCATCTTTACTTGAAAATAAAAATTTCGCTGCATGTAGCATAGGGGTCGTGTGCTGTCAAGCGATTCTTTGGCACGAAGGATTCTCCCACGCGGTTTACAAGGAGAAAGGACTCCCCTATAGTATCGGCTAGATCTCCAATCCAAGAGCCCCGTGATCCTACGAACGCTGCTTGATCGCTACATTTTCACCGAACTGCTCGCTCCGTTTGGTCTCAGCCTCGGAGCACTGTGCTTCATCATGCTGACCAGAGAGCTGTTGCGTCTCGTTGAACTGCTGGTCTCCAAGGGAGTTGGACTCTGGTCGGTCCTGAAGGTCTTCTCAATCCTCCTGCCCTCCTTTCTTGTATTGACACTTCCGATTGCCGGCATCGTCGCCTCGATCACCGCCTTTGGCCGATTGTCCTACGACAAGGAACTCGTGGCCATGCAAGCCGCGGGGATCAGTCTCATCCGCCTTACACGACCGGTGCTCCTCTTCGCCGTCTCGGTGTTCGGTCTCACGCTGGTGCTCTCACAATGGGGACAGCCTTGGAGCTCGTTGAATCTGAAGAAAGTGGCGCTCAATCTCTTGAAAGATCAGCTCGTCCTTGCCCTCGAACGGGGAACGTTTAATGAACCGATCCCCAGAATGATGATCTACGTCCAAGACGGCAAGAATGGCCAACCCGCGAAGGGCATCTTCGTCTCGGATGAACGCACCGCCGAGGAATCGCGAGTCATTGTCGCGGAACAGTATCAAGTCTTGATGGATCCGGCGAACGACCACGTCGCCCTCCGCCTGCTCAACGGGGTCATCCACAGCCGCCCCGATCAGCTCGACCAATACCAACAGATTTCCTTCACCAGTTACGATCTCAAGATGAACCTCAGTCAAAGCGGCTATGCGGCCACGGAAGAGCGCCCGTCCTATGAGGCCATCGCCGCGCAACTCGTGCAGTCTGGGGGGAAAGATCCGCTCGCCCGCCGCCACTTGATGGAATACTACAAAGACCTGGCCTTCCCGACGGCCTCGTTAGTATTTTGTCTCCTTGGCGTGCCAGTCGGAATCGTCTCCAAACGCTCGGGGCGAATCGGGGGGTTTGCCGTGGGCGTGCTCATTGTCGTGGCCTACTACGTGTT
Organism: Nitrospiraceae bacterium; assembly: GCA_023248355.1. GTDB lineage: Bacteria > Nitrospirota > Nitrospiria > Nitrospirales > Nitrospiraceae > Nitrospira_D. The sequence continues at coordinate 4,469 of JAHFES010000026.1, forward strand.
GAACGTCGCCTGTGAGTTTCTGGTGACGACGTTGGTCATTCCACCCTTTGCCGGGGCCTGGCTGCCCAACGGCATCTTTGCCGTCATCACCCTCTTCGCATTTCTCAAAGTGAGTCGCCAATAGCCGCCATGTCTATTCTCTTTCGCTACATCCTGAAGGAATACGCCAGAATCTTCTTGATGTGTTTTGCCGGCTTGATGACGATCTATCTGGTGATCGATTTTTTCGAAAAGGTCCGTCGGTTTCTTCGCTACGATGCCAGCATTCTTCCGATACTCACCTACTTCGCGCTGAAAATTCCAGCCATCTCGTTCCAAATCGCGCCGCTGGCGATCTTGATGGCCACGCTGCTCACCCTCGGATTGCTGTCGCGGAGCAACGAGATCACCGCCATGCGGAGCTGCGGGATCAGCCTCCTCTGGGTCACCTCGCCTTTTCTGATGTTTGCGACGGGCGTCGCCTTAATCCTCCTGTTCTTCAGTTCAACTATCATCCCGCTGGCCTCGGTCAAGGCGGAAGAGGTCCGTCTGGTTCAGATCGAAAAGAAGCCGACCCCCCTGACCGTCAAGACCGCCCAACCCTGGGTCCGTATCGGTACCGATGCCCTCATGCAGGTCAACGAAATCGACCTCGGAGGCAAGACCCTCCGGGGCATACGCCTCTATCATTTCGATCATGCGTTCCGGCTCGATCGCATGACTGAAGCAGCCGAAGCGCACTATCGTGATCACGGCTGGGTCCTCGTGAATGGGAATCAACGCCGATTCCATCCGGATAACACTGTGGACCTAATGGCGTTCACGGAGCAGATGATCGACATTCCGCTCATCCCGGACGATTTCTCCACCTCGCTGGTGGGAGACTCCGAGACGATGACCTTCCGGGAGATCCGCAACTACGTGGGGCGCTTTCAACAGGAAGGTCTGCTGTTTGCCCGCCTGCTCACAGATTATTATGGCCGTCTCGCGTTTCCCTTGGTCACCATTATCATGGTCATCGTGGGAATCGCGCTGAGCCTGCAACGAAGCGGCGTCCGTGGAGGCAGCATGGCGATGGGCATCGGGCAAGCGTTCGTCGTAGGGTTTTGCTATTGGACTACCCATTCCATCGCCATTGCGCTAGGGCGCGGAGGGGTGTTGGCACCCATGATGGCCGGTTGGATGGCCAATGTGCTGTTTGCCAGCTTCGGCATCTATCTGCTGCTGAAAGTTCGCTATTGAAACGGCCGGTTCGATAGTTGACTGCTCCCAGCCCTTCCGGTAAGTAAAGACACGATCCCTTGCGACATAAAGGAGACAGTCACGTGCCATCACGCGTTGTCATTACCGGGCTTGGAGTGGTGTCTCCCATTGGGATCGGCGTCAGCGAATTCTGGAACGCGGCTCTCGCCGGCCGTTCAGGAATTTCTGCCATCCGATCGTTTGATCCGTTTCCTATGGACGGCTACCGCTCGAAAGTCGCGGGACAGATCCACAATTTTTCACCTGAACAGTATCTGCCTTCACACCAGGCAGACCGCATCGATCGCTATGCCCAGTTTGCCCTCGTCGCAAGCAAGGAAGCTCTCGCCGATGCCGACCTGCTCATGGCGAAGGAAGCGCCTCACCGCGTCGGAGTCATTGTTGGAGCCGGCATGGGCGGGATGGTGATGGGTGAGCGGGAAATCACGCAACTCTATCAGCAACACAAGCCGCAACGTGTTCATCCGAACTTTATTCCCGTCATCACGCTGAATTCTGCCTCCGGCATCGTGGCCATGGCCTATGGCGCCAAGGGACCCAACCTCACCATCTCGACGGCCTGCTCCTCAAGCGCGCACGCGCTCGGCCAAGCCCTGCAGTGCATTCGAACCGGCCAGGCCGATGTGGTGATTACCGTCGGAGCCGATGCGAGCATTACCCCGCTGGTCTTTGCCGGTTTTTGTTCCTTGCGCGCGCTCTCAAGCAAGTACAACGATGCCCCGGAGCGGGCCTCGCGCCCCTTCGACCGAGGCCGCGACGGATTCGTCATGGGCGAAGGAGCCGGTGCCTTGATCGTGGAATCATTGGCGCACGCGAAAAAGCGAAAAGCGAAAATTTATGCCGAGATCGCGGGTTACGCCGCGACGAGCGAGGCCTATCATATGGTGATTCCCCGTGAAGATGGCGAAGAGGTCGCCACCACCATGCGGCTGGCCCTCAAAGCCGCTGGCGTCACCCCGGCACAGGTGGACTACATCAATGCGCATGCCACCTCCACCACGATCGGCGATGCCGTCGAGGCGAAAGCGATCCGACATCTCTTTAAGCACCGCGCGGACAAGATCGCCATTAATGCCACCAAGTCGCTTGTGGGCCATACGTTGGGCGCGGCCGGTGCCATCGGCGCTGTTGCCTCATCACTCGCCATTCACACGGGACGGATTCATCCCACCGCCAACTACGACAATCCTGATCCGGTCTGCCGATTGGATGGCATTAGCCGCTCCGTCCAGGAACGAAAGATTCGCACCGCCCTCTTGAACGCATTTGGATTTGGGAGCAACAATGCGGCGGTCGTGCTCAAGAAGTTTGTGGCCTGAGAGAATATTCCGACGCGTTCACTTCCACCAAGGATCGTCCATCATGTCCGATCGCGCAATTGCAGCCAAGATCATTCAAGCCCTTGCCGACTATCTGAAGCGAGATCCCGCCTCCATCAAGGAGGCGCATCATCTGCGGGACGACCTCGGACTCGACTCTATGGCCGTGATCGAGTTGCTCTACAAGATTGAAGAAACCTTTAACATTCAGATTCCTGACCAGGACCTCCCGGCGCTGAGCACCGTGGGGTCAGTGGCCGCATACGTCCAACAGCGGCTCACCCCGGCCAAACCTGTTCCGGCTCGGACACCCAAGAAGCTTGCTCCGTCACGGGCACCCAAGAAACCTGCTCCCACCTCCAAGAAAAAGAAGAGGTAACGGTTCAATGGCAGCACCTCAGGTACCCAGTTCCATTACCCTGACGGAGATTCATCAGCTCGTAGGGGGCACGCTTCATGGAAATGCCCAAACGAAGGTGTCTGCGCTAGCTAGTCTGAGTGAGGCCAATCCCCATGCCTTGTCATTTCTCGCGAACGACAAAGCGCTCAAAACCCTAGGCGAACTCCATGCAGGGGCCTTGCTCACCCATCGTCATCTGTCGGATCTTGCGATTCCCCAGATCGTGGTGGGAAATCCCCAGCTGGCTTTTGCTCAAGTCGCGAAGAAATTTTTCGTTCACCCTGCCGCCCCTCGTGGAATTGCCAAGGATCTTGCCCAAGGTGTTGACGTCCGGATCGGAGCAGATACCTCGATCTGGTCCTTCGTGACGCTTGGCGACCGCGTCACGATCGGAGCACGAGTCACTCTATACCCTGGAGTCTTTATTGGATCGGAGTCGACGATCGGGGACGATTGCATCTTGTACCCCAACGTGGTCGTCCGGGAAGGCTGTTCACTTGGCGCACGAGTGATCGTGCATGCCGGTACCGTGATTGGGTCAGACGGCTTTGGCTACGTGCAACATGAAGGCCGCCATGAGAAGATTCCGCAACTCGGCGGCGTGGTGATTGAAGATGACGTCGAACTGGGCGCCAACGTCACCATCGACCGGGCCACACTCGGCTCCACTATTATCAAGCAAGGCACCAAGGTCGACAACCTCGTCCAAATCGCACATAACGTCTCTGTCGGGGAACATTCCATCGTGGTCGCCCAGGTGGGCATCGCGGGCAGCACCACGATCGGCCATCATGTGATGATTGGCGGGCAAGCCGGCCTTGCCGACCATATCAATATTGGACACCAGGTGATGATCGCTGCGAGGGCAGGAGTGAATCGGAGCCTCGAACCGAACCAGATCGTCTCAGGAGCTCCGGTGATGCCGCACGAAACTTGGATGAAAGCGCAAGCCGTGATTCCCCGTCTGCCTGAGCTGAGACAGCTCGTCCGAAGCTTGGAACAGCGTGTCGCGACACTCGAAGACCAGCTGAAGAAGACATCAGCCCAATCGACTACAACTAAAAACACACGTCCCCCCAAGACATAGAATACTCCCAACCTACTTCACGACACTCCGCCAAAAAAACAGCCGCGCCCAATAGAACCCCGCCCACGGCATCAGCAGTGCCGGTACAATGCTCACCTGCCCATACATGACGGCTGCGAGCGCGCCTCCAACGAGAACCATCATACCAACCAGATACGCAAGCGGAATGAACGATCGTCCAGGATGGTCAATCGACTGCGGCTGCGGTTCCTTCTTCGGTTTGCTCCCCTGCTTGACTGCTGCTTGCCTCATCCGGGTCGCGAGCACCTCAGGAAACCGTCTGAGCAGATACTGGTGATACCGAGTTTGTACCACGCCCATGACAACGCCCACCGTAATGAGGCCTGAGCTTTGATAGAACGTGTCCCACGTATAGCTATCTGTCGCAATCAGCTGGTACCCCAATCCTCCGACCCCGCCGATGAGACAGATCAACCCGACAAGGCCCGATGGCAACAGGATGTACGCCTTCACGTACTCATGCGCCTGCTGCATGATTTGTTCAGGCCGATGAACGCTTACCAGTCTAGCCACATGCGCCTCTCAAAAAATAATTTTCCTCCGGCACACCATTATACCCGTATACCCATCTGTCTCAAGACTTCACATTGTACAACAATGGACCATTCTCGATTGAGGAGCCGTCACTCGTACAGACGTTCCTCATTTCACCAAGCAGACACGCTGTTTTCGTCTCGCACATCACAACGGCTATCTTGAGCGCGCGACTTTTCTCGCTTACACGCCATTCGGCTTTCTACTCCTGCAGAAATCCAGCATCGTCGATGCATCACTACTGCTGACTGCGACAATCTTATTCTCGAGGGCGCCTCCCCTTCACACATCAATCCTTTCATTTTCGGCTCACAAATCCATCCACCCACCGTGTCCACAAAATCTGTGTGTGACTTGTGGATATCCATGTGGATTAACCACGAGTATCCTGCAATAGGGCGATCTCAACCACTCTGCCTATTGTTTAGGCAATCATTCATGAATGTTTTCAAATTGATAGGTGAAATAGGCGCTGAATAATCAGGACCCACAACCTATAGCGCAGATCTTATGATTTCAACCGGTTACGAATCAACCCTTAGAGAGGAAATCGAGTAGCAGAACGATGGTTAGACAGGGAGAATCTCTTCGATGGAAGTCCGTTCGAGACGGCCAAGCATGACCCACTGTTCGGCCATGGGAACCAGTGCCCTGAGCCGCTCTTCCACCGCTTCCAATCGTTGTGGCAAGGTCGCCAATTTCTGGTAGGCAGTCACAGTGAGAAACGCTTTGAGCCCTTGCAGAAGCATCGTAATGGTCGCGGCATGAATCGTCTTCGCAAAATCATGGAGCGCTTCGACGTGAGCGAGAACCGGATCTAACTGCGAGGCGGTCACGAAATCCGGCGTGCTCTGCTCGCGCAAGAGCGCAAGTACCCCTGTCATGGCAGGGACCCGTTCGTGGACTTCCCGCAAAAATTCCTCGTCCAACCGATCGAGTTCGTGAAGAATGCGCTCGATGGTCTCCACACTAATCTGATTAGGTTGTTCCCCGGTTTCCTGCTCGGCCCGATGAATCACCGCTTCCAGCACATCTCGCGCAGGCTGAAGCGAGCGTGCCCGAGCTTGTTGCAGTTCCCGTAATGCGCTGAGCAAGGGAAGGGATGAGGCCACCCGCCCCGGCATGTGCAGAGAAAGCGCAGCGGCAGTGGCTTCCGCTTCAGAATCAGAGGGTGGTTCTTTGGAGATCGACTTAGGCCATTCGAGTGTGTCCACCTCTCTCTCAACGTCAGGTCGACCTTCGGCCAGACGATGGACATCCGTCGCAATTCGATCGAGCCCCACTTGAAGCGGGCGAATTGTGTCCGTCATCGACTCAACACCAACCCCACCAACATCTCTGAGGATCGGCAAGAGATTGGACGCCATGGCTTCGATCTCAGCCATCTGAACAGTGGACGCTGATTTGGCAAGATTCGTGATCCCGTTCAGGATAAACTCATAGAGCTTCGAACGAATCGGCCCCTCGGCCCCCGCCCCCAACTTCTTCAGAGCCATTTGGATTTGGGCCAGCCATTCTCGAGCTTCAAGCGCAAACAGCCCGACGATCTCATTCCGAAAATTCAGATCGGTGCGCTCCTGATCCAGTCCCCACGCTTGCGACATACTCCCCTGCTGAGCTCCTGATGGCTCCACTTCCTGAGGCGTTGCGATTCTGGTTTTAACCACACCCTGAATCGCTGTCGCAATCGCATCCAGACTTTCGAGGAGCGACGTGAAGTGATCGGAAGCGACACCTGCTGCAGGAGGCAGCTCAGCCTTAGGGGGCAAATCTGAGAACGACACTCGCCCCACAACCGGTGGATTCAGAGTCTCAATGATGGAGACCAACGGCGTGAGGCTCAAATCAACCTGCCGCGTTCCAAGGCCATCACTACTTTCCTCCTCATTAAGCCTCACCACTGGACGGAGTGGGTACTGGGTGTTCACACTCACCACTGTTCCCACCTCCCCCGTCGTCAATCGAACGGTGGTGCCCAGCGGATAGACCGAGAGTTGCTCAACAAGCGCCTTCAGAATCTCGCGCGGGAAGGTTGCCCGCTCCGTCGCCAGCAGCTCTTTGACGGCTTCATGCGGGAGCAGACGGCGACGATACGGGCGATCACTCACCAGCGCATCGAATACGTCGACCGCACCGAGAATCTGCGCCATCTCGCTAATCTGTCGTCCCTTGAGTCGATTAGGATATCCATGACCATTACAGCGCTCGTGGGCTTGCCGAGTCAGTTGTGCGAGCCAGCGATACTGCTCCCCCGTTCGATGGATGACCTGATACCCTAGTTCAGGATGCTGCTCGATCAGCACCCGCTCATCATGAGTCAAGCGACCAGCCTTCGTGACAAGAGACTGCGGCACGGCGAACAAGCCAATATCATGCACGAGTCCAGCGAGCGCTAACCGCTCCAATTCCTTGCCGTAGTACCCCAGACCAATCCCAACCTTGGATCCAAGAATCCCGACATTGATCAGGTTCGTAATGAGCGGCGAACTGGCCGGGCTGGATAGCGCCTCCACGATCAGCTCATCATTGTGCTTCAGCGACGAGACAAGCCCCGTCGCCAGCGCCTCAAGTCGCTCCATGCGAAGTGGACGTTGGCTTTGGATGGCTGAGGCCACATCAGCCAGCTCCATTTCTGCGTCACGATACCAATTCATCTGCACACATAACCCTTCTCTCACAGCGTCTCATGGACGCTACGTCCGGCCACCAGCCTGCTGAACTAGCGACCTTCCAACACGATGCGCCCCCGCAATACTACCAAAGTACAAACAGAGATCGCAGAGCGAGTTGATCAGTCGACACACGCCGCCCGTGTGATTGTAAATAAGCGTCTCTGCGCCCGGGGAGAAAATTTCCCGATGACACCCGGCGGCGGCCAGACGTCCAAGAATATACGCCTTGGTTTCCGCTCGATTAAAACGTTCAAGGTGATACTGGATCGCCACACGTTGGGCCAGCTGAGGGATGCGTGCCACTCGCTCACGGAGCTCTGGCTGCCCCAACAACACCAATGTCATCAGGAACCGCTCGTTCAATTGAAAGTTACTGAGCAATCGTAACTCCTCGAAGACATGGTCCTGCTGAATGGCCTGGGCTTCATCCACAACGAGAATGGCATCTACTCCGCGGCGATAATTCGCCAGCAACTGGTCGTTCAACCTCCGAAGCTGCTCCGCTTTCGTCCCTGTCGCACTGAGACCAAACTGAAATAGAATTTCCCCAAGAAACTCATTCCCTGGGATTGACGGATTCGCCACCAACCCAATCTCGTACCGCGAACGTGGCAAACTGAGGATGAGGGATCGGCTCATCAGAGTTTTCCCGCTCCCGATTTCTCCGGTGAGCATGACAATGCCCTTACGGTTTTCAATCCCATAGAGAATCCGCTGCTTCGCCGTCTCGTGTTTCGTCGAAGGAACATAGAAACGCGGATCGGGAACATTTTCAAATGGACGCAGATGAAGCCCCCAATGACGTTCATAGGCGGATTCGGGTAATGTTGAGAGTTCCTGTACTGCGCCAAGTATCGGCATGGCCATGGTCCTTTTCACTCCGCATGTGCAGAGCATCCTTACCACCCAAGGTCACATCAAATGGGTTCAACTAGGCAGCAGGCTGCCGATGGCCGCACGCTCCGCTCGGCCAGAGTCAACCCAGGATTGAACGGTCCGTATGATCTCACGAAGGCGCGACTCCACCGCCTCGTACTTCTTCGCCGCCACCACGACCCGCTGTTGCAACACCACGGAGAGAAAGCTGTGCAACCCCATGAAAAACGTCATCGCCTGTGAGGCATTGACCTGTTGGGCAGCCGACCACAGTTGCGCCACCTGCTCTACGACAGAGAGCAGCCGATCGGGAGACGGCGCAGGGGCATCCATCCCACTTTTCAGTCTGACAAGTTCCTCCATTACACCAGGAAGCTGTTGCTGCATGGCTTGCAGGAACGCCTCCTCGCCTCCTGCTGAACGATCGAGAAATTCACGCATTGAGGTGACGTCGCATTGCCCCACACCATTGTTGATCATCCCCTCTATCTGAGCGATCACAGTCTGGACCAGATTCCGGTGGGACGAACCGACGTTGGTCTGACGTTGTTGCAACTCATGCAGCGCCGCAAGCAAGGCATTCGACGGAATCGTGACGGAAAGTGATTCGGCAGACGCTGCAGCGCTCTCAGCATCGAACGTCACACCGGTCGCGCGCGTGAGGGCCGTGTGAATGTGCCCAAGCTGTTTGCAGAGGGCGATGAAGTCGTAAGCGGAAATTGTTGCGGCAGGATCCTGAACGGCTTCCACAAAGGGAAGCGTCGAAAAACTCGCTCGCTCGACATCGCTCAAACTGATAGTGGCCGCAGACCCACCCAGATTGGTGAGACCGGCCTTGATCGTGCGGGCCAGCTTCAGATGGCGGTCAGGAGCGGGGTCCTGCTGCAATTCATCCAGCGCAACATGAATCTGCTGGAGCCACTCCTGCGCTTCTTGAACGAAGAGTTCGATCAGCTCTTTCTGAAATGCGTCTTCTGTTTCGGCGGCCATCGGTCTTGGTCCCTCGGGAGACTCCTGATCATACAGGTCGTCTCATCACCCGACTCAGGACCGCCCCTTCCCATTTCCGAGCTGTGAGGCCAAGCCGGCAATTTCCCCAAGCTTCCGCGCCATATCCTCGAAGCGCTTAGTCGCATTGTCGGCCGCCTGTTCAGCCTCCGACACTCGTCGAGCAAGCAATCCGTTCCGATCCCGCTCCGTTGCCAACAGCGCTCCTATTTCCTGCAATTTCACCGACGCCTGCTCCATGTCATTCAGCCTGCTGGCAATCTCGGTGCCCTTCTGCTGTTCTACCGCCAGTTGGCTTTCAAGCTCAGCCGCGTGCAAGCGATGCCGCTCTGCCTCCGCGAGCTTACTGCTCAATTCTCCTACACGTGCACGTTCAGCAACCAGCGCCGCTTCAGCACTAGTGGCCCTCTGTTCGAACTCAGACGCTCGATGTTCCTCACGAACCAGCTGCGTTTCAAACTCCTTCGCCCGCGCAGCGGCTTTCCCTAAACCGGTGAGCTGCTGGACTAACTGTGCCGCCGCCACTCGTTCGGCATTGAGTGTGGCATCAAGTTCGGCGACCTTACTCAACGCTTTCTGGAATCCCTGCCCTTCCTGCTTCAGCTTCGCGGTGAGATCCTGCTCCGCCTTCAGAGCGCGCTCCAAGTCCTGCACCTGCGTAAAGAGCTGCTCGCCCTTCGACACTTGTGCCGTCAGCTCGGCGGATCGCTGCTGCTCGGTTTCCAGCATCGACTCCAATTCAGACATGCGCCCCGCCTTGGCATCCAGATCAGCCACGCGCTTCGTCCACTCCGCGGATCGCGTCCGTTCAACCTGCAGCTGCGCCTCCACTTCCTTGAGACTCACGACCGCCTGACGATACGTGGCAAGCTGTTCTTCAGTAACGCGAGGTTCGCTCCCGGCGTCCACGCTGGGTGCCAACGCGGCCGGAGCTGAGGCAGGGACAGCGACCGGCGCGGGCTCTTGGCGCTTCGCCAGCAACTCCAACACATGATCCTTGAGCGACGTCCCTTGGAACGGCTTTTTCAAAACCCCATCGGCATGGCACGACTCAGCCTGTTTGGTGACTTCATCATTGACGATCCCGGAGATCAGGAGAACCGGTGTTGCGGCGAGCATGGCGTTGCCGCGAATGAATGCGCAGACTTCATATCCGCTCTTGTCGGGCATGATAACGTCGGACACGACGACATCGGGCCGCTCTTTTGAGAGATAGGCAAGCGCCTCTTCCCCGTTGGCCGCCAGCGTGACACCGAATCCGGCCTCGGTCAGGAGTCGCTCTGCGACCTTCCGGACTGCAATACTATCGTCAGCAACTAAAACCTTCGGCATACCCACTCCCTTCCACCCCTTCCCGTCACATCCGATTTCGAACTAGGCCGAGCCAAGCTTGGCCAAGGAAATAATTGGAATCTGATCGAGGCCGTTCGCAAAACTTCCAATCGCTTCAAACTCTCCTCCTCGATAGGCCTGAATGGCAGCAGCATCGAGCGTGTGAAGGACCGGCATGTCTTCATCAATACAGATCGCCATCGCGCCTCGGTGATGTTTAGCGGTCAAGCACAACAACTCTTCTCCTTTCACCGTCACGTGAAGGAGCTCAGCCAAGTCAAAAACTGGAAACACGTCTTTGTCCTTGCGCACCACCGCAGACACAAACGGGGTTCGGCTGGGAACCGGGATGCTGCCTTTCCATGCTGAGATTCCAGCAACCTCATCCGTTTTCACCGCCAGTCGGCGGCCACCTACAGAAAAAATAAGCAGTGGGCATGACTGGGGGCCTGCTTTCTGTTTTCTTTGAAGCGACGACCTCAGCATGGCTCGATCTACCCCCCTGCCAACGCCCGTGGCGTTGCCAGCATTCGTTGAGGCTCACCACGGTGTTCGACCGTTCCCAGAGCCTGGCGAACACCACATCCCTCCATCACCCAAGCAGGATTGAGTACCAAGGCCACACTCTCCTCAAACAGCAGAATCCCGTGGTACCAACTCTGTTCCTCGTTTTGAAAATGGCGCGGCAGCGGGAGTACCTGAGATTGCTCAATTTCCTTCAGCCCATGGACCTGCGCGACACGAATATTACCCCTTACACTCCCACTCGAAAGAAGGACGACCCGCGTGTCCGGCCCTTCAGAATCATCGGGAAGATGAAGTGGTGTACCCAGATCGACCCTGGCGTACGTGAGGCCCTGCACTGTCAATGCCTCGGCAAGTCCCGCTTCTTCCATCGTCAGCAATCCCTGGACACGATCCGCGTGCAGGGCGAGATGCGTGCCACCCACGGTCACGATCAGAAATCGAGACCGAGGCGCTAAGGATGTGGTCCCTGCCTGACGCCCCCGCAAACTCATGCCATTGCCTTACAGGTTACTTTCCACAGGACAGTACGCTCATTGAAACGGGCTGTGAGATCGACGCTATTTCCGAACAGCCGGCGCGCGGCCAACCCAGCGCTCGACTTCTTGGAGCAAGGCTCGCTCTTCCACCGGCTTGGCCACATAGGAACTGGCGCCGATGCTGATGGCCATTTGGCGATGTTTCTCCCCCGCTCTGGTTGTCATCACCACAACAGGCGTCTGTTGTGTCTGTGGCCGACTCCGTAGCGCCTGAATCACCTCAAATCCATTCAGCTTGGGCATCTCCAAGTCAGTAAAGATCAGGCGATACGAGTTCGCGGAGGCTTTCCTCAACCCATCCTCCCCATCCACTGCCGTATCCACTTGATAGCCAGCATTCTCCAACATGCGTCCGACAAATTTTCGAATGCTCAACGAGTCATCAATCAAGAGGATCGGCGCTCCGGCTTTCTCGTCTGGTCCTTCCTCATGCCCACTGGTTCCTTCGGTCAACAATGCGGCATCCTGGGATGCTGATACTGACACGGACTCATTCGACTCCCGCGCCATGAGGCGCCCTGGATCGATCACGAGCACGACGCGTCCTTCAGGATCGATCGTCGCGCCACCGAAGACCGATTGCTCAAGCGGCTTCAACGAGCCTAACGTCTTGATGACGATTTCTTGTCGTCCCAGTAACTCATCCACCGCCAATCCCATGGGGCCGGCAACAGTCCGCACAATCACGATTGGCATCACGAGATCGACAGTCCCCATTTCTCTTCGAAGCATATGACGGAGCGACTGGACTTCGATGGCTTCTTCACCCACATGCAGAACCGCCCGATCTCCCATCTGCTGCATAGACGTCGCCGTCGGCATCGTCACTTCGCGTACGCTCGGCAGGGGAATGGCATATCGCTCGTTACCGGCGCGTACCAGCAAGGCGGTCGCAATCAGGAGCGTCAGCGGCAAGTCGAGGGTAAACTTTGTCCCAACACCCGGAACCGACTCCACGTTGATATGCCCGTTCATCCCTTCAATGACTCGCTTGACCACATCAAGGCCCACGCCTCGTCCAGCCTGATCCCCGATCTTGTCGGCAGTCGAGAACCCTGGGGCGAAGATGAACTTGAGCGCCTCGGCTTCCGACATCGCCTGTGCCTGATCAGGACGCGCCAGTCCAATCTTCACAGCCTTCGCACGGATTTTCATCAGGTCTAACCCCGCGCCATCATCCTCGACCTCAATGATAATCGAGTTTCCTCGATGCGCCGCATGGAGATAGACCGTACCCACGGCAGGCTTTCCTTTGGCGATCCGATCGGCTGAAGATTCAATGCCGTGATAGACCGCATTGCGGACCAAGTGGACCAATGGATCCACCAGGCGCTCGACGACTCCCGTATCGACTTCGGTATGTTCACCCGACGTGACCAACACCACTTCCTTATTCGACGCTCGAGCGATCTCACGAATCGCACGACGGAATCGAGTAAAGGGCGTTCCCACAGGAACCATGCGCGCCCGGGCAATTTCGTCCCGCATGCCCAGCGTCAATTGCTGCAAGTGGCTCATGTCCTCGTGCGAGCGCCGAATGGACCCACTCAACTGTGACATCGACTCACCAATATCGGCCGTCACTTCACTGATACGACGGGCCAAAATATTGAAATCGTCATACTTGTCGAGTTCGAGACTGCCAAAATCACTCAGACCTGGAAACCCTTGAGCGGCAGGTTCGGCTGAACTGCTCGGCGCGGATTGAAAGGTAAAGGTATGCTTTTCTTCAAAGGATTGGACGGAATCGACCAATCTCGATTTGCAGGCCAACACCTGTTGAGAGAGTTGCTCCAACACTTGCAGCCGCTGCTCCAATCGACCACGACCGATCACAAGCTCGCCGACGAGGTTCAGCAGCCGCTCTAATCGATCGCGACTGACGCGGATGACTTCGCGATCCTCCAACGATTTCCCATCGAGTGCTTTCCCCTGCGCCTGATCCTCTCCAGATCCTGCGTTCGGCTCGCCGATCGAGAGAGGTGCAGCCGCTGTGGCATCGCCTTGTTCCAATCGCTTCAACTCGGACAGCGTTGCTCCAAATCGTTGCCGTGTACTCGGGACCATGCTCGGGTCTCGCCGCATAAGGACACGGACCACGTCTACCGATCGGAGCAGCAGGTCGGTATGCCATGGCAAGACTTTGAGACGATTGTCACGCACGGCTCCCATGAAATCTTCCAGATGGTGAACCAGATCTCCGATGGACTGAAACCCGACGGTATAAGCCGAGCCTTTCAAGGTATGGGCTGTTCGGAAAAGCTGATTGATCAGTTCCTTATTCTGAGGATCTTTATCCAATCGCAGGAGGTTGGTCTCCAGTGTTTCGAGATACTCCTGGGCTTCCGGTGCAAAATACGAGAGCACTTCCGGGTCCAAATGCGGCACAAGATAGTCGTCCGACAAGTTTGAGGGCTGATTCACTGCCACGGTGGCTGCTATCGAATTGGGTGATGGGGGCGACACCCTGGCCTTCTCTGCACTGTGGGCCACCGTCGCAACCGGCTCAGATGAAAGCACCACCGCCTCTCCGTCGCGCAACTGACTGAAAAAGCGAACTACTGTGGGCACATCGTCCTGAAGTCGGTTGGCATACGCGGGATCACGCCGAAGAATGAGGCGGATAATGCCTGCCGCCTGCGCGATTACCGTTAGGAGATTGCCGCTCAGTTGAGCACGCCCTTCTCGGACCGCGACCATGCACTCTTCCATCGGATGGGCGATGTCTCCGATGACCTGAAAACCAACAGTATAGGCCGACCCCTTGAGGGTGTGCGCAGTTCGAAACAGCCGGTAGCTTGCATCCTCATCGCTTGCATTGGCACGCAGGATCTGCACCAACCCATCAATGGCATCGAGGTACTCTTCCGCCTCGGGCACAAAATACGACAACACCTCGGCATCGAGCACAGGAATCACATACTCGCGGCTCACCGATCGCGCTGATGACGCATCAGCCGGTGATTCGGACACCAATCCCGCCGAGGACGTCAGGCACCATTCCACAACGCCCTCATCCTCACTCTCACCTTGGCAAATAGATTGGACCAACGATTGAATCCCTTGAACGATCTCCCGCATCACGCCAACAGCCCGTGGCCACTCAGCGTCGGCAATGCTCGGCGCCTGTTCAAGCAACGACTCCAGCCGCTCAGCTAATCGAGCGACACCACCATAGCCATACAAGGCTGCAGCCCCGCGGATGCGGTGAGCGATAATGTACTGTTCCTGTATCTGCTGTGGAGTAGGGACACTTTCATCTGCAGGATGGAGAGCCTTGATCAAGTCCGCCATCCCATCTGACGCTTCCGCGATGAAAATGCTGACAAGATTGTGCTGGTCGAATTCTGAGCTCATCCGTGCCCCTTTATGATCCCGAGCATCTCGACGATGCTCGGGATCAACTTCGCCCTTAGGCCAACTTGAACTGTGCCACTGATGCCGTCAGACTTTCGGCTAGTTTCGCCATGTCTTCGACGGTCGCACGAGCCGAGTCGGTGGCTTTCTGCGTGGCCATGGCACCGCCCGTAAAGTCCTTAATCGAACGACCCACTTGATCCGTCGATGCCGTTTGAGTGGCCGCTGACGAGGCGATGGTCTGGGCCAGTTCGGCAGATCGCTGAGCAATCGTCGAAATTTCTTTGAACACGTCACCCGTACGGAGTGCGGAAGCCGATCCCGCTTCCACCGCCTGGGTTTCATGTTCCATCGCGACGACGGCATCTTGTGTTTCGCCTTGAATCACCTTCACCAGGTCTGCAATTTCACGGGTCGCTTGCGTGGAGCTTTCGGCCAGTTTCCGCACCTGGTCGGCGACCACCGCGAATCGCGCTCCGGCTTCACCGGCGCCGGCCGCCTCAATGGCGGCGTTCAGCGCCAATAGATTTGTCTGGTTGGCAATTTCACGAATGGTCGACACGATCTGAGAAATTTCCAACGATCGGTCACCGAGGGCTTTCACCTGCTTCGACATGCGTTGCACCGCAGACCGAATGCTCTGCATGTCCTGCACGGTTTCCTGCACGGCCACCCGACCACGCTCCGTCGCTTGAAGCACTTGACGGGCCGATTCAGATGAGGCGCCCGCAGTTTCGGCTACCTGACGCATGGAGGTCGCGAGTTGTTCGACGGCGCCCAGCGTTTTGGTTGATTCATCCGCTTGGTGTTTCGCCGTGCCGGCCATCTGTCCCGCATTATCTCGCAATGCTCCAGCTGACTTATTGACACGTTCTGCTGATTCGCGGACTTGCTTCATCAACTGGGCGAATCGCTGAATCATGAGGTTGAACCCGTCAGCCAGGTTTCCGAACATGTCGGCCGTCACCTCACCGCGCTTCGTCAGATCTCCTTTACCGACGTCCGACACCAGCACGAGGAATTGCATGAGACGTTTTTGCATCAGGTCGCGTTCTTCTTCCGTCGACACCAGGCTCGTAATTCGGTCCAACATGGAGTTAAACGCTTTGGCCATGTGACCGACTTCATCGTCGCTCTCTAGTTTGGCACGCGCTTGCAGATTCCCCGCAGCAGCCTGTTCGGCGACGTCGGCCACATGCACGATGTTCCGGGCAATATTTCGAGCAAGGAAGTAGCCGATGGCACCACCGAACACGAGGGCCAGGAAACCTCCGATCAACACGACGTTGGTTCGATACGAGGCCTCGGCCTGTCCGTTGTCATTGAGTTCTTTCGCCACCTCTCGAATCGTGGTCATCAACTCTCGCACCCGCAGTGTCGCCGTGCTGTATTTGTTGGCCACTTCGACGGACAACGCGAGGTTACCGAGGTCTTTCATTCCCTGCCTCTGATCTTCCGAGAGGGAGGAACCAAAGCTATCGGCAAATGCGCCGACCGCGCCTTCCGAGGCCGAAAAATATTCCCTCAACGCGGCCTTGAGAGCCGCCAAGTCCTTGCCCTCATTGCGACCGCTCAAAGACTCGTGAAGCTCAGACGCTTGGTACGCCTCAAGTGGGGCGAGAGTCTGTTTCTTCAAATCAACCAGTGGGGCGATGGCATCTTCGAAGTCGCTCTTTCTGGTCTGACGTCCCGCACCCAGAAGCGCGTCGTGGTAGAGACCGAGGTTGGTACTGCTGACTCCCGTGTCGGAGAGTGCCAAGGTCGAGCCGTCGTAAATGGACTGCAACTCGCCTTTCAGCTTATTGAGGCCGACCAGACCGACCAAGCCCACCATGATCATGATGGCACCGACAGCCGAGAACCCTAAGATCAGCTTAGGCAGGGTCTTCAGGTTTTGGAACCACGATTGGACCGACCACGTCTTCGCCTTGCTTTGCCTCGCCATGACTTCCCTCCTCCTCACCCCTCGAAATAGTGAATTCCCATCACCTTAATTGTGACTCCCTGGCTTCTTACCTATTCTATGAATCCTTAGCCCGGACTATTCATGAATAATTTAGGCTAGGCATCTTTTTTCTTAGATCGTCGCCCCCTCTACCGAGGCTAACAACCTGGCGACCTCCACCATGCCGCTCATCCGATCCTCAATCTTCAAGAGGACGGAGATAAAGGGCCGGCTATCGGTCATGCCACGGGTCGATGCCGCCAACATGTCATCTGGATGGATGGTGCGAATCTCTGGGACTTCGTCAATCAAGATACCGACTTGCTGCGCGCCATGCCGCACCACGACGACATACTTGGGCGTGGCGGATAGAGAGACGCCTAGGGACGGCCGCAGATCCGCAAGTGGGACCACTGTTCCACGAAGATTTGCGACACCTATCAGTGACGCCGGCATCCCCGGTACCGGCGTCACTGATTCGAGTTCGAACACCTCGCGGACATGGCGGAGATCAATCGCGAAGAACTCACCCCCCAACGCAATGAGGCAGATCCGTGACGGAGCAGCAGACTTGACCTGCTCAGGTCCGGAAGGGGCGATCAATTGTGGTTGTTCGAGAGTTGGTTCCATCATCTCCCAATGGGTGATAGGGCATGTCTCAACGATCGTCTTAGCCCAACGCGCGCTTGACTGCGGCCAAGAGGTCTTCTGACTTGAAGGGCTTTACCACGTGTCCATTGGCGCCCTGCTGCTGTCCCCAAAACTTGTCGCTCTCCTGCCCTTTGGAAGTGCAGAGCACGATCGGAATCCCCTTGAAGCGATCATCGTTCTTCAGATCTCGGCACGCCTGGAATCCATTCCGGCCAGGCATGACCACATCCAGGACGATGAGATCAGGCTTTTCAGCGGCGATCTTGTCTTCGAGCTTATCCGTGTTGGGAAACGACACCACCGTATGGTTGGCGGCTTTCAGATACGACTCGATGACCTGCAATTCCGCATACGAATCATCAACAATCACAATCTTGCTCATGAGTTCCTTCCTTCCATTCGTCGAATGTCACCTACCGTTAGCGCATTGGCATCACAATGCTGATCGCACCGGCCAATTCGCCTTCTTTCCAACCTTCCTTCTTCATGCCTGTGATATCCCGCTCACCCTTGGGACCGCCATGGCAGGTGAGGCATGTCGCCCCGGCATATTCGGGATCCATCACGCGCATCACCGGCTTGCCGTTCACCATCGTCGCCTTGGCATATTGCTGCCCTTTGGGATGGCGGGGATCAACGAACATCCGCAGTACCTCGGATTCAAAGTCATCCGGTTTATTGCCTGGAAACCGATAGTCGACTCCCGTGAGCTTCAGCTTGATGCCTGTCTTCTTATAAAATCTTTCTCCTGATTTTCTGGCGAAGACAGCGGGGATGAATCCTTTGAAAGCGACGCCCTGTTTATTGATGACCGGCTGTCCTTCCAACACAACCTCGCGCTCGGACTCTAACAAAGCCAACAGCACCGCACTTTGGGGGATGCCGCTTGGCCGGCTCAAATCGACGCGCGTCTTGGCTTTGAACTTCTCGATAATTTCATGCGCCACAAATTCGTCCGTAAACCCCTTGTTGCCCTTCGAGGCATCGTTGATCAAAGCCTGATGCTCAGACACCACGGCCCGTCCCGACTTGAGCAGAGCGATCAATAACTCTGCAGTCTCTGCCTCATCACCCGCCCTGGCGTGAGAAGGTATTCCTACCACCATGGCACAGAGGCCGACTCCAAGGATCAGTGATGTTATCCGCACCTTCATAGCGCCCCTCCTTAGCAAAACCAACGAGTTTCTACTATCACGCAAGTGTAGCGACTTGTTGGCAGTTGGCAAGAAAACGGTGAAATTCGACATCATCGGTTGCTCTCGCGCCTCAACGGATGCTCACGCCGCGCGTAGCAGAACCGAACACAACGGACGACATGCTCGAAAAATGAAACGCAACTTTTATGCCGACATAACTCGCGGTCCTGACAATAGATTTTCCTCCACATCAGAATGCATCGAAATGCTGTCACATACATACGAATTGGCGTTTCTGATGGCAGACACCAGCGAGCTGAACACTCTGCTTGCCTTTGTGCACAGTTGTGCAAAACGTAACAATTCTTGCCCACGTAATCCCGCAGAACAGAGGGCACCGCGAGTTCTAGGCCCCGCTCACCGTGGTCATTGCCAACTAGGGGAGAGGAAGAAGTGAATACGTTTCAGGAAGATCCAAACCGTCAGGGATACCGGAAGCAGCACGAGGAGGGTACAAGCAATATACTAAACGGACGACTCCACAGACTTGGAGGATTTACGGACAGAGACTTCTGATGAGGTTAGACACGTCCAGATGAATGTTCAGATGATCAGCCCAACGGTCGAGTTCACCATGCAATCGTGTCGTGACCATTCTTGATGCCAGCTCATCGCGAGGCGGGAGCCTCTTTCTTACTCGAACGCGATTCAGCCACATTCGACGAAAACTTGGCTGATCAAATACTCCATGTATGTAAGTGCCCCACACAAGGCCATCTTTGCGAATGGCTCCATCACACTCCTCCTCGCTCGTGGCAACCAGCTGATGAGTCGCCCCACCCCTTCCAGCGCGACGACGAATCCTAAAACAAGGATGTTCGTTCACAAGCGTGGTGCTGCCCATATGAATCTGATACCCGCGGACCGTGCTGTGATCAGATACAAGCCAGTTCGTGGGATTGGCTTCTACTTGCATCGTCCACTTCTCTTTCTTGAGCTCCGTTTCCGCATTCAAATAGCCGAACCCGAACAACTCCCCGCCCTCTTCGACATGATGAGGATCGGTAATTCGTCGGCCAAGCATCTGATACCCACCACAAATGCCGACGAGTTCTCGTTGACCGTGCAGATGACCATCAAGAACCGAGGCATACCCTCTCTCGCGTAGATAACCAAGGTCTGCCAGGGTATTTTTGCTCCCAGGAATCACCACAACATCGGCGCAGGCCACTTCGGATGGCGAGGCCACATACCGCAACACCACATCCTCTTCGGCAGCCAATACATTGAAGTCCGTAAAGTTGCTCAGGTGCGGCAGCAGAATCACGGCAATATTCACCCGGTCGTGGGAAAACTCCGCTTGCTGATGACGTATCAGGTCTAGGCTATCTTCTTGATCGAGAACCAGATCGCGCAGGAACGGCACAACTCCCAGCACAGGAACGCCGGTTCGGGACTCCAAAAATTTCACTCCGTCATCAAACAACCTGGCATCGCCCCGAAACTTATTGATGATGATCCCGCGGACTCTGGCGCGTTCATCCGACTCCAGCAGATCCAACGTCCCAACGATTTGCGCAAAGACCCCACCTCGATCGATATCGGCCACCAACAGCACCTGCGCATCGGCTAACTTCACGACCGGCCAATTCACCAAATCATGCTCCCGCAAATTTACTTCTGCTGCGCTGCCGGCCCCCTCAATCACCATCACATCATACTGAGCAGCCAGGCGAGCATAACTTGCTTCCACGACAGACCAGAGTGTTCGTCGGCCGTCGAAATAGGCCGAGGCATCCAGTTTGGCGAAAACTTTGCCCAGCACGACCACTTGAGAGCGACAATCGGATTCCGGCTTCAGCAAGATTGGATTCATATCGACATGGGGAGAGAGTCCACAGGCCTCTGCCTGCAGCGCTTGGGCTCGCCCAATCTCGCCGCCTTCAGGCGTGACAAACGAATTGAGCGACATGTTTTGGGCTTTGAACGGCGCAACTCGTGCGCCGGCGCGATAGAGCAAGCGACAGATCCCAGCCGTGACCAGACTTTTCCCCACGTCTGAGCCTGTTCCGAGAACGGCAAGGGCTTTTGTGCGAGTGGATAGATTCATAGTGACGTTCGTCGAGAAGGATTTATGAATGACGAGTGACACGCGCTGACCACCGTTTTGCACGCGCCAAGCCTTCGATGACACAGCCGGCCACGACCCGCCCGATCATGCCGCCGATTTCCGTATGCGTTCCACTATAGGGCACTCGCTGTCCTGCGCCGCGAGCGGCGCAGGCGATCACCACGGCATCGGTCCCC
>JAHFES010000101.1:0-5301 GCA_023248355.1 Nitrospiraceae bacterium
CTCAGGGTGATGTGCCATGGCAGCACGCGAATTTCATGACGGCGCGAAAGATGGATTAGAAGCGCTTGAGCCGCTCGATCCCGAGAAGATCGCTTCGTTCAACGATCTCCTGATTGCCATGAGCAAAACGGCGTTCGGTGGGCGTCGTCTCGGCGAGGCGTTCGAAGTGCTGTGGTCGATGATCAATGATCCCGACTGCAAAGTAGTCCTGACGTTGTCCGGTGCCATGACGATTGCCAAGATGGGCAAGATCATCAGCACGATGGTGGACCAAGGGATGGTGCATTGCATCATCTCCACCGGGGCGCTGATCGCGCATGGCCTCAGTGAATCGGTCGGCAAGACGCACTATCAACATCATCCCTCGATGAGCGACGAAGAGCTCTTTCAGAAGGGCTACAACCGTGTCTACGACACGCTCGAAATGGAAACCAATTTGAATTATGTCGAGCAGGTGGTGTCGAAAACTTTGAAGCGGGTCGACCATGACCAGCCCCTCTCTTCAGAAATCCTCACGCGTGAATTGGGAAAGACGTTGGCGGAGGAATATGACGGCGATGGGATTTTGAAAAGCGCCTACTTGAAGAATGTGCCGGTGTTCATCCCGGCTTTTACCGACTCCGAGATGGGGCTGGATGTGGGCACCTGGGCCATGGGCCGTGATATCGACCAAGCACGATCTCAGGTTGAGCAAGGTGATGATCTGGCGGTGCTGCGGACGATCCATCGGGCCTGTCCCTTGTTTAACCCCTATCTCGATCTCAACAGCTATGCGGACCATGTGCTGTCGGCGAAGAAGCTGGGCATCTTTACGATTGGTGGCGGGGTCCCGCGGAATTGGGCGCAACAGGTTGGCCCGTACATTGAAATCGGGAACCTTCGTCTTGGTCTCAATGTGAAGCCCCCTCGATTCCACTATGGGGTCAGGATCTGTCCTGAGCCCGACTATTGGGGTGGGCTCAGCGGCTGCACTTATCAGGAAGGGATCTCGTGGGGAAAGTTCGTGACCCCGAAAGAAGGTGGACGATTTGCCGAAGTGCTGAGCGATGCGACCGTGGTCTGGCCTCTGTTGATGATGGGGCTCTTAGAGCGAAAGAAATCCAGCGCGGCGCATCGTCCATGAAGAGGAATCTGACGCGAGTTGTTTCAGCGGTGCTCGTAGGCGGGCTCCTGTGGTCGTCTCTTCTCTGGGCCAAGGATTCCTCCGAAACGGACGGTCGAGTGAGGGGCCAGGCGAGTGCTCCGGTCACCCTCATTGAGTATTCCGATTTTACCTGTGGGTACTGTCTGAAGTTTTTCAAGGACACATGGCCGCGTATCCAGGCCCGCTACGTTGATACCGGCAAAGTGCGGTTTTCCTATCGGGACTATCCCCGCACCGATCAAGGTCCCGGCCTTGATGCGGCGACAGCGGCGCGATGTGCTGGAGCCCAGGGGAAGTATTGGGCCATGCATGATCGCTTGTTTGCTGAAGGCGGCCGCCTCGACAAAGCCGTCTACCTCCGGCATGCCGGAGACATTGGGCTTGACCAGGCTGCGTTTGAGCGGTGCCTGAAGGACGGACGGTTCACGAAGTCGATCTTTGAGGATCGTGAGGAGGCGAATCGGTGGGGATTCCACGGAACTCCAGGGTTTATCCTCATGCGCACGGCCAGCGGGCCGACGGAGAAAGAACCGGCCGTCGCGATCCCTGGGGCTTTTCCGTTTGAGATGTTTGCCGAGGAAATCGATCGGCTTCTTGCGAGCGCCCCGCGTTAGAGGGTGGTGCCGGGGCTGAATTAGCGTGAATGGCCGGTTTGCTGAGGGCCATCATGGTCACATCAACCATGTTCGTAACAAGGTAGGACTCTCTTATGGCTTCAACGCAGTCTTTTTGGCCGGTGTCCCATCGTGACGATGACTTTTGGGTGTGCATGTCGTGTCTGGGGGAAGTCTTCTATCGACAAGTTCCCATGCCGGATTGTCCTTCTTGTCACGGCGTCTCGACCTATGAAGGATTTACCCTTGAGGCGGTTCGCGATTGGGGAACGGAAGAGCTGATCGCCAAGGCTGTGGCTGCACAACAGGCGGCTGCCGCGGCTGAATCTGCCGTCGAATCTGCTGCGCCAGTCGAAGCAGCGGATTAACCACTGTCGATCCCAGAGAGCGTCTCTGTGCAGGGACCACGCCCATTTCTCGTTCACGGTCAATGGAAGCAAGGCGACACCACGGCCCGTGTCCTCAACCCGTTTAATGGACAGGTGGTGGCTGAGGTTGTTCAGGCCACTGAGTCCGATGCGGAGCAGGCGATCGCGTCGACGTCCGGCGCGACGGCGACGATGGGCGGGCTCGCAGCGCATGCACGCTACAACATTCTCCAGCAAATCGCCGCACTCATCTATCGACGACGAGATGAGTTTGCCTCGACGATCACCGCAGAGTCAGGCAAACCAATTGCCGATGCGAAGCGAGAGGTCAGCCGAGCCGTTCAAACCTTTACCGTGGCTGCCGAAGAGGCGAGGCGGATTCCAGGGGAGATCGTGCCGCTCGACTGGACGCCCAATACAGATTCCCACCTGGGAATTCTCCGCCGGTTTCCCATCGGCCCCATCCTCGGCATTACCCCGTTCAATTTCCCATTGAATCTTGTCGCGCACAAGGTGGCCCCGGCGCTCGCCGCCGGCAATCCTATTCTGATTAAACCGGCTCCCCAGACTCCGCTCACAGCGTTGTTATTAGGGGAGGTGGCACTGGAAGCGGGGCTCCCACCGGGCGGGCTCAATGTGGTGCCCTGTGACAATTCCTTGGCCGAACGGTTCGTCACGGATCCGCGATTCAAGCTGTTGAGCTTTACGGGAAGTGCGCCGGTTGGGTGGATGTTGAAGGCCAAGTGCGGCAAGAAAAAAGTGACACTCGAACTCGGTGGCAATGCGGGTGTGGTGATCGAACCGGATGCCGATCTCGATCTGGCGGCTCAGCGTTGTGCGGCCGGAGGATTCGGCTATGCCGGGCAGACCTGCATTTCTGTGCAGCGGGTGTTTGTGCATCAGACGATTGCGGATCTCTTTACCACGAAGCTGCTCATGCAGGTCGCTCGGTTGAAAGCCGGCGATCCGACCGATGAGGCCACAGTCATTGGTCCATTGATCGATCACGCTGCCGCGCAACGTGTCGAAAGCTGGATTGGTGAAGCCGTAGCAGCGGGGGCCCGAATCCTCTTGGGCGGCAAGCGGATGGGGTCTGTCGTCGAGGCCACGGTGCTGTCGAATGTAAAGCCGGAGATGAAAGTGTCTTGCCAGGAAGTGTTTGGGCCTGTGGTGACCGTGACGCCCTATCGCCAGCTCGGCGAGGCCATTGAGGCGCTCAACCACTCGGACTATGGACTTCAGGCCGGTATCTTTACCCAGGACATCAATACGATCTTCCATGCGTTTCGCCATTTGGAAGTCGGCGCCGTGCTGGCGAATGAGATTCCCACATTCCGGGCCGATCACATGCCCTATGGCGGGGTGAAGGATTCCGGTTTGGGACGCGAGGGCATCCGGGCTGCGATTGAAGACATGACAGAGCCCAGACTGCTGGTGTTGAATTTGAAGGAGCCGGCGGGTTCTCGCTGAAGAAAATCGTTTGAGGATATTGCGAAGCGGGACCAATCTTGATACAACAGCGGCCCGTATGCACAGACAGATATCGCGCGATGGCGTGATTGAGCATTAGACAAGGGAGACGAGGGCTATGGTACCCACGCAGATGTTTCTGACGAGAGGGGTTGGAGTGCATAAGGAGAAGCTGGCCTCCTTCGAGCAGGCGCTGCGTAGTGCCGGCGTGGCGTACTGCAACCTTGTCACCGTGTCGTCCATCCTTCCACCGAATTGCAAGATCGTCCCGCGGAAGCGCGGCGAGAAGCTGTTGAATCCCGGTGAAATCACGTTTTGCGTCATGGCTCGATCCGAGACCAACGAACGAAACCGGCTGATCTCGGCGTCGATCGGTCTCGCGATCCCGACCGACCGCCGCACCTACGGCTATCTGTCCGAGCATCATGCCCATGGCGAAACGGATGAGGAAACGGGAGAGTACACGGAAGATCTGGCCGCGCAGATGCTGGCGACGACGTTGGGCGTCGAGTTCGATCCCAACATTGCGTGGAAAGAGCGCGAGCAGGTGTTCAAAATGGCCGGAAAGATCGTGAGAACCTTGAATATTACGCAGTCGGCCGTCGGCAAACCAGGCAGGTGGACGACGGTCATCGCCTTGGCAGTCTTTATTCCCGAGGAAAATCTCCCCAAGCGCTCTCGCCGCTAGCCGGCCTGCGCGCATTCAGATTCCACAAGCATCGCAAGCCCGTGCGTGTGGTGGAAGAAAGCCCATGACGCTTCCGGCTGGTTGGGAAGGCCCAGACCACAACTTCCTGGGGATCGACGAACCCTGGTGCCATCCCGAGCAGGCCGGTGTCTATGTCCTCCCGGCTCCCTACGAACACACCTCCAGCTACATTCTCGGATCAGACCGCGGGCCTTCCGCCATTCTCGAAGCCTCCGCTCAGGTTGAGTTCTATGACGAGCAGCTCGGATGCGAGCCGTTCCGTGAGTGGGGCGGAATCGCGACGGCCTCTGCCCTCGATCTTCACGGGAAGGTTGATCGCGCGGCGGTAGACGCGATCGAGGCGTTCGTCTCGCCGCATGTCGGGACCGGCCGGTTTCTCGTGACATTGACGGGTGAGCATACCGGGGCGCTCGGAGCGATCCGGGCTCATGCGAAACGCTATCCGCAGATGTGTGTGGTGCAGGTCGATGCACATGGGGATTTGCGTGACGCCTACCATGGGAATCCGTTCAGCCATGCCAGCGTCATGGCGCGGGTGGTACAGGACGGGCAGCCATTGGTACAAGTCGGCATTCGGTCGATTTGCCCTGAGGAAATCACTCGCATCAACCAGACCGATCGAATCAAGACATTTTTTGCGGCGAACATTTTGGATCCTTCAGGTCCTTATGAAGGCAAAGCCACCAGGTGGGTTCCTGAGGTCGTCGCCGCCTGTCGCGGGCCGGTCTACCTGACGTTCGATTGTGATGGGCTGGACGCGTCGATCATTCCCGCCTTAGGGACTCCGGAACCAGGCGGGCTTGGCTGGTACGACACCCTCCATCTCATCACCGCGTTGGCAAACGGCCCAGGCATCGTGGGGATGGACGTGAGCGAGATCGCCCCCATTGAAGGATTTGTGGCGCCGCAATTTTCCATCGCGCGCTTGATCTATCGGATACTGGGTCGGGTGTGGGCGGCTCGCGCGAAGCGGTGACAAGTGACGGGTGACGCGTG
>JAHFES010000101.1:5401-8104 GCA_023248355.1 Nitrospiraceae bacterium
TGTGTATATCAAATATCATAAGCCGGTGGGGGTCACGACCACGAGCGAGTCGCATGTCGAGCGGAACATCATTGCGGAAATCGGCCATCCAGAGAGGATTTTCCCGATTGGCCGGCTGGACAAAGATTCGTCCGGCCTCATTCTCCTGACGAACGACGGCGATATCGTGAACGAGATTCTCCGGACCGAATTTGGGCATGAGCGGGAGTACGAGGTGGAGGTCGATCGGCCGTTCGACCAATCCTTTCTTGACCGCATGTCCCATGGTGTCGAGATCCTTGGGAGCATGACCAAACCTTGTCAGATGACGCGCATGGGGCGGAATCGGTTTCGCATCGTGCTCACGGAGGGACGCAACCGACAAATCAGACGCATGTGCCAGGCGTTCGGCTATCGGGTGACGAGCCTCCACCGTGTCAGGATCATGCACATTACGGTGAAGGGACTTGGCATCGGGATGTGGAAAGAATTGAGCAGCGAGGAGCGGGAGCAATTATTGGAGGCTGTCGGCCGACCTAAGGGCTAACGCAGGTCGCTCGGCAAGGGCGGGGCGGTTGGTGTGTTGGACAGCGCGATCGGTGGTTCCGATGCCTGTGCGGGTTCGTTACCGGTGGGCACATGATCCTCGTCTTCCGACGACGGTCGACGCCGGCTGAGCAGAAGATTCAGGAAGGCGATAAAGAAACTGCCTCCCACCAAGAGCGTGCTGCTGAACTGAATGGTTTTTGTTCCTTCATCTCGCATATCTTTGGCCACGTCGGCGACCGTATCAAGCAAGCGATCGAGAGCCAGGCTGACCTGAATCATCTTCGGGCCTGCGTTGTCCGACGCGTGCTCCTCCGCTTTTCTGCGCAGCGCCTCGCGCTCGGCGGCTGACGTCACGTTCCATTCTTGCGTCAGGAGTTGAATTGTGGTGCTGGCCACGGAGAAGTACTGATCCAGGCTCCGGCGAACGGCTTCTATGTCTTCGGGTTCGCTGCGCCCGCTGCGAGAGACGCGTAAGCCCGCTGCGGCGTATCGATCGACGGCATGCTGGATGCGGGCGCGCTGAGCGGGAAGCGATTCGGTAATCCGCTCGAAGTTCTTCTGGCTGTCCGCCTCCAGCGCTCGAATGATCGTATTGCGATAGCGCATGACATCGGCGGAAATATGGGCGAGATCCGCCGCCCCGAGGGTGTATTCCGTGTACATGATCCGAAGATCCTGGTCGATCTGGCTCAGCGTCTGTCCGCTGTACCACCCGAGGCCTGCGATCATGAGGCTGATGAGGAGTTGGGAAAATGTCGGCTTGGGAAACGAGAGACGATTAAAGGGGCGCACGGTATTCCTTTGCTAGTCGAGAATAATTCTTCGATCGATGTGAGAGGTCAAATTGGGATCGTTCGACACGAAAATGACGGACCACGGCTCATCTTTCGAGCACAATCGGCGCAAGATGGTTTCCCGCATCGTCGGTTGCATATTGTGAATGATGCCGTCGAAGATCAGGATCTGTGGCCGCGCGAGGATCGCCCGTGCCAGGAGAATCCGCAAGATATGGGTTGGTGCGAGGACCTTCCCGGGTGAGCGGACATGGGTCTTAATGCCTTGCGGGAGGGCGTCTATCTCTTCTTCGAGTTCAGTGAGCCGGAGCGCCCAGCGTACGTCGCTGTAAGGCACATAGGTCCGGCCCAGCACGATGTTGTCCTCAATCGTTCCTTCAAACAGCGAAAGTTGAGAATCGAGGATGAAGCCACGACAGCGGTTGATGGCATTCAGATCGAGGTGCCGGAGGTCGATGCCATTGTAACGGATGACGCCGCTGGTCGGGGATTCGAGGCCGGCCAAGACTCTGGCCAATGCGGTTTTGGCCACGGTGGTGCTGGCGTAGATTCCGATTTTCTCACCGGGCGTAATCTCTAGATCAAAATTTTCGAAGGCCGGCACCCCTCCGTGCACCACGGACAATTCTTTGCAAGTCACACGAATGCCGTGAATCGTGGGATCGGGCAGGGGAACAGACAACGTGGCAGAGCCTTGATCTTTCGGGAGCGAAAAGAAGAAGTCCAGTTCAGCCAGCGCTGTGAGGAAGTAGTACACATGCCCCATGCGCTTGACGACTCCGTCGAAGTTGATCAGGAGACCGCTGACGACCACCTCAGCGGCCACCAATTGGCCGATGGTCAATTGACCGATCGACAGGAGCCAGCCGGCCGTCGCGAGGAGGCCGCTGTGGGCGATGGCTTGCCATCCCACCGAGCCCAGATACTGACGAACCAGGACCGTGAAGCGGGCTCGTCTGCACTCCACATATTTCTCCACGAGCTGATCGGTCTTGTGCATCAGCAACGGCTGGCTGTCGGTGGCTTTGAAGTGCAGGAGGTTGTACGAGATCTCCTGAATCCAGTGGAGCGTGTCGTATTTTGCATGAGAGACATCGATGGTGGTTCGTAAGCCCCCGTGAGACAGCATGAAGAAGACAACGTTGAAACCCATGAAAAGCAGCGCGTCGAATAGTAAAAAGTACGGGTGATAGAAGACGAGAATCGTCATACCCACGGCGCCACCGACGACCACGTTGATCATGTCTACGAGCAGGACCGACAACGCGCGCTGCATGAGCACCGTTTCCATGAAATAGTTCGCGTACCGCGGCTTGAACCCTTGAAACTGGAGATGGGGGAGCTGCTGCGTCATCGCGATCGTCATCCGGGCGAAGACCCG
>JAHFES010000102.1:0-5722 GCA_023248355.1 Nitrospiraceae bacterium
CAATGCGCGCAGGGAAGGATGGGCTGACGGCTCCCTGGCTCGCCGATCGGTAGAGAGAAGAAAAGTGTTAGCAAGCTCTGTAAGGAACATTGGTAAGGAGGATAGTGAATGGGGCGTCCAGGAGTCGATTCGATTCAGCGGTTGATGAGTTTGTTGTTCAAGGCGCATCCGTGGCACGGGGTGTCGATCGGTGAGAAGGCTCCGGAAGTGGTCACGGCCTACATTGAGATCGTGCCGACCGATACGGTGAAGTACGAGGTGGACAAGGACAGCGGCTTTCTCAAAGTCGATCGTCCTCAGCGGTTTTCGAACTTCTGTCCGGTGTATTATGGGCTGGTGCCGCAAACGTACTGTGGAGAGAAGGTCGCGGGCCTATTTGCGAAGCGGGCGAAGCGCAAGGGGATGGTCGGGGACGGCGACCCGCTCGATATCTGCGTGCTCACGGAGAAGACGATCCCGCACAGTGACATTTTACTCACGGCGATTCCCATCGGGGGCTTCAGCATGGCGGACGGGGGAGAAGCCGACGACAAGATTATTGCCGTGATGAAGGAGGACGCCGCCTACGGCAATTTTAAGGATATCGGGGATTGTCCGATTACGTTGATCGATCGCCTGCAGCACTATTTTTTGACCTACAAGCAAGCCCCTGGGGCCGTGCATCACAAAGTGGAGATCACGAGTGTCTATGGCCGCGAAGAAGCGTTGAAAGTGATTCGCGCGAGCCACGCCGACTATCGAGCGAAGTTCCCCGAGTTGGAGTCCTTGTGGCCCAAGGGGATGACCGAATAACCGAAGAAAGGTATCTACGATTGCCTACCAAGCATGACAGTACGCATCCGCCCACGGCTCCGGCGGCGACGGGATTTTCTCCCGGCTTCGCTGCGCTTGGCCTGGAAGCTTCGTTGCTGGCGACCCTCGAAACCCTGGGCTACGAGGAACCCACGCCGATTCAGCGCGAAGCGATCCCGCCGCTCTTAACCGGGCGCGATCTGCTGGGCCAGGCTGCCACGGGAACGGGCAAGACGGCGGCGTTCACGCTGCCGTTGCTCCAACGCATCGCCCATGGGTCGAAAGCGAAACCCTCCGCACTAATTCTGGTGCCGACGCGTGAACTCGCCATCCAAGTGGGCGAAGCGGTGCAGCGCTACGGTAAAGAATTGCGGACGACGGTGCTCGCCGTCTACGGGGGACAAGCCATCAGCCCACAATTACAGGCGCTCAGGCGCGGCGTGGATGTCATTGTGGCGACACCAGGGCGAGCGCTCGATCACATTCGCCGGGGAACTCTGAAGCTCGCAAACGTGCAGACCGTCATCTTGGACGAAGCCGACGAGATGCTCGACATGGGCTTTGCCGATGATCTCGACGCCATTCTCCAGCAGACACCCGCGACGAAGCAGACGGCGCTCTTTTCGGCGACCATGCCGCAGCGCATTAAGTCGATTGCCCATCGGCATCTCAAGAATCCCGTTGAGATCACCATTGCCAAAGAGCCCGTTAAGGCCGGGGCGGCTCCACGCGTCCAACAGACCGCCTATGTGGTGACGAGGCAGCATCGAGGGGCGGCACTCGCTCGCATCATCGATATGGCGAAGCCGAAGTCGGCCCTGGTCTTTTGTCGGACGCGGTTGGAAGTCGACGACGTGACGGCCATGCTGAGCAGCCTCGGCCATCGGGCCGAGGCCATCCATGGCGGCATGAGCCAGGTTCAGCGCGATCGCGTGATGAGCGCGTTCAAATCGGGGCAAACGGAACTGCTCGTGGCAACCGATGTCGCCGCGCGCGGGCTCGACATTCCGCAGGTCTCGCATGTCATTAATTACGATTTGCCGTCTTCGGCCGAGGTCTACGTGCATCGCATCGGACGAACCGGCCGCGCCGGGCGCGAAGGCGCCGCGGTGACGATCCTCGATCCGCGCGAGCAGCGTCTCTTGCTGAGCATTGAGCACCATACGAAATCAAAAGTGACGGTGACGCCGGTTCCGTCGGTGGCGAATCTGCGCGCGAAGCGATTGGAGCGCACCAAGGCTGCGGTCCAAGAGGCCATGGAGGCCGGTGATTTGGATCGCTTCACAGCAGTCGCCGAGGCCCTGGCCTCGACCGGCGATCTGATTCAGGTGGCTGCGGCCGCGCTGAAACTCATCTATCGCGCGCAGGGTGGCGAGCGGGCGGAGCAAGAGATCCCAGCCCTGTCGACCCGCGCGCCGGAACCCTACCGACCGATGCAGCGTACACCCTATCCAACCGAGCAGCGTCCAGGAGCCGGGCCGCGTCCAGGAGTCGGGGATCGCCAGCGTCGCCTCATCATTCGACCGGGAGAACGACCGCCGGTGGGCAGGTCTGGGCGCGGAGGCGGTGAGCCGGGCATGGCTCGAATCTACGTCGGGGCCGGCCGGGACCTGGGGATTCGACCGAGCGATCTCGTCGGAGCGATCGCGAATGAGGCCAAGGTGAACGCGAGTGTGATCGGCGCCATTGAGATCGAAGACCGCTTTTCGATCGTGGATGTGCCGATTGACATTGCCAAGGGAATCGTCGAGGTGCTCAGCCGGTCGCGTGTCAAAGGGCGGAAGGTGCCGGTGCGATTTTTCAAGGATTAGGCGTCTGTGCAGCACTGTGCAATCGGTTGAGTCGAATGCGCGAGCGAAAGGTCATGCAGTCACGCAACAGGACTGTGGACCGGCGCAGAGTGAGTGAACTGAAGGGAGAAAGGGAAGAGGTATGCCAAAGACTGTCGGTCGTCGAACAACACAACGTGTATCAGGGAAGGCCAGAACTGCGGCCACGACAAAGACCAAACCAAAAGCCAATCCGAAGCCAAAGAAGCGCCAGGCTAAGACTCCGTTGCTTCCCGTGATGGTGCTGTCAGGTTCCAGCGCGGCACTACGCACCAAAGCCGCGACGATGTTGGCCAAAGAATTGAAATCCCCGTTGCATCGCATCGATCTCGGTAAGGTGGTGAGCCACACTATCGGAGAGACCGAGGAGAATCTGAACCGTGTCTTGGAGAAGGCGGAGCGCAGCGATGCCATCCTCTTCTTCGACGAAGCGGACGCGCTTTTTGAGAAGCGTAGTGCGGTCAAGGACGGCCACGACCGCTTTGCCCATCTCGACGTGAAGGCGCTTCTGCGGCGTCTTGAGCAGCATGAAGGCCTGACGATTCTCGCGACCAATCAGCAGGGCCCGCTCGATAAGCGATTGCAGAAGTATCTGCACGTGCCGCTTGGGCGCGTACCGGCGAAGAAGCCGCGGACGAAGAAGAAGCTCAAGTGAGGCCGTGGGCGGGACTCATCCACTCGCAGATCTGAGTGATTCGGTGGCGCAGATTTTTCTAGTGAGATGAGTCCTGCTCAGTCCTGGCCAGAAAATCATGCTGCAGCATCCCATAGAGTTCGAGGTCCTGATACTCGCCGAACCGGAGATAGTGCTGTCGCATCCGGCCCTCGTAGGTCATGCCTGCTTTTTGCAAGACGCGGCCTGAGGCGGGATTCGTGTGAAAGTGCGGCGCGTAGATGCGATGCAAGTTCAACAGGGTGAACCCATGCGCGAGGACGGCCTTCGCCGCTTCGGTGGCATAACCCTGGTTCCAGTAGGGCAGGCCGAGCCAATAGCTCAGCCGCGCATGGCGGTGCTCGGTCTGTATCTCCATCCCGATTGAGCCGATGAACGTCGCGCTTGCCGCCAGCAGGATGGCGAACGTCAGCCCCCGACCCGCAATAAACTCGTTCTGCTGCTGCTCGATCCATCGTTCCGCCATGCCGTCTTCATAGGGATGGGGAATCACCAGCGTCTGCTTCGCCACCGCCTGTACCCCTGCCAGCCGTTGGACATCCTGCGCATCGGCGAGCCGAAACTGCCGGAGCAGAAGCCGCGCGGTCGTGAGGGTAGGAAAGTCCGTCATAGTTTTGATACAACCACAACGACCGCACAATTGACAATGCACCGGTGGTGAATCGGCTTCTAGTAGAAAGACGATGTTCATGAGGATCAATAAGCTCAGGCGTGCGGCGGTCATGATCGTGGCGGTGGTGATCGCCGTCACGGTGGCCGCTTGCAGTCAGTTCGAACCGCGCGACAAACGGTTCTACTACCGGGCGCTGTGGAACTTTGCGTTGCGGGAGGATCTGGCCGAGCTCGACAGCGAGTTCAACGGCGTGGACTTCGGCCACTCCAATCTGTACGAAAATCTGCTGCTGACCGGCGGCACAGATATACCGGTCATAGAAGAGACCGCGAGGAAACAGACACTGGCCTTTATCGCCACGCAACCGAGGATCAATCCCAACGAGGAGGCCATCGCGCCCACGTACATGAAGCTGGCCTGGCGCGCTCAGAACACGTTCGACGAAGCGCATGCCCTGCACCGCGCCACCTACGACATCGTCGTCTCGGACGAGCCGGAGAAAGACCGCGCTATCCGGAACGTGCTGGCCTATTATCAGGAGAGTGCCTACGCCATTACGGCGAAGCGGCTCGACCATCGCCGCCTGGATGCGTTGCCCTATTCACAGTCATTCCGGAAACGGTTCCCGCTCTTCAACGCGACCATCTGGTCGTACCACTATCTGCAAGTGGCCGTGTACGATCCTTTGCAGGCCGCGCGCAGTCTAGAGGAAAAGACGCAGGCGGTGCGGCCCATTCTCGCCACCTATCGTCGCTATCTTGACCAGCCGCCGGTGCAGTGGACCTTCATGCCGCTCACGGCGGAGCTGAGCCCTTCCTTCGCCAGCCACTATCCGGAGATCGCCAACATCTTCGACAATCTTCATATGCTGCACGACAACATCAGTGACATCCTCACGAGCGAGCTGCTGCCGACGTGGGAGGCCAAGCGGGCGGAGATCTACCGAATCGTGAATACCTATTATCTTGCCAGCGCCGACGCGACGAATCCGATGATCGTCACCACGCCGAAAGCTCAGGAGCATCACCATTGAGAAGGGGAGTTGTGCAGCTCATCCCTTCTCTCGTGATCGCCCTCGTGGCCCTGTGGCCGGCCATCGGCTCAGCCCTGGACCATGACAATCTCGACCCAAACCGGCCGATCGGGATGGAAGATGCCTATGCGATTCCGAAAGGGGAGATCGGCATGGAAGGCGGCGTGCGCTTCAACGATCGCCGGGAAGGCCGCACCCGCGTGACGTTCCAACCGCAAATCATCTACGGCGCGTTCGACAACGCGCAGATCGAGCTGCAAGGTGATTTGATGACGGAGCCCAACACGCTCGTTGGGGCGAATAAGTCCGGTGATCTGCATGTCGGCGTACTCTATAACTTCAATACCGAAACAATGAACATTCCGGCGCTCGCGATTCGTGCCGAGGTGGATCTTCCGACGGGATTGAACTCACGAGGCGTCGATAGCCAGCTCACCGGCATCATGACTCGCTCGTTCGAGCGCCTACGGGTACACTTGAATGTGGGCTATACCGTGCTGGGTTCTCCACAAGGACAGGAACGGCCCGGCGCCTATCGCGCCGTCGCAGCGGTGAGCTATCCGCTGGGCTATCCCACCAGTTTCCGCGATACCCTCATCGCCAATGTGTACACGCGACAATCGGACCTGCGAGGTCAACGCAACAACACCGGCGTCGAAATCGGGCTTCGCCATCAGCTGACGTCTCGTATTGTCCTTGACGGCGGGATCGGGACCGAATTCCTCGGGCCAACCGACCGGGCTGCACTGCTAGGAACGGTTGGGTTATCACTGGGGTTCTGA
>JAHFES010000102.1:5822-8046 GCA_023248355.1 Nitrospiraceae bacterium
TGGGGTTCTGAACGTCCGCACGATTGACACCCCCGCAAGAGGAACGTAGCCTATCCCCATCCCATTGACCGAACCAGGAGAGGCTCGTATGAAATCCAGAAAACAAGGCGCAGATTTCTGGACGAAACCGCTCGACCGTCGGCAGCTGTTGAAAACACTGAGCATCGCCGGGTCGTTCATAGCGCTCGGCGGTCCGCGCGAGCTGGCCGACGCGATGGCGCCAGCGTCCTCGGCAGCGACCGGAGAAATCCCCAAGCGCGCATTAGGGAAGACCGGGGTGCACGTCTCCATCCTCTGTTTCGGTGGCGCCCATTGGGGCCGCATGGAGAACGACGCCGAGGCTATCCGGGTGCTGCACGAAGCCATCGACGCGGGCGTCACCTTTCTGGACAACGCCTGGGAATACAACGGCGGACGATCTGAGGAACTCATGGGCCGGGCGCTGCAAGGTCGTCGGCAACAGGTCATGCTCATGACTAAAGTTTGCTCCCACGGGCGCGACAAGAAAGTGGCTCTGCAACAGCTCGACGAATCGCTCCGCCGCCTGAAGACCGACTACCTCGACCTCTGGCAAATTCACGAAGTGATTTATGGCGATGATCCGGACAAACATCTGGCGCCCGGCGGAGCGGTCGAGGCGCTGGTGGAAGCGAAGCGGCAAGGGAAGGTGCGGTTCATCGGATTCACCGGGCACAAAGATCCAAAGATTCATCTCAAGATGCTGTCCCATGGCGTGCCGTTCGATACCTGTCAAATGCCGTTGAACGTGTTCGATGCGAGTTACCGCAGCTTTGAACACGAGGTGTTGCCGATGCTCAATGAGCGCGGCATCGCTCCATTGGGAATGAAAAGTTTGAGCGGGAACGCTGAGCCCATCAAACACAAGATCATCACGGTCGAAGAGGCGCTCCGGTATGTGTTGAGTCTCCCGATCGCTTCCCTTGTGAGTGGGATCGATTCGCGAGAGGTGCTGCAGCAGAATCTCGAGATCGTCCGCCGCTTCACGCCGATGACGCTGGCGGAGCGGAACGCGTTGAGAACCCGTGTGGCTGTCTATGCGATGGACGGGCGGTTCGAACGGTTCAAATCTTCTGACCGTTGGGATGGCCCCATCGGTCGCCAGCAACACGGCATTTTTTAGCAGACTGTCAACGCCATTTTTCGCTCACCGTCGCACACAAGGCCGCTCTGTGACTGTGCAGTATGTTCGTCTCTGTCCGCCTGTTTGTACTGGTTGAGATCCTGACCCGTTGAATCAGGGCGGGAAGCAAGTCGAGCAGGAGACTTCTGCTATTCCGATGAGGCCGTCGGAGGCCACCGGCCACTCCATCGACCGGAAAGTATCACGGCGATCGCCACCGAGGCCTGCAGCCATGGTTGAGCGACCGTCAGTCCTTGGGCAGAACCCGAAGGGAAATAGGGAGAATCCGGCATGGCTTGCGTCTATTTGAGGCCGACATTAGGCCTGGCGACCTTGTCGGAGCCATTGCGGTGAAGCCAAGGTCAATGTAAAAATAATCGGCGTTATTGAGTTCGAGGCGCACTTTTCCATTGCGGATGTGTGGATGGGTATGGCACAAGGCACCATTGAGGCGAGGAGAGCGACCGCATGATATCTGTCTGGCAGCGAGTGAAAGCCTATTACGCGTCGATGTTTCCTCAACGGGCTAAGGGAGAGAAGAGTCTTCCAGACTCTTCTCTCCCTTCATCCAGCGCTCAGCGAAGGCACGAGCAGCGCGTGGCAACGACCGAAACTTGTGAGTTTGCGCTGACGCATGCCCTCAGCCCGGACCATCTCATCCTAGAAGAAGGATCTGGGATGACGGTGAACGCAAGTCCGTCGGGCATGCAGTTGCTGCTGGGCGTCGGGCCTCGCCCCGGTCAATTGCTGGAGGTGCATCTCGGCGGCACACTGCATCGATCGGTTTCGCTGATGGAAGTGTGTTGGGCAAAGCCCATTCGTGAAGACGTGCAAGGACACTTATATTTAGTTGGCTGTCGGCTGACCTTCGATCCCACCCGGTACTGGGCCTTCTAATCGTTACCCGGTCTCCGCGTTATCATCGCTCTCCAGTTTGTTCCACAGAACCAGGGCCTGCCTCGGCCTGTCAAGCCATCTGAAAATCTTACCCAAGGCTGCATCGTTGCGTCATCTGAAAATCTTACCGAGTGGGACGGCGGCCTGCGGTCCGAAGGGCTCGTCGTGGGCACCGGTAGCCTGACC
>JAHFES010000027.1:0-17260 GCA_023248355.1 Nitrospiraceae bacterium
TTCCAAGTCAAATCGGATGCGCTGGTCTATTGGCACATCAGGGAGGTTTTTCCCCGGTTGTCGGCTGGTGGCGAGGACGTGGGTATAGAAGCGTGAGGCGAGGGGCAAGAGGTGCCGCGCAGTATAGCCTGAACCCAGAATGACAAGGGACGTGTGTGCCACTGTCGTGTGACTCCGTCTGCAAGTGAGGACAGTGTGCCAGCGACGTTTGACGAGAGTCCATTGAAATCATGCCGTTTGAGTTGGCACATGTTTTCCACAGTGGTATAAATTGAAATAGACTTTGTGATGCGAAACGCGAACAAAGGAAACAACACATGAAGACACGAAATCTTGCATGGCTCGCGCTGCCGATGATGCTGCTCCTAAGCGGATGCCCAAGTGATGGAGGAGGGGGGGTGGGAGAAGGCAGTGCTGCCGCAATCGTCTATCGAGCTGACCAAACAATCGATACGGTGCCCGAGCTTTTTCTCGCCAGCTCAGGGGCGAAACTGAATCCCGCCTTGACGTTACCCACGGCAGTCCAAGCATTCGCCATTACATCTGATAAAAGTGCCGTCGTCTACATCGCTGATCAAACCACACCTGGGGTGTTCGAGCTCTATCGAGTCAATTTGACTGCTCCCGGTGCCAGTACAAAACTTAACGGTGCTCTGGCAAGCGGCGGCGACGTTCAAAGCTTTAAGTTGATCCCAGACGGAAGCGGGGTCGTCTATTTAGCTGATGAGACTACGGATAGTGTCAATGAGCTCTATCGAGTTCTCTTCTCCAACCCGACCAATTCGGCCAAGCTCAATGGATCTCTGATCACAAATGGTAATGTATTGGACTTCGATGTGACGTCGAACAGCGCCCGTGTCGTCTATTTGGCGGATCAGGATATCGATACAGTAGTCGAACTGTACCAAAATAGCTTGTCCTCAATTGGAGTGCCGACCAAGTTGCACTCGAGCTACGCAGCGGGTCGGTCTGTTACGGTCTTCAAGCTTCTCCTGAATAGCAGCGGGGTGTTGTATGCCGCCAACCAAACGACGAGCACGGTTGTCGAACTTTACGAGTCTGTCTTCGGAGGAACACTCGGTGCAACTGTGAGCCATTCCTTAGTAATACCTGGTGGCAATGTACTCGATTTCGCCGTAAGTCCTGACAGCACGAGTGTTGTGTATCGTGCCGATCAGGAAACGGACGGAGTGAACGAACTCTACCGCGTGGCATTGACGTCCCCTACGAATAGCGCCAAGCTGAACGGACCTTTGGTAGTTAACGGAGATGTAGACACTCACTATGTGGTGACGCCGGATAGTGCCAGTGTGGTCTACGTTGCCGATCAAACCGTGGATGGGCAACTCGAGCTCTATCGAACAGTATTTTCTGGGTTGGCGAACACGAGACTGCTCAACGGGTTGATAACCGGGAGTGAAGCGGTCTTCGACGTCGTCACCATTCCTGATAGCAGTGGAGTCGTCTATATTGCCGATCAAGATTCGGCTGGGACTAGAGAGCTATATCGCATGTCATTTTCGGCTCCCGGGGCTACAACGAAGCTTAATCCAATATTAGCGAGTGGAAGACGAGTCGATAGTGTTTTAGTTACTTCCGATAGCGCTTCGGTTGTATACCAGGCCAATCAAACCTCTGCGCCGGCCGTGGAACTCTATCGCGTATTCTTTAGTTCAGCCGGCACCAGCACCACGCTCAATGGGACGCTGGTTTCCGGAGGAAACGTAGAAGCTTTTGCTGTACGGTAACCGGGGCTGACTGTCTGTTGGTCCCCATGCGCTGGCTCATGTAAGATGCTGGTGTATGGGGTCTTCAAATTTTCATCCTCTCATCTCTGACTGGTTCGAATCGCATGTCGGCCAACCGACGGATGTCCAGGTTCAGGCCTGGCCGGCGATTCAATCGGGTCAGGATGCGCTGATCGCCGCACCGACTGGGTCGGGGAAAACGCTTGCGGCTTTTCTCTCCTGCATCGATAGCCTCTTCAAGCAGGCCCTCGCTTGTGAACTCGACGATCACACGCAGGTTCTCTATGTCTCGCCTCTCAAAGCACTGAGCAACGACGTTCAAAAGAATCTTCAAAAGCCGCTGGCCGAGATCGGCCAGGCTGCCTTGCAGGCCGGGTTGCTGATGCCGGAGCTGCGTGTACTCGTCCGAACCGGCGACACGCCGATGACGGAGCGGCAGCAGATGCTCAAACGTCCGCCACACATTCTGGTGACGACGCCGGAATCGCTGTTTATTCTCCTGACCGCCGAGAAAAGCCGCCGCATGTTGCAGACGATGCGCACGGTCATCGTTGACGAAATCCATGCACTTGCCCCGAATAAGCGTGGGTCGCATTTGGCCTTGTCGTTGGAACGGCTGGAGGCGCTGACGCTCGTGAAGCCGCAGCGGATTGGATTATCGGCGACCCAGCGGCCGATTGAACTTGTGGCGCAGTTTCTCGTCGGCGATCGGCCGAGGCCGACAGTCGTCGACGTTGGGCATCGCCGTGAGCTCGATCTCGCCGTGGAGGTACCCAAGGACGAATTGAGCTCCATCGCCACCAATGCCATCTGGGCCGATGTCTACGACCGTGTCGCTGAGCTGGTCCGGCAGCATCGTTCTACCCTGGTGTTCGTGAACACGCGCCGGCTGGCCGAGCGTGTCTCGCACTACCTCGAAGAACGGCTTCAGGATTTGGGGCCCGATGCGGTGGCCGCGCATCACGGCAGCCTGTCGCGTCAGATTCGTCTCAACGCAGAAGAGCGGCTGAAGACCGGCAAGACACGCGTGGTCATTGCGACGGCTTCGTTGGAGTTGGGTATCGATGTGGGTACGGTGGATCTGGTCTGTCAGATCGGTTCGCCTCGGGCGATTGCGACCGGGCTGCAACGGATTGGCCGTGCGGGCCACTGGATCAGCGCGATTCCAAAAGGCCGGCTCTTCGCGATGACGCGGGATGAGTTGCTGGAATGCGCCGCGTTGGTGCGTGCCACTCGAGCGGGAATCTTGGATCGCATCGAAGTCCCCATAGCACCGCTCGACATTCTGTCGCAGCAAATTGTGGCGGCTGCGGCGAGTCAGACCTGGACGGAAGATGAGTTGTTCGCTCTCTGCCGGCGAGCCTATCCCTATCGAGACCTGGCGCGAACAGAGTTCGATCAGGTGGTGCGGATGTTGTCCGATGGGATCGCCACGAATCGCGGGCGCGGGCTTGCGTACCTGTTTCATGATCGGATCAATCATCGGCTCAAGGGGCGGCGTGGAGCACGGCTCGCGGCAATTACCTCGGGTGGCGCGATTCCCGATACGGCGAACTATGCCGTCGTTGCCGAACCGGACGGGACCGTCGTGGGGTCTGTGGATGAGGACTTCGCCGTCGAGAGTCTGGCCGGCGACATCATGTTGCTCGGTAATACCTCCTGGCGGATCAAAGGCATCGAAGCGGGCAAGGTTCGCGTGGAAGATGCGCAAGGCGCTCCTCCCAACATTCCCTTCTGGCGGGGTGAAGCGCCGTCTCGAACCGCTGAACTGTCGGCGGAAGTTTCATCGTTGCGGCAGGAG
This sequence comes from Nitrospiraceae bacterium, assembly GCA_023248355.1. Lineage (GTDB taxonomy): Bacteria > Nitrospirota > Nitrospiria > Nitrospirales > Nitrospiraceae > Nitrospira_D. Next base: position 3,550 of record JAHFES010000027.1, read on the forward strand.
ATAGCGCAGCGGGCTAGCGGCACGGGGCATGAGGCAAGTGGTGAAGAGCGCATGCCCCTGGCCTCTCGCCTCTCGGCCCTTGCCTGGCTTCGCCACGAATGCGCGTTGGATCAACGAGGAGCCGAACAGGCTGTAGCCTATGTAGCCGCTGGAGTCGCAGTACTTGGGGCGGTCCCGACGCACGATCGTATCATCGCCGAGCGGTTCTTCGATGAAAGTGGTGGCATGCAGCTCGTCATCCACGCCCCGTTCGGGGGTCGGATCAATCGGGCCTGGGGGCTGGCGCTACGCAAACGCTTTTGCGTGACGTTTGATTTCGAGCTGCAAGCGGCCGCGACTGACAACGGCATTGTCATCTCGCTCGGCGAGAAACACAGCTTCCCGCTGGACTCGGTCTTCGGATACCTCCATTCGAATTCAGTGCGAGAGGTACTTATCCAAGCCGTTTTGTTGGCGCCGATGTTTGCGACGCGCTGGCGATGGAATGCCTCGCGCTCGTTGGCGTTGCTCCGGTTCTCGAACGGCAAGAAAGTGCCGCCGCAAATCCAGCGGATGAAGTCCGAGGATCTTCTCGCGGCTGTTTTTCCCGATGCGATCGCCTGTCAGGAAAATTTGACGGGCGAACGGGCGGCGCGGCAGATTCCCGACCATCCGCTGGTGACAGAAACTCTGCGAGACTGTCTCACGGAGGCGATGGATCTCGACGGACTCACGGCTGTGTTGCGCGCGATCGAGCACAAAGAGATCGACTGTGTGGCGGTCGATACGCCGACGCCCTCGCCGTTTTCTCACGAGATTCTGAATGCCAATCCCTATGCCTTTCTTGACGATGCGCCATTGGAAGAACGGCGGGCGCGGGCAGTCGAAATGCGGCGGACACTGCCGCCGGAGTTGCTGGGGCAGGTCGGCGCGCTTGACCCCGCTGCGATTGAGGAAGTTGAGCGTGAGGCCTGGCCGGTCGTGCGCGATGCCGATGAGTTTCATGATGCGTTGCTGACGTTAGTGTGGGTACCTGTCGAGCAAGCCGAGCAATGGGCGGCCTATCTGCCGCGCTTGATTGACGAAGGACGCGCCGTCGAATTGCGGGCGAGAGGCGAGGGGCAAGAGGCAAAAGGGTGGGTGGCAAAGGAGAATCAAGCGCAGATCGAGGCGGTATTTGCGAGCGGTGATGAAGCGACGCTCGATATGATCGTTCAAGGCTGGATGGAAAGCATCGGCCCGACGACGACGAGCGAACTTGCCGGTCGTCTCCACCTTCCGCACGATGCGGTGAATGGGGCGATGATGCGGCTCGAAGCCCAGGGCCAAGTCCTTCGTGGACAGTTCCGGCCAGTCGGCCAAATTTTACATTTAAAATTCAAAATTGAAAATTCCGGCGCTTCCGCACCGGAGTGGTGTCATCGCCGATTGCTGGCCCGTATCCATCGGCTTACGCTCGGGGCGCTCAGAAAAGAGATTGAACCGGTCACAGCTGCCGAGTTCATGTCGTTCTTGCTGCGATGGCAGCATGTGACGCCAGGGGCTCGCTTGCACGGAGAAGCGGGGCTGGCTGCGGTCATTACGCAGTTGGCCGGCTATGAGGCGGCAGCGTCAGCCTGGGAACCGCATCTGTTGCGATCGCGTTTGGCGAAGTATGAACCGGAATGGTTGGATCGGCTTTGTTTGAGTGGCGCCGTGGCGTGGGGACGCTTGTCATCTCCCGCTCGCGTGAGTGGGGTGGGCGACGATGGACCGCGGCGAGTGGTTCCGACGAGTGCCGCGCCCATCAGTCTGTTCCCACGTGAGACGGCTGAATGGCTGGTCGATCTCTCACAGAGCACACAGGGATCGGCGTCTGGTTCGCTGCCGGCCAATGTAAGTGCCGTCGCGCAACGGCTACACCAGGTGCTTCAGAAGCGCGGCGCCAGCTTCTTCAACGATCTCGTGCGGGAAACGGGTCATCTGGCGGCAGAAGTGGAGCAGGGCCTCTGGGAACTAGTCGCGGCGGGGCTCGTGACCGCTGATGGATTTGATAATCTGCGCGCGCTGCTCGATCCTCACCGGCGGCGTGCAGAAGGACGGGCACGGCTGCGGCGTCCGCGCCATGCGGGCGGCCGCTGGTGTCTGCTCAGAAGCGCGATCAGCTATCAGCCTTCAGCTATCAGTTCCCAGTCAGCCAACCCATCACCCATCACCCATCACTCATCACGTCTTGCCGAGCAAGTTGCCCGTCAACTGTTGCGGCGCTACGGCGTGGTGTTCCGCGATCTTCTGGGGCGAGAGTCCTGTTCAATCGCCTGGCGCGATGTGCTCGTGCAGTATCGGCGCATGGAGTTGCAAGGAGAGATTCGCGGTGGGCGATTTGTGTCCGGGTTTGTCGGCGAGCAATTCGCGCTGCCGGAGGCGGTCGAGTCGATGCGAGCCTTGCGCAAAAGCGGGTTCGGACTTACACAGGAAGTGAAGCTCTCCGCCGTCGATCCGCTCAACCTGGCCGGCGTGATCCTGCCAGGTCCCCGCATTCCGTCCGTCTCGACGAATTTTCTCGTGATCAAAGACGGCGCCGTGATCCGAACGGTGGTCGGCCGCGCGCGTGAGGCGCGCGCCGTCGATCTCGCAACCGTGATTCGTTAGCGCGGAGCCGGTAGGGCCAGAAGCGGACAGCGTGCGCCGCGCAACACACGCTCCATCGTGCTCCCTCGCATCATATCGAGTAGAGAATGATGCCCTTCTGTCGTCATCACGATCAGATCGACATCAAAGTCCGCTCCCATTCCTAAAATCACGTCAACAATGTTCCCGTGGCACGTCATGGTATGCCAGAGCAAACCCTTGCGTGTGGGGTAGCGGATCGAGTGGAGCGTGGAGTCATTTCCTGCGTGGACGAGGACGCCGGTCAGGCTCTCGCAGCCCAGCGTTAGGGCTAATTGTGCTGTGATATCGACGGCTGCCTGGGGATTGGGTTTTTCGCTCACAGGAATGAGCACGCGCCGGAGTTTTGTCTGCCCCGTATCCTTCGCGGCGAATCCTTCAACGTGGGCTGGCACGAAGAGCGTAGGAGTATGGCTGCCTCGTGCAATCGGTTCTGCGATGGCCTGGTGCTGCCATCTGGCCAGGCCTTCGTGTTGATGCGTGGTCATGACGAGGAGATCGGCGGGATGAGTCGCCAGGTAGTGGAGAATGGCCTCGGTTGGATTCGTGGCCACCGTCCGGGTTTTCTTGATCCAAACGCCCATCTCAGCAACTTGGTTTTTCGTGCTATGGGCCGGGAGGATCTTCCACTGTTCGAGGATCGGACGGATGCGTGGAAAATCCTCGAAGTCCTTCCGGGACACATTGGGATCGATGTGCATCATGGACAGTTCCGCCTTGACCGTCACGGCTAACTTCAAGGCGTGAATGAGTGCGGTGTGGCTCTCGGTCGAGAAGTCCGTGGGATGGAAGATTTTCCGGAATGGGAGTGTGGCATCAGCGATTGGTGTGGTCATGGTCTGGCGTCCGATGGTTGTCGTTTAGTGCATGAACGGTGTGGCGGTCTCCTGCAAGAGGGCCAGGAGAGTTGTGGGTGAGGAAGAATCTGAGCGTGCTTCGTGTGCATAGCGCCCCTGAGCCGCAGAGAAGAACGCCGGTTGTCGATCGCTCGGAACGCCCAGCAGGACGCTCATCGAGGCGAGGTATTCCCCCCGTCCTGCCGCGAGGTCTTGACTCAAGTTCTCTTGGTTGAAGGTGACAAATGCTGTCGCCTTGAAGACGGCCTTCATCTGACCATCTTCAGTAAACCAGCTGCGGGCTGAGGAGGTGGTGCCGGTCACATTCGTTGTCGTGTCGATGGTTTGATCAATGGTGGCTTTGATGGAACAGCCGGTGGCCTGAAGCAGGACGGTGAGGCAGGTGAGCGCGAGAAACCAGGAAACCTGTCGCATGGGATGCCTCCTTGGTTATGAGAGAAACGGCCGAAAGAACGGCTATCGTCTCCACTATAGCATAAGTCTGCTCAAGTTCAGCCAGTTGTGAGCCGATAGGTGAGCTACGCGGTGATGTGTACCTGGTCCACTCAGCGAGGAGACGCCCTGTGGCCGTGCAAGCCCTGACACAGGTCGATCCCAAACAGTTCTTTAACCTCCCGTCTACAAGCGGGATTGGCACCCAACGGTTGGATACGCAGGTCAGCGGCGTGGCGTTGTCCAACGACCTCGCTGGCCGACTGAGCGTCACGACGGCTGAGGGGGACAAGATCACGCTGACCGCCAACCTCGAATCCGATTTCCGGTCGGTGAACTACACATCCCATGCCGAAGCGAATGGCGGGACGGTGGACATCGAAGCGAAATATGCCGAATTGTCGGTGCGCCAGGAGTTCGGCGTGACGGTGGAAGGCGATCTGAATGAACAAGAAGTAAAGGATTTGGCGAAGCTGCTCCAGAAAGTCAGCAATATCTTCAAAAAGTACTTCAGCGGGCAGGATGAGGAAGCGCTGGCCAAGACGGCGAAACTGGCCGATCGATTCGGCAACTTCTCGTCCCTGGCCGGACTCGATCTGAGTGTGGACGTTGAACGGTCTATGACCGTAATCGCGGCGCAGTTGGCTGCAGAGTCCAACGCCCCGACTGGAGCAACGGCTGCGTTGCCCACGACTCCAGCAACGAATCCCAATACTGAACCCACGCAACTTGCTACCCCGGGTGTGGCGCCTTCGACGGCTGCGGCGATCCCGTCTCCGTCTTCCGGTACCACGGCGCCCACCCACCCTTCGGCTTCTACCGCTGCGACCGGCACTCCGGAGGACGTGCATCTCACAGCGCCTGCGATGGAGGACCAGAAGCGCAAGTCCCTCGTGGAGCAAGTGTTGGATGCTGTGAAAGATTCACAGGTGAAATCGCACAAGCTCAGACGGCATCTCCCGCGCTTGCTCGACAAGGTGCGCGAGGAGCTGCAGAAAGAACTTCGTGGTGAAACCGAGCAGCAACAGACGCCCGATGTGCCTATGCAAACTGCGACCACGGCGTTCCTCACGTATCAGTCAACCCGTCAAACGTCGATGACACTCTCGATCCATACCTAGAGCAACAGCGTCAGCCTCCGGGCTGGCGTCGAGTCCAAACAGCGGCGAGGCTTGGTGACCCCAGGCCTCGCCGTTGTGCATTGTAAGCTCAGTTGGTGGAGGGCGCTTGCTTGGAAGAAGCCTCAGGTACGTTGGGTGGATGCTCGGGCGTTGTCGGGGCGTTCAGGACTTTTGGCACAGGTGGCGTGGAGTCTTTTTGTTTGCACTGGGTCAGGAAGAACAGGGTGGGAAGCAACAGGAGTAACATGGCGCGAAGGGTTCGAGTAGTCATGCGAAGCCTCCTGACGACAGTCGATGGCAAGCGAGCCGTATTATGCCTTGCGCAACAAGTTGGCGACCGCCTGAGCGATTCAAACTTGGCCTCGATTATATCCCGATCCATGCTTTTCTCCTCTCCGCGAGTATTCGGCGATAGTAGGGCATAAAGTCGGCTTCATCATAGACCATGCGGCGGAGCAGTTCGGCATAGCGCGTTCGGTCCTTGCAGAGGATCAGCCGCCCCTGCGTCAGGATTTGGTGAAGCAGCGGGCCGTGGATCTGATCGAGATCGATCAGATCCACCGGCCGGCCGAATGCCACGGCGAGGTCTTCGATGAGGTCGATCCGGCCCTGAGGGGTGAGCGGTGTGATGGTCGCGACGGCCAGGTCAAGGTCGCTGTCGAACCGAGCCTGAGCGGAGGCCAGCGACCCAAAGAGAATCGCGATGACCACAGACGAATGGCGGGCCATCACCGGCTCGATCGTTCGCTGGATGTCGGTCATGTGTTCAGACGCAGTGTGTTCCATCATCAGCCTCAGGTGATCCCTGAGTATCACGAATGGCGTGTGCGTGCAAGGACAGGGACCCTCTGTGCGAGCCATTCTTCCTGGCATCCGGCGCAGGCCCACCCCTTCGGATGTGTATCGAGGACTGTGAGACTTGGGAGAAGAGCCAAATCCAGCGGACTACGAGGATCGAACGAAGGCAGGTTATTGAAGCGCGTGCCGGCATACTGGGTGAGGAGCGCTGTGCCGAGCGTGAGAGCGATCTGCCAAAGCGAGACATCGAAGTAGGATGCAAAGGCAGGGTCACTTCTTGACTTTGGACATGAAAGCCAGTGCAGGCAGATGATGGTGCGATGCAAAGTCAAGCACTGGCCCCATATCTCTCCCTCAACATTGTCCACGCTCTCCGTTGACTCTCTCCTTCCTAAAGCCTAGCCTGTGATAGCATTTCGATCTGGGAGGGTTCAGCTATGGCATGGGGAGACAACGTCAATACAGAAGATAAAGCGGAGAGAATCGCAGCGGTGCGTGAATATTTCTACGAACATATTCCCAATTCCCAACGCGTCGATTCGTAGACTTGATGTGTGATTGCAAGACCTGACCCTTCTCATGGACCCTTCTCATGAGCAACCCTTCTCATGACCCTATGGTTGCTCCGCGCCTGCCGGTGAGCCGCGGGGCCGTTGAGCGTCACGATAAGCGTGACGAGTAGGTCGGGCGAGCATGGGGCTCGTTCCGAAGTCATACAGTAAGGAGAGTGCTATGCCAAAGTACGTGATCGAACGTGACATTCCGGGAGCCGGAAAGTTGTCGTCTCAAGAGCTCAAGGCCATCTCACAGAAGTCATGCGGCGTGCTGAATAAGATGGGGCCGCAGATTCAATGGGTGCAAAGCTATGTGACTGGCGATAAGATCTATTGCGTATACGTCGCACCGAACGAGAAGATGGTTCGGGAGCACGCCGAGCAAGGAGGCTTCCCCGCAAATCGGGTCTCACAAGTTACCTCGGTAATTGATCCAACCACCGCCGAGTAATGCCGCCCAACCAGGCGCTCCAGCCGACCGGTAACCAGCTACGCGGGTTACCGGTCGGCTGTGGGTAAAGGGGTCATGGGTAAAGGGGTCAGGTCTTGCAATCACACATTTGGCGGATCGATCTCACTCTCCCCGTGCCGCGCGTTCCACGTCATCGTCCACGTAAATCATGCCTGGCTTCCGGCCGGGTACGCGGTAAGGTGGTCCGGACTTGTAGCGTGGGCATCCGCGCGAGCCGTAACAGTGGGTTTCAAAGCGCCACTTTATCTGTGACGGATTCCAGTGATCGAGGATGATTTGTGTCGGCATCGTCAGGCCGAAGGGACATTGAACACATTGTGATTCGCAGGTGTCCCGCTTCAGCCGAAGGTGCCCCTGTTCGCGGTATTGCGCTAGGGGAGGTGGGACACCGCCGGTAGGACTGGGTGGCAGAACATCGGGCTGTGTCCGCTTCATGAGTTGGAGCCCACTGACCTTGTAGAACTCCGCCCATTCTGTTTCGGAGTCCGGAACGGGGAGAGCCTTACCCCTGATGGTGTCGCCGATGCGGAACTGGTGTTGTTCATGGGCTTTGGGGCCGATGGCTATTTTGAACCGGCTCCGGGGTACGCGATCTACCTCTCCGTCGAGAATCAGTGTGTATCCCTGATACTGGTGGGTTGGGATTTGATCGAAGGAACGGATCAGGCGTATGCGAGCTTTGACGCTGACGATCGTGCCTGTGAATTCGATCTTACTCATGTCCTATCCGATCGATACCGCGTTCTGATTCAGAGCCAGCTGGACGGCTAAAAGCGTACCGTCAGGGATGGCAGTTTGATATGGCGCCTCGGGAAAATCAAAGGGATTGGTTGGGTACGAGGGGAAATGCAATACTACCGACTGAAGAGAAGTGCGACCATAATCTGAGCGGTTTGGAGGGGCCTTGGCTCATGATGTAGGTAGCTTGTTCCAGAGACTTAGTCGGCCCACCTGGTGTGACTGTTTCAACGAGATGATCCGTGAGTTCCACGCTCCTCTGCGAAAAGAGCCGTCACTCGTCGATGCTGGGGCGACTGAGGAGAGGTCCGTAGATCACGGCAAATAGGAGATAGGCGCCGCTCCAGGCCACCGCCGCTACGCCAAGCATGACATTCGTCGGGAGGCCGATGGCCGGCCCGAATACCCGCAGTATTGCACCCAGGTTGACCAGAATGTATATGAAGACTGTCATAAGACCTGCGTGCAGCGGTCGTCCCGTGTGGCCCAAGCTGGCGCGGGTCATCACCGCCAGGGTCATCACGCCTACTGCGCCGGTCGTGAGGGCGTGAACAGCATTCGCCGTTTGCATGCCCAGCCCAAGAATCGCTCCACCCAGTGCCATCAGCGACAGTGCCAGCCACCCATAACCCAGATGCAGGATCAGCACTAACGGCTCACGCCAAATGAGCCAGCCGCGCCAGCGCGACAGGCGGACCAGATTGGCCAACCCTGCGGCCGCCAGTATCCAGCCGGTTGCCATGGCCTGTGGCTGAACAGCCCACGCGACAGCGGCAATTGCCACGAGCACGATCGACGCTCCATCGAAACGGGAAAAGGGCGGAGGCTGTTCGGTCATGCCTTGCTGGACCATGTAGTCGCCGGTAAAGCTGGGAGTGACGCGCCCACCGATGAGCGTCAGCAACATCATGATCAGCGCGAGAGCCATCCGCTCGGGAAGATCCGTCTCCGCGCCCTTCAGCGCGAGCACGTGAAACAGCATGTTGGCGCCTGCATACAAACTGATCAGGACCCCTATCGGCGAACGATCCCAGGCCTTCCCAATGGCAATCTCTCGCCAGACAATTGCCGCCAACACGACAAGAAATGCTCCATCAACGACGGCGGACACGAGGGGCGTAGGCCACGGCACGGCGATGACCAGGCGTCCGGCCAGCCACAAGGTCAACAACAAGAGCAGTGGCATGCCCCTGAGCGGAGGACGTTCGGTCCAATTGGGAATAGCCGTCAGCAGGAAGCCGGTGATCACAGCGGGCAGAAAGCCGAAGAGCATCTCATGCACATGCCAATCGCGCGGGGCATAGAGGAATGCTGAATCACCTGCTCCGGTCAGAAGCAGAATCCAGGCAGGGACCGCCACGCCGGCAAACAGCGCAGCACAGAGAAAAAACGGCCGGAACCCGTACGACAAGAACGCCGGTCCCTGATAGCTGGGTTTCTCTATTGCCGCCTCGGCCATACGACCTGTCGTCCTGAGTAGCGGAATGTTAGCCGGGGTCATCCCACTTCCTGTAGCTTGATCAAGTTGGTCCCTCCCGGCTGTCCGATGCGCGTTCCTGACAGGATCACAATCCGTTCTCCGGTTTTGACGAGCCCCTCTGTTTTTAACCGGCGTTCAGCCTCGTCTACGCGTGCGTCGGTCTGCTCAATTTGTGGCATCGTATGAGGACGCACACCCCAGTAGAGGGCCATCTGTTGCCTGACCGGCTCGAACGGCGTAAAGGCAATAATCGGCGCGGCGGGCCGTTGCTTGGAGATCAAGCGAGCGGTCCGGCCTTTCTCACTGAATGCCACGATCGCACTCGCGGTGATCGCTGCGGCGGCGGAAGAGGCAGCGGTACAGATGGCCTCGGGAAATGAGATGGTCCCACGCTCAGTTTCAACCTTCGACATCCAGCCCAGCTCGGTTCCTTCTTCCGCTGCGCGAATGATGCGATCCATGACCTGGACCGTTTCGATCGGGTGCGCTCCAATGGCCGTTTCAGCCGAGAGCATCACGGCATCGGTTCCATCGAAGACGGCGTTGGCGACATCCGAAGCTTCCGCTCTCGTCGGACGCAGGTGCTGCGTCATCGACTCCAACATTTGGGTCGCCGTAATCACGAGGCGGCGCCGGCGGTTGGCCTCAGCGATGATGCGTTTCTGCAGCATGGGCACGGCTTCAGGACCCATTTCAACGCCCAGATCGCCACGCGCGATCATCACGCCGTCGGCCTGTTCCAATATCGCGTCCAGCGCGGCCACCGCTTCGGCCCGTTCGATCTTGGCAATGATCGGCTGATTCCCGCCGCACTCGGCGAGTAACTTCTTTGCCGCCGTGATGTCTTCAGGACCCCTGACGAACGAGAGCGCCAGATAGTCCACACCCTGAGTGACTCCGAAGCGAATGTCTTCTCGATCTTTGTCGGTGAGGGTGGGGGCACTGACGCGGGTGTCGGGCAGATTGATCCCCTTGTGCGATGTGATTCTTCCGCCGATCGTGACGGTGCATTCGACGGAACCGCCGGTGATTCGATCGGCGAGCAGTTCAATGAGTCCGTCGTTGATCAGAATCCGCGCGCCTAGTTGAATGTCACGCGCCAGGAACTGGTAGATGACCGGGATTTCCTGAATAGTGGAGCGTGCGATGGCGAGGGACTGAACGCCGAGCTGCCCGCCGGAGCGAGCCAGCATCGTTGTGAGGCGCACCGACTGGCCGGCCTTGAGCTCGATCCCTTCAGCAGCCAGTTCGCCCACTCGAATCCTGGGTCCTTGCAGATCCTGGATAATTGCCACCGCCGTGCGCCGGCGTTCTGCGGCTTGACGGATCGCCTTGATGGCCGCTGCGTGAGACTCGTGGGTGCCGTGGGAGAAATTCAGCCGGGCCGCATCCATCCCGCTCTCAATGAGCCGGTCCAACATCATCAACGAATCACTGGCTGGACCGATCGTGCAGACAATCTTGGCTTTTCGCATGGTGACTTCCTCAAGTCTTGACAAGATGGGAACGGACGCCCAATGATGCTCCAGGCTATTCTCGCGAACGATGGTTCGCGCACTCTTGCGTTGAAGAGGGAGCATGCAGATTACCACAAATCAACTTGACTTCGTGACGATCGAAGGCCTGCTGGCCTACGGAGAACTGCTCGCACGGCGTCCGTCTCGCGAGGGAGTGCAGTTGCCGAGCATTCCGACTCCTTCGACCCACCGAGCCGGCCAAGCCCAGGCCGCGATGGGAAAGATCGTGGCATTTGTCCAAACCGCCCAAAGGGGATTTTCCGATGCCGATACCTACCGGTCGGCGAGGAGAGCCCTCATCGACGAAGCCTGCGCAGGCGATGAGTTGGTGTTTTTTGCCGCCTGGAACCGACTACTGGCGGAAGGAATGCTCCAGCCCTTGCTGCGTGTGCCGATCGGATCGGTGTTGAAACCGATCCACCGTCGCCCGGTGGCGATCGTGCCGCGCACCCAGCTCACGCCCCAGTTGGCTGAGGGCCGCATTGTGCTGGACTTGGGGGACGAGCGGTTCTGGTTGTTGCCTCGCGATTTGGCCGATCGAACCCTGTTTTTTACGATGCGCCACGGTATCTCGCTGGTGGAGAGCAAAACGCATCGGGTCGGGCGCCGCTTGGCGAATCAACTGGATCAGGAACGGGGTGTGCCGCGAGCCGATGCGGTGGGGGCCGCGCTCGCTCGGATGGTCGGCGTGGTGGGACAGCAACTCGATTTTCTCCATCTGTCCAATTATCTGGATCCGCGTACGTTCCTCCACTTCATCAGCCACAGTCCCAACACCCGGCAACTCTTTCAGCGCGTGGTCGCCGCGCTCGTCCCAGGATCTCCTCCGGAGCCCGCCTATGAACCTGCGTTGGAGTCGTCGGACTTCGGGTGGGTCACGGGCGTGGGAAAAACGGTTGAGGCCGAGGAAGCCGCCAAGGCCTTCGGGGTCGACGTCCCCACGGCAAAACGTCTGATCAAAGATCCGCTGTATTGTTACCCCGGCGGCAATTCATTTTTCGATCTCTACGTGGATGTCATCGACGGCCTGCATCGGCTGGGCGAAGCTCATCCTGGCTCGGTGGCCTGTCTCTATACGCACAGCTCCACGCTACGGGCTCTCATGATCTATTTGGACCCTCGTCCGTTTCACGAGGCCTTCACCGAATTCAGCGACTACAAAGAGGGTCAGGACAACGTGGTGCTCCTGACGTTTGAGAAAGGGCGATTGTCCGGTTATTCGACCGCGGTCGGACTCTCGGAGCGCGAACGAGCCGCGCGCGATACGTGGGTCACGGTCGAACGGATACGGAAAGATCGAGTGACGCTGAAGCCTCGACAGCTCAAACGGATCGTCGCGTTGGTCTCCGGTGGAGACTTCGCCGGCGCCGGCGCCGCTTTGAAGGAGTTGCGGGTGACAGGAAACCGGCTCGGCCTGGATGTCCATTTCGTCCGGCACGGGTTCCTCGGGCTCGCGAACAATTGGATCGAAGCGGTCACCGAAGAAGATACGCGCGGCATGAGCAGTCATGCGAGCAGCCCAATCGGCAGCAGCCGCTTTGAGGACTTCAAGAATGAATCTGTTCAGCAGGCGGCGATGCGGCACCTCGAACCCTATCTGCAGGACGGAGCATTGGTCGTCGTGGGCGGCGACGGCAGCCTTCGAGGCGCACGGGCCATCTATGAAGGGTTCGGCGTCCAGGTGGTCGGCATTCCCGGCACCATCGATAACAATATCGAAGGCACGACCTCGCTGGGCTACCATTCCGCCATCGCGCTTGCGAATCAGTCGATCGAGTCCCTCAAGGCCACCAGTGCCGCGATGGGAACCGTCTTCTTTGTCGAAGTCATGGGCGCGGGATCAGGTCACCTCGCGTTGGCCTGCGCCTATCAGGCAAGAGCCGAGGGTTTGCTGGTCAACGAGCATCCGGACCCCGATGCGTATATCGACGACGTCATCCTCGGGACCCTGAAGCGGACCTTAGGGGTGCCGAACAAGAGCCATTTGTTCGTAGTGGCCGAGCGCACTCCTCATCGTCACCATCCGGAGGGCGGCGTGCATGGCCTGCTCGATTATGTGGCCGGCGTGATTGCGCGATGGCCGCAGCGCCAAGCGCGGCCCGGTCTGTATCCGATGACTCAGGCGACAAAGGCCACCATTCTCGGCCACACCTTGCGCGGTGCGCCGCCGACACCGGAGGACAAAGCGATCGCGCAGCATCTGGCGTATGAGACCATCCATCGTTTGGTCGAACGCCCGGAGGATGTCGTAGGCTGTATGTTGGCCTACCGGGAGCGAGCCACGATTGAGGCCATCCCGCTTCATGCGGTGGCGCCGAAACAGTTCGACTGGGATCTCTTCGCCAGGATGCACGGCAGCGAGTTTTCAGAGAAGCCCTCCTGAGGGCCATGGCTGGATGCCGTTCACGTAGGTGGCTTTGCTTGGACCGGCAGAATCGAAGCAGGCATTTGTTCTTCGAGTATGGAACGGCGTGCTCGGCCTATGGACGGAGCGACAGCGGGATTTCGAACGACACAGAGGCGGCCGGAGCGGGGTCGGGATTGACGACATAGACGGCCTGTTCTGCCGGCGCGCCTGGTTGGCCGGGGTCGACGCGCTCAATCAATAGAGGGCTTCCTTTCTTCGCGGACAACATCGCCTTGCCGATGTCATGGGGTGTGCGGGAGAACAATACCAACAGCTGGACTTGCTCGGCTGTCGTCTGCTCGGCAAACAGACTTGCGAGTGCAATCGCAATGTTGGTCAGCCGTGGCACATGGCCATCCCCGCTTGAAGGAGGAAAGAGCATCGTGGGTGCGTCGGGTGAGTGCTGGATGACAACAGTCAGATACCCATCCTCATTGGCCTGAATGGCGAGACGAGGCGCGTCGTCTTTGCCGACGGCCGTGGTCGGATCCACTTCCATGTCGATCCCCCCGGGACCTGCCATGATCAAGCTGTAGCGGAGGCCTAACGGTTTGAGTTGGGCAGCGGTGCCTGCGGCTTTCCCTGCAAGGGCGAACTGATCCATTTTTCGTTCTGGCCGCATGGCTTGCGGCGCTGACTCAGCCAGAGGTTTCATCGCTCGTTCTTTTTCTTGGGCCATCCTTCCGCTATCAGGGCGCGTTGCCTCT
>JAHFES010000027.1:17360-19264 GCA_023248355.1 Nitrospiraceae bacterium
AAGGGCGAACTGATCCATTTTTCGTTCTGGCCGCATGGCTTGCGGCGCTGACTCAGCCAGAGGTTTCATCGCTCGTTCTTTTTCTTGGGCCATCCTTCCGCTATCAGGGCGCGTTGCCTCTCCGCCGTAAAAGAGGGCACGGGCACCGACTGCCGATGCGATGGTTCCGGCTGCCGGCGCCTGCATTGGCGCCGGAGCTGGAGCAGACGCTGGTGGCGGAGCGCTTGTCGCGAGTTTCTGGTCAGCCGAGGCGGTCACTTCCTCCGCGGTCTTGCCTAACGCCGCCACTGGTGCTTCGGCTTGTCTGCGGACTTCATCTTGTTCGGGTCGCTGTTTCAGCGCCTCGGGGTCGGCATCTGAGGCAGCCTGCTCTTGCGGCTTCGACGGTGCGGACCGTTCTCGCTTGACCATCTTGTCGATCAGCGCATCTTTCTTTGCGAGATCGATCGCAGGAGGCGCGTTCTCTTTGGCCTTGGGTTGCGGCTCGGTAAGTTGAGGAGGCGCCGGTTGAGATGCAGAAGGCGCTGAAGTAGGCGACGCCGCTGGCTTTGTGTCTTCGGTGGCAGCCGGCTGGGCCGCTTGTTTGAGACTCTCCTGATAGATCTTCGTGCCCAGGACAACGGCGAAGGCTGCTGCAGCGAGGCCGCCTGCGAAGGCGATCCCAGTCGGTCGTCTGAACCAATCCAGCCACGACAGCGAGCCGCCTGCGCCTGAATTGCCGGTCTGCTGCAAGCCGTGCAATAATCTGCGGCGCACGACTGGATCGGATAGCAATTCTTTCAGCGCCTGTTCGTCAGCGAGCGTGTTGAACAACTGCTGATCTTGTAAGGCTGCGGTATAGAGCAGCTTGCGCTCCTCAGCCGTCAGCGTATCCGCTGCGAATCCGCCTAACAGCGTTTCCAGTTCGTGGTCAGACATGGCCTAAAGGCAATTCAAAAGTTAAAAGGCAAAATGAAAAATGGAATACCTGAAGCATCATTCCCAACTGCCACCCATAAGACCCAGTAATTGTTTCCGGCAGCGAAGATCCCACGTATAAATTGTATTGACCGAGTTCTGGCCCATGAGCTTCTGAATTTCAGGAAAGCTCTTCCCTTCCAGCTTCCACTTGAAGAGTTCCCGACAGCGCTCGCCTAATTGGCTTAACGCCTGGAGCAACCGGTCAACCGTCTGTTTGCGTTCCAGTTGCCTGGCTGGATCGTCGCCTGGATCGGCGAGCGGAAGGTCCTCAACCGATTCCTGATTATACTCGCCTCGACGGCGGAAGGCTTTTCGGTGGGCATCGAGCATCTTGAACCGCAGCACCTGAAAAGCCAGGGGCACGAGATCGGCAATGCCGTGACATGAGAGTATTTGTCGTGCAGCACCACGAGGACCTCTTGCGTGAGATCTTCAGCCAGCTCCCTCGATACTCGTAATGTCGCGCAGGCGAGAATCCCTTCTCTTAGGCTGGCGAGTATCTGGTCTCGATCCATAACGCGGTATGTAGCTTATAGCTTGGGTGACGCGACGATGTCGCCGAAAGAACGGAAATCGAGTCCCAATCCTCGACAGACCGACACCTGTCGATCGAAGCGATTCTTGGTGCGGATCATGTCGCGCAGCGTGCCGAGCGCCACTCGTCCCCAGGCTGCGATATGGAAGACGGAGAGCGGGTAGTCAGTGCCGAAGAGCAACCGTTCGTGGACCTCGGGGTACTTGCGCAAATGCAAGAGCATCCTGAGCCGGTTGGGCAGCGTGAGGGCGGAGATATCCGAATAGAAGTGCGGATAGCGCTTCACGAGGTCGCGCAACGTCGGAAGAAACTTTTCGTAGATGATGAGCCCGTAGCTGCAGGCATGGGCTGCAATGACGGTGGCGCCTTCATCGAGTGGGACCCTGAGCCGATCGGGATCGCCGACCGA
>JAHFES010000027.1:19364-25229 GCA_023248355.1 Nitrospiraceae bacterium
GTTTGACCCCTCGGAGATCGAGCTTGCCGGTGCCGAGCAGGGGCAATGCATCGACTTTTACGAATTGATTCCGAGATGGAATAAAGAGATTCGATAACCCCTGGGTGGCAACCTTCTCCAGGATTTCCGGAATACGCGTGTCATCGAGCGTATGGAGGACTGCCAGGCGCTCGCCTTTTTTCTCGTCGGGAATGCCGGTGACGGCGAAGACTTGGAGGTCTGCGCCAGCCGCTTGCTGCAGCGCTTCTTCGACGCGGCCATGCGGCACCATCTCGCCGCCGATCTTCGAGAAGCGCGAGAGCCGATCGGTGATCGTCAGGAATCCGTCTTCATCCAACGTGGCGATGTCGCCGGTCACGTACCAACCATCCCGCATGGCCTTCTTCGTCAGATCCTCGCGGCCGATGTAGCCGTTCATCACGTTCGGGCCTTTTACGAGCAACATGCCGGCTTTTCCCGGAGGCAGCATCTCGAACGTGTCGGGGTCGACGATGCGCACGGACACGCCGGGAAACGGCTGTCCGACGGTGCCTCGACGCGACGCCATCTGATAAAAGCCTGAAGCGCGGAAGTCCGGGCAATTGGAGGAGATCACCGGAGCGCATTCCGTGACACCGTAGCCTTCGACCGGGGCAATGCCGAATCGATCCTCGAAGGACTGTGCCAGGCGCAACGGCAACTTCTCCGCTCCTGTCAGCACGACGCGTAGGGTGCTGAATTGCTCCGGCGTGCAGCGCCGTGAATACAACTGTAGAAAAGTTGGCGTGACGACCAACAGTGAGATGCGATAGCGGCTGCAGAGTTCCCCGATCGCGCCCACATCGAGCGGCGAGGGATGAAAGATGATCCCGGTGTTTTGTCGCGCGTAGAACCAGAGCAACATATACCCGAAGGAATGGAAGAACGGCAGAATGCCGAGCGCGCGATCGGTCTTGTCGATGTGGATCACTTGCGCCGCGCCCTCGACGTTGGAGTTGATGCTGAAATGGGAGAGCATCACGCCCTTTGGCTCGCCGGTGCTGCCGCTGCTGAAAATAATTGTCGCAAGATCGTCCATGCTGGTCTTGCTGGTCTGACCACAGGCGCGCTCCAAGAGACGCATAGAAGCGAACAGCGCCAGCAACAGCGCGATCAACTTCTTGCCGCCGCTGATCGTCTTGGCGATGTCTTCGAGCCACAGAATCGTGGTGCCTTGCGGAATATCGAGCTTCGCCTTCTCAATAAATTGGCGACTGGTGAGCACGGTCTTAATCGTGGCTTGTGTGATGGCTGATTCGAGACCAGCTCGGCCCACCGTGTAGTTCAAGTTCACGCTGGTCTTGCCGACGAGTGATGCGGCGATGTTGGCCAATGCGCCGGCGACGCTGGGCGGCAAGAGCAAGCCCACATGCTGCCGTGCGTTCCAATACGGCCTGAGCGCGCGGGCAAGCGCGATGGTGCCGATCAAGGCCTGCAAGGCTGAGACATGCGGGCGAGAGCCGTCAGCCATTGCGAACGCGAACGGGCGTCGCCGCCAGGCTCTTACCACGGGGCGATGCAGGGCTTCTTGATCGGCTTTTCTCAGATACCAGGCCGCTTCCCCCAGCTCACGCACCAGACGGCGCAATTCATAGGACGGCGTGGTGGAGGGTTGCGGAGCTCCAAACGAGACGGTCGCAGGATAGGGGATGCGCTCAGGCCATTTGCTCGCGAATCGTCCGTTTCGGAAACTGAAGATGCTTCCCCAGATTCGATCGAGATGGACCGGAATGATCGGCACGGTCCGTCCCTTCACTATGCGTTCGAACCCTCGTCGGAACGGGAGGAGCGTGCCGGTTCTGGTGATCTGCCCTTCAGGGAAGATGCAGATGATCTCGCCGTCGTCGAGTGCTTGGCCGGCGTTGCGCAGCGCTCGGAGAATCATACGGGGCCCGCCGGCGGACGATATCGGGATGACGTTCATCGCGGTCATCAGCGATTTGAACAGTGGGTGCGTGGCGTAGGCCGCATCTACGACGAAACGAATGGGCCGATCGACGCTGGCCATGAGCAGGAAGCCGTCGACGAACGACATGTGGTTGGGGACGAGGAGTGCTCCTCCGGATTGCGGGACATGGTGTTGGCCCACCACACGAAGCCGGTACAACGTGTTCGTGAAGATGACGAGCACCAAGCGGATGAATGCGTCGGGCAACAGCCAGAGTGCCCACAGCGTGCCGCCCATTGTAAAGACAGCGGTGACGAGGAAGATGCTGCTCGTTGAAAGGCCGGCGTTGGCGAGCGTGCCACCGGCGAGCGATCCCAACAAAATCCCGGTGAAGACGCAGGTATTGGAGAACGAGATGACGGCGCCACGCCGATCGGGCGGTGATTTCCATTGGAGGATGGCGTTGAGCGGCACGAAGATGAAGGCGCTGGATATCCCAAGAAGGCCCATCACGAGAAACGTGCCGGGGAGCGGCGGGGTCAATGTCCCCAGTAAGGCCAGCGCGACGAACACCCCCGTGGCTCCCAAGGGGACCAATCCATACTCGACGCGATTTTGCGAGAGCCGGCCTACGAGCATGGCGCCGATTCCGATTCCGACGGACAGCACGGTGAGCGGCAGGCCGGAGAGCGCGTCGGAGAGATGCAGGACAGCCTTGGCGTAGACGAGAACGTTTTGCGCGAAGAGACTCGCGATAGTCCAAAAGAAGATTTCTCCAGGGATCGCGAGTCGGAGCAGCCGCTCAGCGCGAAGGGCGGCCCAGGCCCCCTGAATCGTTGCGCCCACGCCGCCGGTGGTCCGTGCGGGCGAGACCTGTGGAATGGTGAAGGCTGAAACCAGGCCGATGATCGACAGGGCGGCTAAGGTGAGCGGCGCGATCCAGAGGGCATCCCCGGCGGTTTGTAAGAGAAAGCCTCCGGCTGCGGTGCCGGTGAGAATGGCGGCAAAGGTCCACATCTCCAACAGGCCGTTGCCTGCGGCGAGACGTTCATGCGGAATCAACTCAGGCAGGATGCCGTATTTCGACGGGCTGAATAGCGCGCTGTGCACGCCCATCCCGCACAAGACCATCAATGGCAAGATGCCGCTGCCGGGGTTTAGCCACAGGGCCACGGTGCCGGCGCTCATGAGCAGCACCTCGACGACCTTGATGGCGATGATGACGGTGCGTTTGCTCAGGCGATCGGCCAGCGTGCCGCCGACGAGCGACAGCAACACCAGCGGCAAGGTGAAGATGATGAAGGTGGTTGCCGTCTGCGTCTGCGCCGCGGTTTCCAGCTCAGGGCCAGGCGCCATCTGTGCGGTGGCTTGCCGGATCGCCAGCAGGGCGACCATCAGCTTCCACGCGTTGTCGTTGAACGCGCCACAGAACTGGGCGATCAGCAGACCGCGGAGGGGATGTCGGGATTCTGATGTCATCAGCGAGCTTGGAAAATTCTGCGTGCGTGTCCGCACAAATATGGAGGAAGAGGCGAGAAAGGTCAAAGAAAACCATGAGTAAGAAGTGTAGAGCAAACAGACGACAGGGTCAGGACAGTGTCGGGCATTTCCTGTGAAGCATGGACAGGAGACTATTCAATGGGATGGCGGACGCGCAGGCCGGGGAAGCGGTGGTAGTCACGATCTGCGGTCACCCACTCACTGCCGCTTTCGATCGCGAGGGCGGCGAGAAAGGCATCCGGCACGAGATTCCCCTTGATCTCGGAGGATCGGCAGAGGCGGCAAAAAATGTCCCAGTGCCTCGGGCCTGGAGCGATCATGGTGCAATTCGGTTGGTCGCGTAGTTCCTGAGCAAATGCGAGCGCCTTTGCCATGGTGCTTGGCGGTGTGAAGACTCGTGGGTGGGTGACGATTCGAAGAAACCCGCTGAGCACGAGATCCGACAGGCCATAAGCGTGGTCGGAATTGGTCAGGTCCTCCAGCCAGCGGAGGTATGCGCGATGGTGTGGAGAGTCTTGACGGTGCGCGTACACCAGCACGTTGACGTCAAGAAGCACCATGCGGTTCTTCCATGTATGCGAGGAGCGCCGCGGAATCGTCGAGGTCGATGCCGGGGCGGACACCCTGTCCTGAGACAGTGGTCAACTTCACCGGTCGGCGTGGCTGCTTGACCGCACGGCGCGACAAGAGGTGCCGCAAGGCATCTTCAATCACCCCTGTCATGGATTTACCCGTGTCATGGGCATGACGCTTGACGGACTTGAGGAGTTGATCGTCCAACCGGATCGTCGTTCTCATGCGTCAAAACATACTTGAGAGACATCAATATGTCAATGTGGAGATGGCGCGAGTGGAGATGGAGAGAGGATGCGAAGCTCCAAGTCGGAGGAAATGGCAGAAGGGCGACTATCCCCTGGCAATGTCCCCCGCTCGTGCCGTCCGGTGTGTAAAGAGAACCATCTGTGCGGTGGCTTGCCGGATCGCCAGCAGGGCGACCATCAGCTTCCACGCGTTGTCGTTGAACGCGCCACAGAACTGGGCGATCAGCAGGCCGCGGAGGGGGTGAGGCGATGAGCGAGTTGTGGCGTGTTCGCGTTGGATGGCATCCCTCCCGACAGGTGTTGGGAACGACGCAGTGTGCCAGTGTTTATGACGCGAGGCAATGGGGCACAGGCTCACAGAAGGAAAGAGGTCATGAGGAGTCGGTCATCGATGGCGCGATAGGTAGTTCTTCTAGGTTCTAACGGCATGATTGTGGTCCCCGTTGTTTGGGAATAATGTCCCTCGCGAAACGTCGCTTCAAGAACGGCCACTTGTCAACGAGGGCTTTAGGCTTACGGGGGCTCAAGTTGCGGCTCAGTACAGAAGAGCGTGCGCGTGATCGGTGCGTAAAGGATCCTTCTTTGCTTCGGTCGAGATCCGGCGCTTCAGGGCGGCCTCGGTATCGTTGTCGCCATAGGGCTGACCCTGCCGCTATACAGAACCTCGACATTCCTTGCAGGTTACGTGTTCATTGCTCACTAGGGCCGCGTGGCTTCGTGTTCTTCCAGACTCAAGCTGAAACGGGGGCACGGAGTATCTGACACATCGCGAACTCCAGCTCTTTTCCGAGTTCTTGCGGGCACTCTATGCGGTCCGCGACAAGCAGAGCTTCGTGACGCACCTCGCGGCATCCCTCTCGACCCTTCTTTCAGGGGAAGTCTGTTCCTACAATGAAATCGATCCGGTCGCCCAAACGGCTTGGTACGCCTATTCGCCGTCAGACTACGAGGTCATTAAAGACGGGATGGCCATTTTGGGGCGTTATGCAGATCAATGCCCGCTCGTGGGGCACATGCAGTCTTCTGCGGGCGGCGAAGCCCGCCGCATGTCGGACTTCCTTTCCATGGCACAGTTTCAGCGCCGGGATATCTATCATGAATTCTATAAACCGATGAAGATTCCTTTCACGCTGGCCACTTCACTTCCAAACATACATGGTGCTGTCATTGCGCTTGGGTTGCATCGAGAACGGAAAGATTTTTCAGAGCAGGACCGTCTCATGCTGGATCTCCTCCAGCCCCATATCGTCCAAGCCTTTCAGAATGCGCAGACCGTGTCTCGCATGAATCAGGAAATGGCCGCACGAGACTGCGCACTCGACCAACTCAACCGGGGTATTGTGGGAGTGACGGCCGCGGGCAAGGTTCAATGGGCTACCCCAAAAGGCTGGGAACTCCTGCAGCGGTATGTTTGTCATCACCCCGTGAGAAACGGTCATCTCCCGGAAGGTATCGTTGAATGGCTCCGCCGGAATCGGATACGTGAGCGTGATTTAGCAGGCGCGCCCATGCCTCCGCACCCGCTCATAATTCAGCACGGAGAGCGGAGTCTTCGTCTCCACTTTATTTCAGAAGGCACCGGCGCATTGCTGTTGCTGGATGAGTGTTGCGACAGATTTCCCCGTGAGGCATTGCTGG
>JAHFES010000028.1:0-4196 GCA_023248355.1 Nitrospiraceae bacterium
TGGGGTTTCTCGTCTGCTCTCATCGCTGTGTCACAAGCTGATTGCGCACCTGCCATCGGTTTCGTTACCACCGCACAAGACCGGTCGCCCAGGTCAAGCCCCCGCCAAAGCTGCCCAACAGCACCAGGTCACCCGACGTGATCTTCCCTTCTCGTACTGCGGCATCCAGCGCAATGGGAAGCGAGGCCGACGAGGTGTTGCCATAGCGCTCAATGACCGACGCGAGTCGGTCTGGTGGAATCCCCAGGCGATCGGCGACCTGGGTGAGAATTCGGCCATTGGCCTGGTGAAGGACCACCTGCGTGATGTCGCCAAGACGGATGCCGAACTCCTTTAAGATGTCTTGAACCGCCTGCTCGATTCGACGAATCGCCACTCGAAAGAGCGAGGCCCCTTTCATGCGAAGCACATGCTCGTGCTTCGCGAGCGTCTCGAGCGACAAGGGTGTCCGCGACCCGCCAGCCTGGACACGGATTAACCCATGCCGTGACCCGTCGGCATAGAGCCTGACTCCCAATACCCCACGCGACTCCGGGCTTCGGTCTTCCTCTCCTCGCACGACCACGGCACCCGCTCCATCGCCGAACAACATGGCCGTGGCTTCATCCTTGGGGTCCAGAAACCTGGACTTCACTTCCGACGCGGCCACGAGACAGGTTGTGACCTGCCCGCTGTGAATCATGGCGTTCGCCATGGACAACCCATAGAGAAACCCTGAACAGGATGCGGAGACATCAAACGCTCCCACACCCCTACACCCCAGCCCTCGCTGGACAAAGCAAGCGGTTGAGGGAAAAGCCATATCAGGAGACGTGGTTGACAGAATGATGGCATCAACCGCCGACGCCGCGCAGCCGGCAGCATCGAGGGCCCGACGCCCCGCCACAATCGCCATGTCGGAAGGGGCTTCGCCTGCGGCGGCCCAGCGACGCTCCCGAATACCGGTGAGCCGCTGAATCCGGGCTGGAGATAGTCCCAGTGGAATGGCAACTTCCTCATTGGTGACGACCCGGTCCGGGAGATAACTGCCTGTTCCGATCACCCTCGTTCGTCTCATCACTCCCGCACTCCCGCCCGTAACCTCTTCTGAAAAGAGAGCGCACCATATTTCCAATCGTGCGCGCGATTATAGGCAGCACGAGGGGGCGGGTCAACCAAACTCTCCCCATCGTTGCTTTTAGCCCATATTTTTGCTATGAATCTGCCTTATGTTGACTTCAGTAAACCCGGCTCAGACCGAGACGGCCCGGATGTCCTGGCCATCCCTAGCCGCCTTGCTGGTCTGCCTGATCACCAGTCAAGCCCTCACAGTCGCTTGTTCTAGTACCCCCAAAGAACAACCGACTGCAAAGAAAGCGGTCAGCGGCACAGATGAACAAATCTTTCTTGGGGATACGATCGAGAAAAACTACGATCCCAACGTCATCATGAAGCGCGGAGAAGCGTTCTTCGACAAAGAGGAGTACGCAGAAGCCTTAGTCGAGTACAACCACTTCCTGGACCTCCACCGAGCCCATGTGCTGGCCCCCTATGCGGCCTTTCGGATCGGAGAAACCCATTTCAAGATGGCGAAGAGCATCGATCGAGATCCAGACCCCCTGCAAAAGGCGATCACTGCGCTCGAACGGATGAGGAAAGATTTTCCTGGTAGCCGCTATGATACCCAGGCCCAGCAGAAGATCCAGGAGTGCCACGACTGGCTCGCCCAAATGCATCTGTTTGTCGGCCAATTCTACTATCGGCGTGGCTCATACCTCGCCGCCGCACACCGGTTCGAGCAGATCATGAAAAGCTACCCTGACAAGCCGGTTGCACCCGACGCCTTGTACTTCCTTGCCATGACCTATCATGAACTAGGCGCTGACGACTGGGCACGTGACAACCTCGTCCTGTTGGCCGAGAAATATCCAGGCAGCAAAGTGTCCAGTGACGGGAAAAGTCTGTTGGCGAAAATCGGAGGAGCACAGCCTGACACCCTCCTCGCCAAGAAATCCGACTCAGTCGCCTTTTCCGACATTGGACCGACGGCAGGCCAGAGCGCCAGACCAGAAGCACCTGACCGACCATCCATTCCCTCGCCCTCTCAATTTGGCTCGCTCCACATTCCGTCAGCCAACGCCCTAGGCCAGGCCTTCACCGTCTGCCGCCTCGGCGCCTGGTGCTAGCAGGCTGATGAAACAGGCCGTCAGCTTCGTTCTCGCATCGCTCGGACCCTCAACGTACCGAACATGTACGACTCGGCTCCTCGTTCGCTGCGGCCTTAGCCGGGCAAAGGCGCGTCTCGGCGCGCTGTGGTGGGCGGGTGAGAAAAACAACCTGTTTCACCAGCCTGCGGGATTGAAAGCTACTGCGTTGAAATTGAATAAGAGAAACCACTCGGCGGAAAAACACAGAATCTGCTATTGCCCCAAGTACCACCCGATGCCATACCGCTCTAGGAAACTGGTGATCATCGTCAGGGAATTGGCATAGATCATCACCCCGACGACGATTAAGAAGACTCCGCTGACAGTAGAGACCCCCCACAGATACGCGCGCACTTCCTTGAAGTAGGCCAGGAATCGGTCCACGCCCAACGCCGTGAGAAAAAGCGGCAGACCCAATCCCAAGGAATAGCAGGCCAGCAACACGACCCCATTTAACAGAGAGTCTGTGGTGCTGGCGTAAAGCAGAATCGACCCCAACACCGGCCCTACACAGGGTGTCCATCCTGCCGCGAAGGCCACGCCGATCAGGAAGGATCCGACATACCCGGCGGGACGATTTCTAAACTGATACCGATGTTCGAATTTGAGAAAGTTCAGGTTCAAGATTCCCAAAAGGTACAGCCCGAACACGATGATCAAGACACCGCCAAGACGGCGAATGTGATCCTGATAGGTAATGAGCATTTGTCCCAGGAAACTGGCCGACGCGCCGAAGGCAATGAACACCGTCGAAAATCCCGCGATGAACAGCAGCGCGTTCAGCACGATCGCCTTTTTGAACTTCACCCGCTCAGACGCGTCCGTCAGCTGCTCAACAGAGAGTCCCGTGATATAGGAAATATAGGATGGCACCAAGGGGAGCACGCAGGGAGACACAAACGACAGGAGGCCAGCCGAGAAGGCCGCGATGAGCGAGATCTGGGGGATCGATTGCATCATTATTACGATTTCATTAATGCGTAGATCAATTCACGTGCTTCAGGCGAGTCCCAATCTCGGGCGCCAAAAATCTTCTGCCGGATGACGCCGTGGCGGTCGACCATGAACGTCATCGGGAGCGTTCTCGCGCCATAGGTGAGACCCACGCGATACTCGGAGTCATGGAGAATGGGGAAGGTAAATCCCATTTCCTGCTGAAACGGGCGCGTGACGGCTGCGCCTTGGGGGTCAGTGGACACGGCCAGAATCTCAAACTCCCTCCGAGGGAAGGTCCGATACAACTGCTCCATCGCCGGCATTTCGACTCGGCAAGGCCCACACCAGGTCGCCCAGAAGTTCAGCAAGACAATTTTCCCTCTCAGTTGGGAGAGGGTCACCACATTGCCGGCAAGGTCACGCAACTGAAAATTCGGCGCTTCATCGCCGACTTTCACCACTCCACGCTCTGCAGCCAGAGTCTCCAGCGCCGGAGGAGACTCTGGCTTCGATACGGGACCATGGAACGTGCCATCAACAGCCACCAGCCCAAGGAGGAGCCATGACAGCAGAAATGGTTTCATGAGCGCGCTTTCGTCTCGAACACGACTGGATTCCCGCCCCGCACAGGCTGCGCTGTCTTAGGCGTCACATTGAGCAGCGTCGTCAAAGTCTTCAGATTGTCGACCCTCGTCCAATCCTTAGGCCCGATGATAATTTCACGGATGACTCCTTGCTGATCGATAAGAAAAGTCTCCGGCACGCCCAGCCGCTTATAGGGCTTGTCTGTCTGCCCCCAGGAATCGATGAGTACGGGGAAGGTCAAATTCATGCCCTTCACGAACGGCGGGATGTCTTTCGTCGTCGTGACTCGATCGATACTCACAGCCAGAATCACCAACCCGTCCTTTTCAAAATTCTTGTAGAGGACTTCCATTGACGGCATTTCTTCACGACAGGGGGCGCACCAAGTCGCCCAAAAATTCAGGAAGACGACCTTGCCGCGGAAATCGGACAACCGGTAGGGCTTCTCAGTGATATCCGTGAGCGCAAAATCGGGAGCAGCCTTCCCGA
>JAHFES010000028.1:4296-25012 GCA_023248355.1 Nitrospiraceae bacterium
CGACAGGGGGCGCACCAAGTCGCCCAAAAATTCAGGAAGACGACCTTGCCGCGGAAATCGGACAACCGGTAGGGCTTCTCAGTGATATCCGTGAGCGCAAAATCGGGAGCAGCCTTCCCGACGACAAGTGGTTCATACCTCGAACTCTGCATCCACACAATGATAAAGGTGATCGCCAGCACAATCGCAGCAGCGGAAAAAATCAGGACACGCGAACCGCCTTTCACTACTGCTGGTGATGTTGGAGGAGTGATCTGTTCAGCCAAAACTATTCCCTCCACAAATATCTTGCAGGATGCTCAAAATGGCGTTTCATTACCATCATACAGGCACATAAGATAGATGATTTCCGCGTCACGCTCAAAATGGTCTTTCGGCAAGGCCGCAAGGAGTGTGGGTGCCGAGGCGTACTCCCGGTACGTTGAGGCATTCACACGACTGAGAACGCCGCTGAAAGCCATTTTCAGCGTGACACTAGGCGTACGCGTGCAGACCCGAAAGCAAGAAATTGACGCCCCAGAAACAGAAGATAACCATCAAGAACCCAAAGACTGCATAGATGGCTGCCTTGTGCCCTTCCCAGCCCCTGGTCATTCTGGCATGGATATAGGCGCCATAAATCAGCCAAACGATGAGGGACCACGTCTCTTTCGGGTCCCAGCTCCAATAGCCGCCCCAGGCATAGTTGGCCCACATCGCGCCCAGGATGATCCCGAAGGCCAGCATGGGAAACCCGACTGTGATCGCTTTATACCCCAGTTCGTCGATGGTTTCGAGATCCGGGAAGGCGGCGTAGAAGCGAGAGGTGCTCCCACGTTGTTCAGCCCTCTCCTTGAAGAGATACATCATTCCAAGCCCGCCAGCCATGGCAAAGGCCGCGTAACTGGTTAACGTCACAGAGACATGGATATAGATCCAGTAGCTATTCAGGGCCGGCACGAGGGGCTCCGCCGTCTGGTAGCGGTAGGGCAGCAACGAGGCGGCACCCATCGCAATGAAGCCGATGCCCACCACAAACGCCCCAATGGCTTTGATCTTGTAGCGCAGTTCCAGCACCACATAGCCGAGAATAATGGCCCAGGACACATAGGCCATGGCCTCAAATTGATTCGACCAGGGGGCGAAGGTCCCCGAATGCTCCATCCGTTCAAAGGCCCGCGTAAAGAGCGCGCCGGTATTCAGCATCCACCCGAAGACGGTGACCAATGTCGCCACCTGCCCAAGCTGTGTGGCCCACGCTCCGTCCCGTTCATCGAAATTGTCGGTCGGATGTCCTGCGGGCGCCAGCGCCATCGAAGGGCGGCGGGCAAACAAGTAGGCGATGTAGAGCACCAACGCGGCTAAATAGAGCCAAAAAGTCATATCGAACAGGAAGAGTGACCGCATCATATCGTTCTCCGTCTATCGTCTAGCAGGCGAGCTGCCAGCACATCATACCCAAGAAAGGTCCAGATTAACCACCTCTCTCAAGCCTGGAATGTCTGAATTTTCTCGGTGAGTTTTCTGAACTCTTTTTGAAAGTCGATCTGGCTTTTGTGGGTCGTCCCGCCGATGTGGACCGTGACGCCCCCATTCTGCGTTGGGATAATTTTCGCCCAGAGCCGACGGTGATAAATAAACGACGACAGCGTAATGCCCACCACGATCATCGTGCAGCCTGTCCAGACCATATTGATCCCGGGATTCTTCGCAATCTGCAGTCCCGTAAACTTCTTGGGCTTATACCCCACTAACTCAAATTGATATTTCGAATCCTTGATCTCGAACAGGTCAGGGAACTGATGAAAGATCCAGGGCGTGGCCTGGACCGCATCCCCCTCGTGGAGGGTTAACTTCACTGCGGGGTTCGCATGTTCGACAGTCTTGGAGAACACCTTCTTCTCAGTGGAGTTGAACGCGAAATCCGCCACAAAGTCTGTGATCGCCAACTTCAACTTGAGATCCGGCAGCGTCTGTTCCTTCTGCCACTCGAGATCGACCGTCGTGAGGATCTTGTCGGACTGCTTGTCCTTGATGTTGACCCGCGCCACCTCGATCTGATCCCACGAATCGCCATAACTGGACTGATAGAACCAGATTCCCTTGTAGACCAGCGGATCGTTGACCGAAATTGTTTTCGTTACGGTCGGCTGCCCGCCATCCAACACCGTCAGCGTGCTGTTATAGGATTTCACCGAACCATTCTCGTGATAATCGATCCAGAACTTGTCGACTTTCAGATCAAAGTTACCGCGAGGAATATGGTAGGTCTGTCCTTCCAGGCACACCCCGAATTCCTGGAACCCATAGTAGGTCCCAAGCAAGCCACCAAACACAATGACGGTCGCACTGAGATGCGCCATGTGGGCGCCCACCCGACCCATGACCCCCTTGGTCGCATAGACGGTCACTTCACCCGGCTCATTCTTGGCGAGGACGCGGTAGCCCTTTGACACGAAGTACTGCAGAAGGCTTTGCGCGACGGATTCCTTGGTGTTGGCGATAGGGATTTCCGCCTGCTGTCTCGAGTTCTTGATAAACGCCAGCGTGACACCCACCTTATCCTGCTGCATTGAGCGCCACACGGCAGGGAATCGCTTATAGAAGCAGGTCAGAGAGTTGACGCAGAGCAGACCGAGCAGACTGGTGAACCACCACGCGTGATAGACATCCGTAAACCCCAACCGTAGAAACCACCGATAGACATTTTCGCTGTACTCTTGAGTATAGACTTCCGGCCGCTCGTTCTGCTGGATGACTGTGCCGACCGTGGCAGTGATGGCTAGAAACAGGAACAGGAAAATGGCGAGCTTAATCGAAGCAAAAAACTCGACCAGTTCCCGAGAAAACTCCTCCCACCCCAAGCGAGGCGTGGAGGGCCGGGCGGCCGGTTCTTCAGGGAGTGCGTCTGGCTGACCGTTCATATCGAGTCAGTTCAATAGGCATGAGAGAACAATGTCGCGCGGCTCTCCCACTTAGAGAGCTGTGGCCGTCTTGCACAGCCATCTCCCCTCCTACTACGTCATCTTTTGAGCGCTGGATTGTGGGGATGTTCTAAGTCCGCAGAAATGAGGCATCTTACAAGTGGCGGAAAACCAGTGTCAAGCAAACGACCGGCTTACCCACACAGAGTCCCCTATTATCGAAGTGATAGACAAACCCAGCCATCTCCTCTAAAATCCACCGTATTCTGTATCACGGCCCTGTCGCCTGGGACTCGTCAATGTCAGATGCTGACTGCCGGCGGCTTTCGACAACCAGAAACTAGAGGGAGCGAATGAGAAATAACTATCTGTTCACCTCAGAATCAGTGACCGAAGGGCATCCGGACAAGATCGCAGATCAGATCTCCGATGGAATCCTCGATGCCATTCTCGCGCAGGACAAGTTTTCCCGCGTCGCCTGCGAAACCATCCTGACCACCGGCCTTGCGTTCGTCGCCGGCGAAATATCGACCAAGGCCTACGTCGAAATTCCTGATATCATTCGCGACGTCATCAAGGATGTCGGCTATTGCGATGCGTCATGGGGATTCGATTACCACACCTGCTCGGTCTTGACGGCCATCCACCAGCAATCGGGCGATATCGCCATGGGCGTGGATTCCGGCGGCGCGGGAGATCAAGGCCTGATGTTCGGCTATGCCACCAACGAAACGACGGAACTGATGCCGATGCCGATCGTCCTGGCCCACCGGTTGACCAAGCGCCTTGCCGAAGTCCGGAAAAAGAAGATTCTCGACTGGGTTCGCCCGGACGGCAAATCGCAGGTGACGGTCGAATATAAGAACGGCAAGCCGATCCGTGTCGACACCATTGTCGTCTCGACACAACACAGCCCCAACGTCACCAATAAGCAGATCGAACGGGATATCATGGAGAAGGTCATCAAGCCGGTCATGCCGAAGGGCCTCTATGATCCCACCAGCGTCAAACACCACATCAATCCGACTGGCCGCTTCGTCGTCGGCGGTCCGATGGGCGACACCGGCCTCACCGGCCGGAAGATCATCGTCGATACCTACGGCGGCCACGGCAGCCACGGTGGCGGCGCCTTCTCCGGCAAGGATCCCACGAAGGTGGACCGGTCGGCCTCCTACATGGCCCGCTACATTGCGAAGAACATCGTCGCAGCCGGCCTGGCCGACAAGTGCGAAGTGCAGCTGGCCTATGCCATCGGCGTGGCAGATCCCGTTTCCGTCCTCGTCGACACCAAGAACACCGAGAAGGTGTCCGTGGAGAATCTGGACAAGCTCGTGCGCAAACATTTCCCGTTGACCCCACGCGGCATTATCGATCACCTCAAGCTCCGCCGGCCGATCTTCCGCAAGACGGCATCCTATGGGCATTTTGGCCGGAACGAACCGGAGTTCACCTGGGAAAAGACCGACAAGGCCAAAGCGCTGCGGAAAGACGCAGGTTTATAGTTGCAGTGAGTCCTGACCGATAGGTAAGGGGGACGGGTTATCTAACCCGTCCCCCTTTTGCCTACCACCCATCACAGATCACGCATCACTCATCACGCAGGAGGTTTTTGTGGATTACGATGTGAAAGACATGAAGCTGGCAGACCAAGGCAAACTCAAGATCGAATGGGCCGAAGCCACCATGCCGGTGCTGCGTCTCATCAAGAAACGATTCCAGCGGGAGAAGCCGTTCAAAGACCTGCGCGTCACAGCATGTCTCCATGTGACGACCGAAACCGCCAATCTGATGAAAACACTCCAAGCCGGCGGCGCGGATGTTCGACTCTGCGCCTCCAATCCACTCAGCACGCAGGATGAGGTCGCGGCGGCGCTCGTCAAACATGACGGCATTCCGACCTTCGCGATTAAAGGCGAAGACAACAAGACCTACTATAAGCACATCCAATCGGCGATCGCCCACAAACCGCACATCACGATGGACGACGGGGCCGATGTCGTTTCACTGATCCATTCCAAGCGGAAGGATCTGCTCAAGCACGTGATCGGCGGCACGGAAGAAACCACCACCGGCGTTATCCGGCTCCGCAGCATGGCCGAGAAAAAAGTACTCAAGTTCCCGGTCATCTCCGTGAACGACGCCGACACCAAGCATCTGTTCGACAACCGCTACGGAACCGGCCAGAGCACGATCGACGGCATCATCCGCGCGACGAACCGTCTGATCTGCGGCACCAGCTTTGTGGTCGCCGGCTATGGCTGGTGCGGGCGCGGAATCGCGATGCGCGCCAAGGGTATGGGGGCCGACGTCATCGTCACCGAGATCGATCCAGTCAAGGCGATTGAAGCGGTGATGGACGGGTTCCGCGTGATGCCGATGGAGCAAGCCGCGTTGGTGGGAGACTTCTTTGTGACAGTCACCGGCAATCTCAAAGTCATTCGCGGCGAACACTTCGCGAAGATGAAAGAGGGGGCCATCGTCTGCAACTCAGGCCACTTCAACGTCGAGCTGGATATTCCCGCCTTGGAGAAATTGAGCCGGAGAAAGCGCCTCATCAGACCGGGCGTCGAGCAATTCACGCTGAAGACCGGCCGGCGCGTCAGCCTGCTGGGTGAAGGACGGTTGGTGAATCTGGCCACCGCCGAGGGCCATCCCTCCAGCGTGATGGACATGAGCTTCGCCAATCAAGCCTTGGGCGCGGAGTACCTGGTGAAGAATTACAAGAAGCTGGAGAAGAAGGTCTATCCGGTCCCACCGGTGATCGACAAAGAAATCGCCCGCCTCAAACTCGCAGGCATGGGGATGAAGATCGATACGCTGACGAAGGAACAGGAGAAGTATTTGGCATCGTGGGAAATGGGGACCTAGCAGGATGCTGAAAATGGCATCCTGTTTAAGAAACTTGATCGACGCGCGCAATAGGGAGCACCTGCACCCACACCTGCTGGAGAGTGAGAAAAGAAAAGGCCGCCTACACAGGAGGCCTTTTTGCTTAGTCGCTTTGGGAACAATACCAATACAAATCCATACCTTGACACAGCTAGGCGCGTTCTCCGGCTTCGCTAAGGTGGTGCTAGTGCGCTGAAGGCAGCACCGCGATCACCCGCAGAGGGCCGCCGGTCCCGCCGGCAATTTTCATCGGCAGGGCGATCACCTCAAATCCGCGATCCGGAAGATCGCGTAGATCGCCCAGATTTTCGAACACCGGCACGTTCTGGGAGAGGAGCGCGACATGCGTCTCAAATTTGGTGGATTGACCATAATCAATCGAGGCGGTGTCGATTCCGACGGCTTTGACCTGCCGCTCGCGCACAAGCCAGGCCGCCGCCTCGGGATGCAAGCCCGGGAAATGGAGCGCTCGTACCGCCTCCGGTCCTCTCAACTCTGTTCCCAGATACTGTTGCCGCGACGGCCAGTATCGGACAAAGCCCGTGTCGACTAGCACGATCGCGCGAGTCGGGATTCGCCCGTGCGCTGCTTCCCATTGCTCGAAATCTTGGATGGTGACGAGGTAATCCCGATCACGGGCGCATTGGGCTGTGACGTCGATTCGGACGCCGGCGCCAACCAAGCGTTCGATCGGGACCTGATCCAGCGTCTGCCCACCCTTGGCAAAGTGAATGGGCGCATCGATGTGGGTGCCCCCATGTTCGGCCATTTCCAGGCGATTCGAGGCGTAATAGTACCCGCCCGGTGTCTCCCCCGCCTGCTGGAGGACGAGCCGGAAGTCTTGTTCAGTCGGCCATACAATCGTGTCCGCCCCAAAGGAATGAGTGAGATCAATGAGCCGCGACTGCTCCCAGGCAAGACGATCAAGCCGAGAATGACCGGCAGCGCATCCCGCACCAGCCAGCACGCACAGCACAACAAGCCAGCCGGCTACCTGATGACCCACACACACCCATGAGCAATTCGTTGGCTCCTTCAGCATGGCATGCTCCTTCGTTCTGAAAACCTCTGGCAAATATTGTCAGTCCGCTGGGCAAGAAAGCAAACAGGGACATTCTGATTTTCCAACCCATGAACGGTTGGTATTCGCTCTAATAGGTTACGGAAAAACGATTTTGGACCTCTACATAATCGACGACCGGAACATGTGGAGCCACAAATGAATAGCCCCCAGGATGCTCAAAAAGTCTGTCCAGCAAGGCCGCAGGCGAGCAAGAACCGGAGGCGTACCCTCCGGGGTACGTTGAGGATTCTTGCGAGCTGAGAACGCCGCTGGCGGACTTTTTCAGCATCCTGCTAGGTGTGGTAGAGTGAGGACGGATGCTGAGGTCGTGAGTACCGGAGGCTCCTATGAGATCGACCCCATTCCTTCCTCTGTCGCTTTCCGATTACGAGATTTCTCCTGAACAAGGGTTTCTCCCTCAAGACCCTTGTGAGAACCTGCCCGACTGCACGACACTCAATCACCTCGGGCATGAGTTGCCGAAACTGCTGAGCGCTCGGACAGTCCGGCGGTTCATCGATGAGCACGGCCAACTGCTCCCTTCCATCCCTTCAACATGGCGCACGGAAGACTATCGGGCCGCGATGCGGATTATTTCGTTCGCCGGGCATGCCTACGTGTGGGAAGTGCCGGACCAACCGGTTGCGACATTGCCACCACAATTGGCGAAACCCTGGTACGAAGTGGCGCAGCGGCTTGGCCGTCCACCTGTACTGTCCTATGCGTCCTACGCGCTCGACAACTGGCGGCGACTCGACCAGACTAAGCCGATTCAGCTCGACAACATTGTGCTGCTGCAAAATTTTCTCGGCGGCTTGGATGAAGAGTGGTTTGTCGTCGTTCACATCCAGATCGAGCGGGAAGCGGGATCAGGGCTAGCCGGACTTCTACGAGCGATGAATGGTACGGCCGAGGACAAGGAGGACGAGGTCTTGCTTGGGCTCAAATCCTTGGCGTCGGCCCAAACGGCGATGCGCGACACGTTGCTCAGGATGAAAGAGCGCTGCGATCCCTATGTGTACTACAACCGCGTGCGGCCCTACATCCACGGCTGGAAGAACAGTCCTACCTTACCGAACGGGCTCGCCTACAAGGGTGTGGAATCCTATGCCGGGCAACCACAGCAGTTTCGAGGCGAGACCGGCGCGCAAAGCTCTATTGTGCCCTGTCTCGACACCGGACTCGGGATCGCCCATGCCCCTGACCCCTTGACCCTGTATCTGCAGGAAATGCGCGATTACATGCCTCCGCGCCATCGTGCGTTCCTACAGGTCCTGGAGAAGGCCACCGATGGCCTGGGTCGCCCCGTGCTCTCTGGCTATGTTCGCGATCGGAAATTCCGTACCCCCGATCTCTGGACTGCCTATTGCGCCTGCGTCGATCTCCTCGCACAGTTTCGCGAGATCCACATCGGCTACGCCGACAGCTACATTCACCGCCAGCATCAGGCCCACGCGAGCAACCCCACCGCCGTGGGAACGGGCGGCACACCCTTCATGACGTACCTGCAAAAGCACCTGGATGAAACGAAACAGGTGATCGTCGAGTAGAACAGACGTCACCAGGAACGATGGGGCCCGCCTAGGCGGTCGTTGACTAGATCTGGTAAGCGGAGTATCGTTTTGCTGACTTGACTCTGATACTTGCGAGATACGCTTCACGAGGCACGTTTCACATACAAAGGAGGACGCACGATGTCAGTCATGTGTTCCCTGGCCATCTGCAAAGCGCAGGAAGGGATGTGCGGGCACGAGAAGGTGATGTTCAGCGTCGCCTTGCTCGCCGCCATCGGTCTTGGCGCGTACTTCTTGATCGGCTGACCTGTGCCGAGCATGTCGTTCTTCATCCGGCGTTGGCTTTATTGGGCCGAGGTGTGGGTGTGTGCCTCCTTCCATTGAGGACCATCCATGTTATCCGCAACGATGTATGATCCTCGCCTTGCACAGGCTCTCATACTTGACGAGTTGTCGACTTGTCTCTTTACAAAGCCCTCCGCGACGTGACCCAACCGGACGTCCACAAGACGCTGGATGAATTGATTAGGGTTGAGACCGCTCATCTGTCCTTCTGGCAGAAGTTCTTCGCCACCGATCTCAATACGCTCGACATGGGCAGGCGAATCAAGCTGTCGGTCATGATGGTCGTATGCCTCTGTTCGGCACGACCGCCGTGCATCTGGTACTGGAAGCAATCGAAATCCACGACGTGCGCCAATACTTGGCCATTTGGCGGGAATAGCAAGGCAAGCCAGTCGGAGAAACGTTGCAGAACATACTCATGGATGAGTTCAAGTATGCAGACGTGCCAGTTGCCGTACTGACCAAACGGGAGATCAACTGGGGAATTGCGGTCTAGGGCTTAGCGGGCTTGGAACATGGGGAGTTCGCGAGATCCTTCCGCCTCTTGCTGAATCCGCAGGCGCTCGACACGCGAGGCCTCCAGTACATCGTGCAGCATCTCATCCGTCATTTGTGTCATCTGTGCGGCGGCGTCTTTCATGTCGGCGTGCTCCACCGCGCGCGACAACACTTCGGCTTTAGTGGCGCCTTTCTTCTGGCCCAGGAACGGCTTGGCGATGAGATAGGCCACGTCGCGCACCGGCATGAACCTGAGAAATCGGCGGAGCAACCGAAACGTTTGGATGGGGTAATGGCTGAGCTTGTAGAGGAAGAGCTTCTTGAGGCCTTCCTGCCGCACGCGATTGATCGTTTCCCCGGGTAGACAGGTCGGATCGATTTCTGAGCACTTGAAATACTTGTACCAATCCGTGGATTCCCTCACCAGCCCGCGTTTCACATACTCCTGCCACAACGGCGTTCCTCGATAGACGCAGAGCCGGTTGAAGCCGAAGGTGTCGAGCGGAAGTTTCGAGGCAAAATCGAAGGTGGCCTTCATGTCCTCGATGGTCTCGTCCGGGTTTCCCACCGTAAAAAAACCATGCACGATCTCGATACCGGCCTTCTTGGCGTTCTTGACGGCTGTCGTCACTTCGGCCAGCGTCTGCTCCTTCTTGAGCCGATCGAGAATCTTCTGGCTGCCGCTCTCGATCCCAAACATCACAGTACGACAGTGGGCCTTCGCCATCGCCGGGAAGAGATGCTGCGCGACCGAATCGACACGCCCTTCGATGCCCCACTGGATCGTGAGTTTCTCATCCATGACACCAGTGCAAATCGCCTCGATCCGCTTGGGTTGGAGGAGAAAGTGATCATCGACAAAATAGACGGACCCATAGCCAAGTTCTTCTAGGTACTTGAGTTCGGCCACTACATGCTGCGGACTTCGAGCCCGCCACTTACCTTCGTTGAAGATCGGGATGTCGCAGAAGATACAGGGCCAGGGGCAGCCTCGCGAGGTCTGCATCGTCGTGAACCGTTCCATCGAGAGAACGGCCGGCACGTCCAACGGCATGGACTCCACGAAATCGAGCTTCAGGCTTTCCCGATCCGGAAAGGGCCACTGGTCCAGTTGGCGTTCCATCGGACGGTTGGGATTCTGGACGACGTGGCCGTCCTTCATCCAGGTCAGACTTGCCACACTTTCCGGGTTCTCGAAATTGGCGAGCAAATCGAGCAGCAGCTGTTCCCCATCACCCCGGCACACGAAATCCACTTCAGGACATTGCAGTTTGACCAAGGACGCGTTCAGGCTGGCGAAGACCCCGCCGAATGCGAGCTTGACCTTCTGATTGGTCGCGCGGATTTGACGCGCAAGGATCTTGGCGTAGGGGTAGCTCGTCGTGCTGAGAAAACTGAGGCCAACTAACGCAGGCTGTTCACGGTTGATTTGGTCGATAATGACATCGTTGGGAGTGTCGGGATTGGCCTGATCGAACATGACGCACTCATGACCGGCCTGCTTCAAGACGGATGACAAGGACATGATGCCGATGGGCGGGAAACCCATGACACGGATATTCCCGTTTTTCGCGCGGGTTTTTGCCGGGAGCGCGTAGAACTGGGGATCGCGGACATGGATGAGGAAAACTCGCAGACAGACTCCTTGATTCGAACTCGATCAAACTAGGTACGCTGACGACGGAGGGACGCTACTGAGGTAATAGGGGGAACGTTGATTGGACAAATTCTCTTGTTGAAGGATACCACGGTGCGGAGGTGGTGGGAAGAAAATAGATCGAGAGAGGGGGCCGTTACGCCTCATGGTTAGCTCATCACAGCTGCAGAGAAGACCACTAACAGAACGGGGGTGGCCGGACCAGGCCCACCACCCCCGATGACTCACGGGATGAAACAATATTTCTTAGCGGCCCAACGCCTTCTTCACCGCATTGCCGATCTCGGCTGGATTCTTCACCACACGAACGCCGGCAGCTTCGAGAGTCTTCATTTTCTCCGTTGCCGTACCTTTGCCGCCGGAGATGATCGCACCGGCATGGCCCATACGGCGGCCTGGAGGCGCGGTGATGCCGGCGATGAAGCTGATAACGGGTTTCTTGACATTCTTCTTGATGTACTCCGCGGCTTTTTCTTCCGCGTCGCCACCGATCTCGCCGATCATCACGATCGCTTGCGTCTCCGGATCCTTCTCGAACAACGGCAACACATCGACAAAGCCGGTGCCGTTCACCGGATCGCCGCCGATCCCAACACAGGTCGTTTCGCCAAGACCAAGCGTAGAAAGCTGGTGCACCGCTTCATACGTGAGGGTTCCGCTGCGGGAGACGACCCCGACGACGCCTTTCTTATGGATGAAACCGGGCATGATACCAATCTTGGCTTCATCGACCGTAATCACGCCGGGACAATTCGGACCGATCAATCGGACGTCACGACCGCGCAACGCCCGCTTCACCTTGACCATGTCGTTCACAGGAATACCTTCGGTGATGCAGATGACCAGCTTGATGCCGGCATCGGCTGCTTCCAGAATCGCATCGGCACAAAACGGCGGCGGCACAAAAATCAACGAGGTATCGCACTCGGTCTTCTTGACCGCGTCAGCCACGGTGTTGAACACGGGAATGCCTTCGACTTCCTGGCCCGCCTTTCCCGGCGTCACGCCAGCGACAACCTTCGTCCCGTAGGCTTTGCACTGCGTCGCGTGGAAAGAGCCCTCTTTCCCCGTAATCCCCTGCACCACAACCCGCGTGTTCTTATTGACGAGAATGCTCACGGTAGGTTCTCCTTTACACCGCTTTGCCGGTCAACTTCACAATCTTTTTGGCTGCTTCCCACAAGTCGTCGGCCACTTCCAGCTTGAGACCGGACTCCGCCAACAGCTTGCGGCCTTCTTCCGCGTTCGTCCCTTGCAAGCGAACGACCAATGGCACCGTAATCTTCACTTCCTTGGCCGCTTCAATCACACCATGTGCAATCCGTTCGCAGCGGACGATCCCGCCGAAGATGTTGATGAAGATGCCTTTGACGTTCGGATCTTTGAGCAGAATCCGAAAGCCGGCTGCAACCGTGTCTTTCGTCGCGCCACCGCCGACATCCAGAAAGTTCGCCGGCTCACTGCCCGCCAGCTTGATGACATCCATTGTGGCCATGGCCAGGCCGGCACCGTTCACCATGCAGCCGATGTTCCCGTCAAGCTTGACGTAATTCAGGTTATTCTCGCTGGCCTCGATTTCCAACGGCTCTTCTTCGTTGAGATCCCGCATCTGCTGGACATCAGGGTGCTTG
Source organism: Nitrospiraceae bacterium (assembly GCA_023248355.1). Classification (GTDB taxonomy): domain Bacteria; phylum Nitrospirota; class Nitrospiria; order Nitrospirales; family Nitrospiraceae; genus Nitrospira_D. The sequence continues at coordinate 16,797 of JAHFES010000028.1, forward strand.
AACAGGCCGCTATCATCAAAGGACACTTTCCCATCGAGCGCAACAACCGTCTTTTCTTTGGTAATGATGAGCGGGTTGATTTCGACGAGCGCGGCGTGTTTCTCCATAAACAGGCGATAGAGATTGCCCAACATCTGAATAAAGGGATTCACCGCGGCCGGCTCAATGGTATTGAGACCGAGGGCAAAGGCAATGTTGCGCCCATTGTAGCCTTGAAATCCCACAGCGGGATCGATCAACTCCTTGATGATCTTTTCAGGCGTCTTTTCCGCCACCTCTTCGATTTCCATTCCGCCTTCAGTGCTGGCAATGAACACGGGCCATCCGGAGTCGCGATCCACGAGAATGCTCAAATATAATTCCTTCGCAATGTTCGCCCCTTCTTCGACCAAGAGACGACGGACCACACGCCCCTTCGGTCCGGTCTGGTGCGTCACCAGCGTCTTGCCGATCAATTCCTTGGCGAAGCCAGCCACTGCAGCCTTGTCCTTCGTGATCTTGACGCCACCCGCCTTGCCACGTCCACCGGCATGGATCTGCGCCTTCACGACAAAGACCGGGGCATTCAACTCGTTGGCCCAGACCGTCGCCTCTTCCGGTGACGTAATTTCTTTCCCGCGCGGCACCGGCACTCCGAACTGCGCAAACAACTGCTTCGCCTGAAACTCATGAACGTTCATGCTTCCCCCTTCAGTCGCGGGCGAGAGGCACGAGGCGTGAGGCTAGAGGGTGATCCTACCCCTCGCCCCTTGCCCCGCGCCTCTAGCCAGTCTTTCTTGTATATGCCGGCAGGATCATCGGAGAGATGACGCCGCTGGGATTCCCATGCTTCTTCGCTTCAGCACGGAACCGCTGCAAGTGCTTGAGCGTAAGCATCCCCTGCTTCATCGATGCCGAGCGAGAAGCCGCCGTCAGACCTGAGCGTTTACCGAACACCATCAAGTCAAGCAGCGAGTTGCCCATCAATCGATTGCGTCCATGCAAGCCGCCAGAGGCTTCACCGGCGACAAAGAGATTCTTGACGTTGGTTTCCGAGTTCGTATCGATCTTCACGCCGCCGTTCTGATAGTGCAACGTCGGGTAGATAAGCACTGGGTCCTTGCTGATGTCGATGCCGAAACGGTCGAATTGCATCATCATGGCAGGGAAGTGTTTTTCCACCGTCCCCGGCCCATGCTCTGCATCGAGCAACGGCGTATCCAGCCACACGCCGACACGACCCGACATCGTGCGAATGCCACGGCCTTCTTCACACTCACGAATGATGGAAGAAGAGACGACATCGCGGGTATCGAGTTCGTTTACGAACCGTTCGCCCTTGGCATTGACGAGATGGCCGCCTTCGGAGCGAATGCCTTCCGTGACCAAGGCCCCGATCAATTGCTCTGGGTAGACAGCCCCTGAAGGGTGGTACTGAAACGTATCAATGTGGTCGAGCTTCGCCCCCATCCGGTACGAGAGGCACAGGCCGTCGCCGGTTGCGCCATAGTGATTGCTCGTCGGGAATCCCTGAATGTGCAGCCTGCCGATCCCGCCGGTCGCCAAAATAACGGCCTTAGCCGCCACGACGACGAAGCGGTGATTGTCCATGTCCTTGAAAATGGCGCCAGTGCAATTCCCCTGGTCATCACCGAGCAGTTCGACGGCGGCGCAAAATTCGAGAAGCTGAATCTTCTGATTGAGCACTTCGTCCTTGAGGACACGCATGATCTCAAGGCCGGTATAGTCGGAGCAGGTCAGGAGGCGCGGTTTGGAGCTTCCTCCCCCCTTCTTCACATGCAGATTGCCATCCGCTTGCCGATCGAAGAGCACGCCCAGCTCGATCAACCATTTCGCGATCGACGGCCCCTCCTCGACCATGATCTTGAGCAGGTCATGATCGTTCTGCATGTGGCCGCCCTTGAGGGTATCGATGAAATGGGTGACCGGAGAATCCTCTGGTGCCACGGAGATCTGCATCCCGCCTTGCGCCATCACACTATTGGAGTCGCCCAGCCTGAGCTTGGTGGCCAGAATCACTTTCGCGCCGGCATTGTGCGCATGCAACGCCGCGGCACAGCCGGCTCCACCGCCACCGACGACCAAAACATCCGTCGTATAATGCGGCGTCAGATCGACGTCATCCGTAATGAGACTCTCGCCCTCAAGCAACGTCGCTAACTCAAGGACGGTCTTCTCATTGATATTGGGTCCGAACCGGATCGGACGATAGGCGCTCGCGCGGAAATCTGGGTGATACTTGTGAATTAGCTGGTCGCGGTCTTCGGGCGAAAATTTCGGAATGGTCTGCTTGCGGCGAGCATCCCGAGTGTTGTGAACGATCTGTTGCAGCGCGTGAATGTCCATGTTTTCTCAGTGACAAGTTGAAAAGTTGGAAGGTTCGAACGTTCTCTTGCGGGGAAGCAACTTTGACACGTTCAAACTTTTCAACTTTCTCACTTTACAGAGGCACAGTGGGCGGCCAGTTCTTTCTCATTCATCTTGAGGATCTTCTTCCACTCGTCATTGAAACGGCCGTCCTGAATTTCCTTGATGCGTGTATCGAGCCCCTGAGGCTTTTCCGTAAAATGGGCCCCCTGTGCCCGGCTCACGTACAGGGCCACCAGATTGGGAGCAATGTCGGCAATACAGACCGGCGTGCACATGCCGCACATGACACAATCCATGAACATTTCTGATACGCTCTTAAAGTCGCCGAACACGGCCTTCCAAACCCCTTCGCGCACATCGATCTTCTGCGGGCAGGCTTCGGTGCAGGCATTGCAATTCCGACAGAGCGGCGCTTCGGGATACAGATTGAACAGATCTTGCTTCGGATCTTTGAGCGACTGGATGTCGTACAGCGCCTTCCGCGCAGGGAAGGGCGGCATAATGGTGAAGGACATGCCGTCCTGCACAGCCATTTGGCAGGCCAGGCACGTACGCACCTTGGGATCATCCTTCGTTCGATAGTAGGTCGCGCAGGCGCCGCAAAACCCACCGAGACAGCCTGCCCCACGGACCACTTCCTGGCCCGTGTACCACAGGGCTTTGATAACGGTGATGCCCTCCGGCACTTCGTACTTCTTGCCGGAAATCTCGACCGTGACCATCTTGTGCCGGAGGACTTCCGGTTGATCGATGACGTTCTCTTTGTCTTCTTGTGCCATATTAATAGCTCCGAGGGCCAGAGGCGCGGGGCTAGTGGCTAGAGGGTGGGATCGCCACCCCTCGCCCTTAGCCTCTCACCACGTAGCCATTCTATTCTATGCAATCGCATCCACGATCGCATTCAAGGTTGGACTTGGACGCATCGCTTTTGTCGTCTTCTCGTCGTTGGGATGATAATACCCGCCCATATCGACCGGTTTTCCTTGGGCGCCAAGTAACTCGGCCGTAATCTTAGCCTCGTTCTGTTCAAGCTCTTTTGCGACTTTGGCAAAACGCGTCTGTAAAGTTTTATCTTGCGTCTGCTCAGCCAACGCTTGCGCCCAATACAACGCAAGATAAAAATGGCTCCCGCGATTATCAATCTCACCCACCTTGCGGGCCGGCGACTTATTGCTTTCCAGGAACTTGCCGGTGGCCCGATCGAGCGTATCCGCCAGAATCTTTGCAGAGGGATTGTTGGAGACTTTGCTCAGATGTTCCAAGGATGCGGCCAGCGCCAGAAATTCGCCCAGCGAATCCCAGCGGAGATACCCTTCTTCCTGAAACTGCTGCACGTGTTTAGGCGCCGAGCCGCCTGCTCCGGTTTCAAAGAGGCCGCCGCCATTCAGCAGAGGAACGATCGAGAGCATTTTTGCACTGGTCCCGATTTCGAGAATCGGGAACAGGTCGGTGAGGTAGTCTCGCAACACGTTCCCCGTGACGGAAATGGTATCTTTCCCCTCTTTGATCCGTTCCAGCGAGAGCCGCGTGGCCTCCGCCGGAGGCATGATTCGAATGTCGAGGCCCTTGGTATCGTGATTCTGCAGATAGCGGTTGACCAGCTTGATCAGCTCCGCATCGTGCGCCCGATTTTTGTCCAACCAGAAGATTGCCGGGGATCCGGTGGCGCGGGCCCGATTGACGGCGAGCTTCACCCAATCCTGAATCGGCGCGTCTTTGACCTGGCACATCCGCCAAATATCCCCCTCTTCCACCTGATGCCCCAGCAACGTCTTCCCTGAGGCCGCGACCACGCGGATCGTGCCGTTCCCCGGCACTTTGAAGGTCTTATCGTGCGAGCCGTATTCCTCCGCCGCTTGTGCCATGAGCCCCACGTTGGGCACGCTCCCCATGGTCCGAGGATCGAGGGCACCGTGTTTTTTACAGAAGTTGATGACTTCCTGATAGACCGTGGCGTAACTGGCGTCGGGAATGACCGCCTTCGTATCTTGCAGTTTGCCTTCCGGATTCCACATTTTCCCCGAGTCGCGAATGACCGGCGGCATGGAGGCATCGATAATGATGTCGCTGGGCACGTGCAAGTTGGTGATCCCTTTATCGGAATTCACCATCGCCATCGCCGGCCGCTTCTTGTAGACCTCCTGAATGTCGGCTTCGATGGCCTTGCGCTGATCGTCCGGCAAGGTTTTGATCTTGGCGTAAAGGTCGCCGAGGCCGTTGTCGGGATCGACGCCCAACTTCTGGAACACGGCCGCATGTTTGTCGAACACGTCCTTGAAAAACACCGACACCGCATGACCGAAGATCTTGGGATCCGAGACCTTCATCATGGTGGCTTTCAGATGGATCGAGAACAACACGCCCTGCTTCTTAGCGTCTTCGATCTGTGCCTCAAGGAACTCCCGCAAGGCGCGGCGGCTCATGTAGGTAGCGTCGATGACTTCGCCGGCCTGAAGGGCGAGGTTGGGTTTGAGCACCGTGGTCTTGCCGTCTTGCCCGACGAATTCGATGCGCGCATCGGTCGCCTCGGTGAGCGTGACCGATTTTTCGTTGGAATAGAAATCTCCGCGGTTCATATGGGCGACGTGGGTCTTGGAGTCCGGGCTCCATGCCCCCATCTTGTGCGGGTGTTTTCTGGTGTGTTGCTTGACCGAGAGCGGCGCCCGGCGATCCGAGTTGCCTTCACGTAACACCGGGTTGACGGCGCTCCCTTTAATCTTGTCGTAGCGCCCCCGGATCTCCTTTTCGGCGTCGGTCTTGGGATTCTCGGGATAATCGGGGAGCTTGTAGCCCTGACTCTGTAGTTCCTTGACGGCTGCTTGCAGTTGGGGGATCGAGGCGCTGACATTGGGCAGCTTGATGATATTGGCTTCCGGGGTCTTAGCGAGTGCCCCCAACTCGGCCAGATCGTCCGATTGTTTTTGACTCGCCGTCAGCTGCTCGGGGAAGGCGGCGATAATGCGCCCTGCCAGAGAGATATCCCTCAATTCGACGGCGACGCCAGCCGCCTTGGTAAAGGCCGCGACCATCGGAAGAAACGAATAGGTGGCCAGGGCCGGCGCTTCATCGACTTTCGTATAAATAATTTTGGACGCGTTGGTGGTCATGGTTTTTCCTCTTTCAGCCTCTTGTTAGTTCAGCGCATTCAACGCTGAACCAGCCTTGAACCACGCAATCTGTTGCTCGGTGATGCTGTGGTTCGCCTGAATGGTGAGCGACTTGCCATCCACCTTGTGGATGGTCACCTGCACCGGTTTGCCGGGAGCCAACATGCTCAACCCGGTCACGCTGATGCGATCCTGCTGCTCGATCTTCTCGTAATCCTTCGGATCAGCGAAGGTCAACGCCAAGATCCCCTGTTTCTTCAAATTGGTCTCATGGATGCGGGCAAAGCTCTTGGTGAGCACCACTTTCACATTGAGAAATCGCGGAGACATGGCCGCATGCTCACGGCTGCTACCCTCGCCGTAATTCTCATCGCCGACCACAATCGAGCCGATCCCCTTCGCCTTATACCGGCGGGCGATCTGCGCAATGGTGAGTCCCGATTCACCCGTCAAGACATCTGTGCCCTTGCCGGGCTCTGAGGAAAAGGCATTATTGGCCCCAAGGAACATATTGTCGCTGATCTTGTCCAGATGGCCGCGGAACTTGAGCCAGGGACCGGCTGGAGAAATGTGATCGGTCGTCGTCTTGCCCTTGGTCTTGATCAACAGCGGGAGCTTTTCGAAGTCCTTGCCGTCCCAGCGTGGAAAGGGCTGCAATAGTTGTAGTCGCTCGCTGGTCGGCGGAACGTCGACGGTCAAGCCCTCGCCGCTGGCTGCCGGCGCAACAAAACCTTCCTCAGCCTTCGCGAAACCCTTGGCCGGAAGCTCTTCACCCTGCGGCGGTTCGAATTTGAATTCTTTTCCATCCGCCCCCTTGAGCTTCTGATTGACAGGATCAAAGCCGAGATCGCCTGATATGGCGTACGCCGTTACGACTTCCGGGCTGGCGAGGAATGACAACGTTTCGTTGATCCCGTCATTGCGACCAGGGAAATTGCGGTTGAACGAGCTGACGATGGAATCCGCCTTGCCCTTCACCCCATCGGCCCGCTTCCATTGTCCGATGCAGGGGCCACAGGAATTCGACAACACCGTTCCGCCCAACTGTTCGAAGGTCTCCAGGAACCCGTCGCGCTTCATCGTATGATAAATGCGCTCGGAGCCCGGCGACACGAGGAACGAGGCTTTCGCTTTGAGCCCGGCCTTCAACCCTTGCTGGGCGATGTGGGCCGAACGGCTGATGTCTTCATAGGATGAATTGGTGCAGCTTCCGATGAGGGCCGCCTTGAGCTCAACCGGGTAGCCCTTCTCCTTGGCTTCAGCAGCCATCTTGGAAATGGGTCGCGCGAGATCCGGCGTATGAGGCCCGACGACATGGGGCTCGAGCGTCGACAAATCGACTTCGACGATCTGGTCGTAGTATTTCTCCGGCGACTGATAGACCTCGGGGTCCGCCACAAGCAATGATTTGTTGGCAATCGCGAGATTGGCCAGATCGGCCCGATCCGTGATGTTCAGATAGGCGACCATCTTCTGGTCGAAGGGAAACACCGAGGTCGTGGCGCCCAGTTCCGCGCCCATGTTGCAGATCGTCCCCTTCCCGGTCGCGCTGATGGTTTCCGCACCGGAACCAAAATATTCGACGATCTTATTCGTCCCGCCCTTCACCGTGAGCAAGCCGCAGAGATACAGAATCACGTCCTTCGGCGAGGCCCAGCCGCTCAACTTGCCGGTCAAGCGGATGCCGATCAGTTTCGGATGGAGTACTTCCCAGGGCAGACCGGCCATCACTTCGCCCGCATCGGCACCGCCGACACCGATGGCTAACATCCCAAGCCCGCCGCCATTGGGCGTGTGCGAGTCGGTTCCAATGATCAAGCCGCCTGGAAAGGCGTAATTCTCTAACACGACTTGGTGAATAATCCCGGCGCCTGGCTTCCAGAAACCAATGCCGTACTTCTTGGCCGCCGAGGCGAGAAAATTATAGACTTCTTTGTTTTCGTCCACCGCACGAAGCAGGTCCTTCTCAGAACCCATCTCGGCACGGATCAAGTGGTCGCAGTGAATGGTGCTCGGTACGGCCGCCTGCTTCTTGTTGGCCTGCATGAACTGCAACATGGCCATCTGCGCCGTCGCATCCTGCATCGCGACGCGATCGGGCCGTAGCGCCAACATCGCCTTACCGCGCTCCCACGTCTGTGCATCGAAATTGTCGGCGTGTGAAACCAGCACCTTCTCCGCCAGGGTCAGGCCACGGCCGAACTTCTTCCTGGCCTTGGCGAACACGTCCGGCATCTTCGCATATAGATTCTTGGCAAGATCCATCGACATGGTTTTTCTCCGTATTCTGCTTCTGTTAATCCCGTCGTTCGTCTCTCGTGAAGCGTATCTCGCAGACCTTCGCGCGCTTCACGAACAACGCTTCACGTTTCACGCTACTTCAGCGGCGGCACTTCGCGGCGTTTGGGCGCCGCGTAGTTGACCAGGTAATCGAACAGCCGGATCAAGCGGCTATCCTGGCGCTTCTGATCAACCCAGTGACCGATCAAACCAATCGTGCGCGACAGGATGAAGAATCCGTTCAAACTGTCAACCGGGAACCCGATATCGACGAGCACCGCCGCCATCGTTCCGTCCACATTCAGAATCAGGTTATCCTTCTTCACCGACGTGATCTGTTCCACTTCGAGCGCAAAGTCCAGGCAGGGAGTCTTGATGTTCAAACTTTTCACGTACCCGACCAACTCCTTCACACGCTTGTCCGGATTGCGCAGGCTCTTGACTCGATGGCCGATCCCA
>JAHFES010000029.1 GCA_023248355.1 Nitrospiraceae bacterium
CGGATCAGGCTGATTCGCCCAATCGAGAAACCCCAATGAGCGGGCATAGCGATTGAAATGGTGCTTGGTTTGAATGTGATAGCGGATGACCTGATCGACAGGATCAGTCGAGACGGATTCTGTTGGTGTCGCGGATACTGGCTTCTCGATACCCATTGTAATGATGACCTGAGTCTACTGAGCCGTAAGAAGGAAAGTAAATGTGCTTTTCATGGCATTCTGCATGGCAAATGCCATTATACGAGTTACGAGCTAGACCAAAGTTTCACAGTTCGTCCCGTTTGAAAGGGATTTTGAGACCTCTTCGCATGAGCCAGAGCGATCACGAAATTCCTCAACATTTCTATTCACTGGATGTCCTGCGTGGCGTCGCGGCACTCGTCGTCGTGCTCTGGCACTGGCAAATCTTCTTTTTTTCAGGCACTCAATCTAATTCTGTCATGCTTGAGAACTTGCCGCTATCCGCGTCTTTTTCTCTCTTCTATACCAACGGGTGGTTGGCGGTTGACTTGTTCTTCTCTCTTTCCGGGTTCGTTTTTTATTGGCTCTATTCACACGGCGTGGTCGAAGGGAAGATTTCACCGTGGGAATTCGTAGTGCTCCGCTTTTCACGGCTTTATCCTCTCCATCTTGCCACTCTATTCATCGTCAGCGCTGGACAATTCTGGTTTCTAAGCACAACGGGAGAGTTTTATGCCCATCCGTTCAACGATGGGAAACATTTCCTTCTCAACCTGATGTTCGCTTCAGGCTGGGGCTTTGAACAGGGGCATTCGTTCAATGCACCCATCTGGTCGGTGTCGATTGAAGTCCTGTTGTACGCCATGTTCTTTGCGTCTTGCCGGCTCCTCCCCATCCGTTTCATGACCCTGTTCGCCTTCGCGAGCATTGGATTCTTAGTCATATCTCGGTATGCTGGTTCCATCGGCCGAGGCATGGGCTGCTTCTTCATTGGAGGATGCATCTTTTTGATTTATCAGCAGATCGTGACCTCGGGGAAATGGAATGTGCGAAGGTGTTCCAAATGGGTGTCTTGCTTGACCATTACTGCATGGATTCCCACCATCTTAGACGCCAAGCTCGACTTAAACATCTTTTCGCTCTCACTCCACTCAACCCCATTCATCATATGGCGTTCTAATCCATATTTTTCGTGGATTGCACAGGAGGTCGTTTCACACTGGCCAACGCTCATTGTGTTTCCTCTCACCATCTTGTCGTTGACCTTACTCGAAACCACGAGGGGGACACTAGGGAAGCGATGTTCGTTTCTTGGAAATATCTCCTATTCGTCCTATCTCCTGCACTTCCCACTGCAGTTGGTGACAGTGGCACTAGTCACCCAGCTGAACATTTCCCGATCCATCTTCTACTCTCCTTGGTTCATGATCCTGTTTTTCGGCTGCTTGTTGCTCGTCTCTTTATTCAGCTATCACTATTTCGAAGTACCGATCCAGCGTTTCATACGACGGAAAGGTCTCACAATATCTTCGACTGAATGTGCTCGTCCGAATGGCAAGCTTAGACGGTAGACACCCTCTCCGCACTCCACAATGCTACCTCATTCGACTCATTGACCTACATTTCTTCCCCCGCGTATCCTGCAGCAAAACAATTTGAGGTTATCTATGCAATTCGATGCAGCCCTGGCCGCGCAGGCGGCGTTTCAAGAAGCAGAAATTGAACTCGGCCCCGACTGGGATACAGCTGTTGAGATGGAAGAGACCTTTTCTTCCAACGCCGGATCGACGGCGCGGGAGGCCTATGAGGGATTGCTCTCTCTCGGGGCCCGCTATCCGAAGGCCCGCTCGTATCAAGCCTTCTGCATCTATATCACCTGGCAGCAGGTGACGGAACAAACGATCGCCCATCACTTCCAGACGGGCGTGAGACTCTGTGAAGCGTATCTCGTCTCTCGTGAAGCGAAGGACTTAAGGCACATCGAGCAGATCACGGAGCTGTACGAATCGTTTCGCGCGGGGCTGGGCTTGGACGAAGAAGACGAAATTCAGGTCGAATTTAGAAAAGACACACCGAAAGGCGGAGACTGAAAGCGTATCTCGCGAAACGTGAAGCGTTCCTCGTCAGACGAGATACGAGATACGAACGACGCTTCACGAACCAATGTCTGACGACCACAAACATCGGGCGCGGATCTTCCTCCACCGTGGCGATCTCATCCCTGCCCGTTCGGCCTGGGAAGCGGCTGTCGCGAACGAGCGTGCCGCCAACAATCAGCGCGAACTATCCGACTCGCTCGGCAATCTCGGCAACACCTGCGCGCTCATGCACGATTTTGAAACTGCCGAACGTTGCTATCGCGAGGTGCTCGGCATTCAACGGACTGAACGGAACCAACACGCCATCGCCCACACGCTGGTCAATCTCGGCAACCTGCACATCGGCGTCAACCATCCGGAGAAAGCCCGCCCCTACTATCTCGAAGCGTTGGATCTTCTACGCAAACTAAAAGACGACCGCGCCCTCGGCATTCTTTACAACAACCTGGCACTGCAAGAAGCTCGTGAAGGTCAATGGGAACAAGCCGTCACATCTTTCAAGCTGGCGCTCGACTACCACCGGGTCGTCGGCAATGAAGAAGGGCTGGCGGTTACCTACAGCCAACTCGGCAAGTGCTTTCTCGACCAGGGCGATCTGACCAATGCCGAACGCTGCTTGAATAACGCCTCGGAACATTACATCAAGCTCGGCAACGAACCAGCCGAAGCCGCCGTGCTGCGCCTCCTTGCCACCATCTACGAAACCCGTCACGACCGCGTGTCCGCCCGTCGATGCTTGGAGCGCACCGTGGCGCTCGATCTCCGCTATCAGCTGTCAGAATTTCAGCAAGACTCAGCCCGCCTCGCCGCCCTCACTGACCCCAGTTGATAAGCCGGCATCGGACACAGAGTTGTTCTTGGGCTCCCTGTCCAGCACTCTCGTAAGTTTTGCCGCACGTAAGACAGCGATTTCCTGGACAGATTCAAAACCTCTGCTACCTTTGAAGTGTTACACCTGTTGATCAAGTTCCACCTCCAATGAACCGACAGGATATTGACGTGAACTTTTCAAGCAGGCTGCGACGTTGTCTCTTCGTCTTTGTTTGATCATCCTCCTGGTTGCGCTCGCTATCCCGGCGCAGGCTGCCGACCCTTCGCCGCAGATCACTTTCGGCACGCAGGAAATTGGCCTGTCCGGAGGGTATCTCATGCCGCACCGGTTGACTACAGACCATACGACCAAGCAGCAAGGCCCGGCCTTCATGCCCTCATGGATGATGACGTTGACCGACCCGGTGGGCGACGGTTGGTATCGCGGACAAGTCTCCATCGGCGCAGAGATGGTCTACATCCAGTTTCAGGAACCGGTGCTGACGCACGGCATCGGTTTCACCCCGAAAATCAAATACACGTTCGTTGCGCTGGATCGCATCCGTCCGTATGCGGAATTTGCAGGCGGGCCGTTCTGGACCGACCTAGCCGGTCGCATTCCGGAAGAGTCATCCCAATTTAACTTTGTGCTGACTGCGGGATTCGGCGTCTCGTATTTCATTACCCCGCAGGCCGCCTTCAACGTCGGCTACCGCTTCCACCATATTTCAAACGCGGGCACGCAATATCCGAATCTCGGACTGAACGCGAGCCTGCCTTTCGGCGGGTTCTCATTTTATTTTTAAGGAGACTGCCACCATGACGCGTCATCTCTTTCGCTGGACACTTGTGGGGCTCGTTGGGCTGGCAGCGGCCACAACGGTTGGGTGCGCCAGATGGATCGACGTCAAATCCTCCGCCAGTGCTCAGCAGGAGTCCGTCACCGGCTCTATTCCCAACGATGAGCGCGTTCCTCTCGTCATGGATGGTTTCCGCGTGGCACAGAATGGCGCCCCTCAAAATCCTTCGACCGAGATCGAACGCCGCATCTTACACACCGTGCAAGAGACGCGTCTCTTTTCAACCCTCGTCCCGCTCGGAGGAACCTCCTCTGCGCTGGGCGACAAAGTGATCACCGCCCGGATCACTTTTGACCAAACCATCGACCCGCACGCTGGAGAAGCGGCCTGGAAGGGTTTCGTCATCGGCGTATCCATGTTTCTGCTCTCGCCGGCGATCGAGCTGGACTACGACTATGCCGCGCAGGCCACCTTGGAGCTCGAACGGTGGGATGGCCAGGTGAAACGGTATGAGGCCCGTTCGGCGGGAACCGCGCATTACAATGTGTTCGGCGCGACACCGATCTTGATCGACGAATTGAAAGGACAGGTCACCGAAGCCTGTCTCAGCGATCTCATGGATCAACTGGTTCGGGATGCCAGCTTCTATGTTGCCAGCAGCACCCCCCTCCCCGACTCACCTATCCGTTCGGTCACAGTGCAGGCGCGGAAACCTGTGTTTTCGCCGGCTGCTCGTTCCGTCGTCCCCGTCTCAACCTCTACGACGCCATAGCGGGATCTCACCGCAGCCCTGTCTCAGCGGCGCGCTGGCCGACCCGGCTTCTTCAATGGTATAGTGCCGCTCTACAACAAGGAGAGTGGCTTCATGGACATTGATGCATTTCGCCAGATGGTCGCCAAGAATCCAAAGGGATTCCTTGGGCGCTACGGCTTGGGTAATAAGATTCTCCAAGAAAGCGGCAGTGCTGAGGAAGCGGTCGAGCATCTGACCGTGGCCACGCAGCTTGACCCGACTCACGTGGCATCGCATCTAGCCCTGGGCCGCGCGTTGATCGGGGTCGGCAAAAAAGATGAGGCCAAGCCGATCCTCACTGCCGGCATCGACGCCGCATTATCGGGCCGGTCCAACGGTGGGAAAGACCTCGTGCCGGAGATGCAGCAGATGCTGCGCACCCTCGAATAAACAAGACCACACGACAAGGGAATCCTGCATGAATCTCGACGACGCCAGAACACGCATTGAATCGGCCGTGACTCAGTATGGGCAGCATGCCGCTCCGGCGATCGATTTGGTCATGAACGAAGTCCGATCCGACATGGGCGTGGGCGCGTTCAACGAATTGGTTGACGAGTTCAACCTCGAACTCTTGTACAACATCGCCCCGATGGAATCGGACTATTCCAATAGTTAATCCAAGTAAAAAGGCAAAAGGTAAAGGGCAAAAGAACGCATTGTTTTCCGGAATTTCAAACTGCACTCCTCTCTTTTCTAACTTTTCACTTTTAACTTTTACCTTTTCTTTTCCATGCCACTGATCTGGGCTGCGATTTCTGCACATGGGTTCGGACACGCGGCACAGGTCGTGCCGGTCCTCAATGCATTGGGACGGCTCGTACCCAACCTACGCGTCCTCTTGCGCACCGCCGTCCCCGCCTCGTTCTTCAAAGATCGCCTCGTGATTCCCTGGGAACTCAGTGCCGTGCAACAAGACATCGGCTGCATCCAGGATGGACCGCTGACGATCGATGTGGATGCGACCTGGCGCGAGCACGAGCGATTTCACGCGACATGGGCTGACCGGCTTCAGCAGGAAGTGGCCGCGATGCAGGCCGCCCGTCCTGATGTGGTTCTTGCCGACACGCCCTACTTGGCCCTCGCGGCTGGAAAGGCTGCGGCGATTCCCACCGTCGCCTTGGTAAGTTTTACTTGGGACCTCATTCTCTCAGACTACCTGGTTCCGTCCCACCTTGACGGCCAAGCCCTGCTTCAATCAATTCGCACGGCCTACGCCCAAGCCGACCTTGCCCTGCGAATTACCCCGGCACCGAAGATAGAGATCTTTCACCGCACCATCGATATTGGACCGATCGCCGAACCGGCTCCCCCGGCACAGGACCAACTCACCAAGCTTCTTGCGCTGGCTCCAGAAGAATGGACGGTGCTTGTCGGATTTGGCGGCATCCCACTGGCCTCGCTTCCCTTTGCCGAATTAGAAGAACTCACGGGCTATCGGTTCCTGTTCGATGGCCCAATTCCGGCGAGCAGCACTAGAATTGTCTCCACACAGTCTCTCCCCTTTTCATTCAAGACATTGATGGCCTCGGTCGATGTCATCATGACGAAGCCCGGCTACGGCACCCTGGCTGAAGCAGTGGCGTTGCAAACACCGCTCGTGTATGTACGACGGTACAATTTTGCCGACGAACAGGCGCTAGTCGACTATCTCCATCGATATGGACGCGGAATCGAACTCTCACGAGAGGATTTCGCCCAGGCCAGGTGGGAACCAGCCATAAGACAGGTTCTTGGATTGCCGCCGCCGGCAGCCCAGCCACCACTACCGACCGGCGCGCGAGAGGCAGCGGCAGTGCTGGCGGAATATTTCTGAGGAGAGAGCATGTTCGTTGTCGGATGGGTGTTGCGGCTGCTTGCTGGAGGGCTCGACGCGATCGGGAGCGTCTTTCAACGGCTCGCCATTCTGCTGCACAGCCTGTTGCCGGCGTTGTTGTCTCCTGCCGATCTCATGAAGTTGATCAAGGATCACTACGACACGAGTTATGCCCATACCGCGCCACAGTTCACCACAGATGTCTATGAGTGGGCGCTGGAAAGCTGGGAGCAGGAGGTGGTTCAACGACATAGCATCGCGTCCGGTCGCATCCTGGTGCTGGGGGCCGGAGTTGGACGAGAAGCCATCGCCCTGGCGAAGCGTGGACTCAGTGTGGTAGGGCTCGATGTCAACGGCGTTGCCTTGCAAGTCGCAACGAAGACAGCCCGAACGTCGGGAGTTCCCGCGCAGTTCGTGCAGGCAGATTTTCTCCACCTGCCGTTCACTCCCGCGCATTTCCGCTACGTCATCATGTCCGGCATCATGTACAGTTCCATTCCAGGACGGGCCCAGCGACAGGCCTGGCTAGCCAACCTCTCACGCCATCTTGCTCCCGAGGGATTGGTCATCCTCAATTTTTTGATCGATCACCCTCCGCCATCCCGCATACAACGGATCGGTCGCGCGATCAATCGGGTACTCGTCGCACTCCCAGGCGCCAACCGCGCATATCAGCCGGGCGATAGTTGCGCGCAGGGGCATTTCCTCCATGCCTTCCAAGATGAATCTGAAATCCGAGAGGAATTGGAAGAGGCTGGCGTCCAGACTCATGAGCTCAACTGGAGAAGAGGCTTCGCGGTCGTCAGTGTTCCTTGAAATCAGTCAGGACCGACCTCCCCCTTCCCCTCCTTAACAAGGAAGGGAGAACAGAGCTGATTGCTGACGGCTCTGCGCAATGCTGTCTAAATAGCACTGGAAGGGCTTCCAAGGATTTGTTATCCTCACGGCATCCATGCCGCTAGAGACCATCTACAGCAAGAATCCGGACTTCGTGCAGCGCGATGTTGCCGGCGAGTGCATCCTGGTTCCCATCAGACGCCAGCTCAGCGACGTGAACAGTATCTATGTCCTGAACGAGACTGGCGCCGCATTGTGGAATCGGATCGACGGCAAACACACCGTCCACCAGATCGTGACGGATTTTTGCGAGGAATTTGAAGTCACGCTGGATCAACTATCACAGGACTTTCTCACACTCCTGACCGACCTTCTCTCGATCAAGGCCATCGAGGAGGTCGTGCTATGACCAATGGTTGAACGGGATCAGCTACGCCGCCTACCTGATCGATTCCCCCTCTGCTGCCAGTGGGAGATCACCTGCCGTTGCAACCTGCGTTGCGTGATGTGCTACACAGACTGCTTCAACCGTCCGGACAAGATCCGTGAGGAACTAACGACTCGCGAAATGGTCCGCATCATGAACGAGATGGCTGACGCCGGTTGTCTCGAACTGTGCCTCACAGGAGGCGAGCCGCTCGCGCGGCCGGACTTCTTCGATATCTACGAACAGGCCATCACAAGTGGGTTCCTCGTGACTCTCTTCACGAATGGGACCCTGATCACAGAAGCCGTGGCGGATCGACTCGCTGCCCTCCCTCCCCACCGTATCGAAATCAGCCTGCACGGACTGACTGAACAGAGCTTCGAGACCATCACCCAGGGGCACGGCTCGTACCAGCGGTGCCTGCACGCGATCCAGGTCTTGATCGAGCGCCGAGTGCCGCTCGTGCTCAAGACCACCGCCATGACCATCAACCGTCACGAGATTCTGGACATCAAACGTTACGTCCAGGGTTTAGGCTCAGTCGGGTATAAATTGTGCGAGGAGATGCGTCCGGCGCTCGATGGAACTGCGGGGCCATACCGGTTCAGCCTCACGCCGGAGGAGGTTGAAGATCTGAACCAGCAAGACCCACAACTGTGGCAAGAGGCCTGCCGGAAGCAGAGTGAGCCGGCTCCGCCCTGCCGGAGCGGCATGCGATCCTTCCATATCGACGCCTACGGATTCCTGCAGTTGTGTTCAGGGAACCGGGCGCAGGGCTACGACCTGCGCAACGGATCGTTCAAGGAAGGATTCTACGAGTACCTGCCGACCTTCGGTTGCCGGTGGAAGGCCGACACGGCTCCGGTTCTTCTTCAGCCGAGTGTGACCCATGTCTAAGCCACACGCCCTTCCCACGATGGAGTACCGGGACTTCAGTCACCGAATACACGACCGCGCAGCCGCTCACCAGCGCGTGATCAAAGCGCAATTGGAACTGACCTACCGCTGCAACCTGCATTGTCTTCACTGCTATACCGATCCCTACAACAGCAAGGACTGGTTCCCGCGCGAGCTCGGTCTGACAGAGATCATCCGGCTCCTCGATGAGATGGCCGAGCTCGGTATCGTCTGGCTCAATCTGACCGGCGGAGAGATTTTTCAACACCAGCATTTCTGGGACATCTACGACCATGCCTACCGTCGTGGCTTTCTGCTGCAGCTCTACACGAACGGCACGCTGTTCACGAAAGGCATGATCGAACGCCTCCGGCATACTCCTCCTTTTACTATCGACATCTCCTGCCATTCTGTCGATGAAGAGTCATTCGATTGGTTCACCCAGGTTCACGGATCCTATCGTGCCTTCTTGCGAGGGCTGGACCTGCTGCAGCACGCCGGCCTGCCGTTCACGTTCAAAACCAAGGCCATGAACTGGAATAAGAAGGAGATGCCGGCGATCAAGAAGTTCGTGGAATCGTTCGGCCAGCCGTTCGGATTCACGACCTCGCTGTCGCCTCGACTGAACGGCGATCTATCCTCACTCAGCTATCGGTTAGCTCCGGAGGATGTCGTCGCCTTGCAGCGAGACGATCACAGCGCCTCCACGGAGGAAGAACTCTGCTCCGCCGCCATTGCTGACTTGCTCCAACCTCCCACGGACCGTCTTTACCGCTGTGGTTGTGGGACGAACACGATCCACATCAACGCCTGGGGCGAACTGGGCACCTGTACCTTACAATATGAACGGCGCGTGTCTCTCCGTAACCATTCGCTCCGCGAAGCCATCGACAGCCTGTTCAACCAAGTCCGGGCGATGCGATACCAGAGCGGATCCCCCTGCCGCACCTGCGAGGTCCATCCGTTCTGCGATAAGGCGCCCTCAGACGCCCGATGGGAGTGCCACGACGCAGAAGCACCCATTCCCTATGATTGTGACGTCGCCCTTGCACGAGCGCAGTCGGCGCTGCATCAGACGCTGATTCACCCGCTGCGCAAGACAGACAAAGAAGCGGTAGCCTCGCATGACTGAGAAAAAACCGTACAGCCAACCGCAACTCTTCCGCGTAGATCTCAACCATGAACAGGCGATTCTGAGCGCGTGCAGCTTGATGGCCACCAATCCGATGGCCGGCGGACTCGATTTGGTGTGCAGAAGTGGCGGCTGTAAAAAGGCTGGCCTGGTAATAGGCGACAACGGCATGCGGCCGTCATAGGTAAGAGGAGTTCATCATGACTGAGAAAAAACCCTACAGCCAACCGCAACTGTTTCGCGTGGACCTGAACCACGAGCAGGCCATTTTATCCGTGTGCAGCCTAGCCACGATGGCTGCCCTCGGAAATTCGAACAAGACCTGTCGCTCGACAGGCACCCCCTGCAAAAAAGGGGATACAGCATTTGGCGCGGGGAACTCAGGCCCGCGTGCTTCATGAGGACCTAGCAGACGATGAGAATTGGTCTTCATATTGCCGGCTATAGGATTCAGCTGACGGAGGCCCAGGACTATCCGTGCATCAGCTGGCCAATGAGTCCGTTTGATCACTTCTTGGACTGTTCCGATCACCTCCCGAGCATCGAGCTCGCAGTCACCGTTGTCGAGGAGCTGCCGCGCCTGTCGCATGGGCAACTCCACTTCGATGCCTGTCATGGCCTCTGGCGCCTCTATGAGACTGAAGCGGGATTGTTATTGGAGTCGCTGGACACAAAAACCCACCAGCCTTGTAGCCGCTCTCTCATTACCAAAGACTTTTCTCGCGTGGATGTCTGGACGCTTGGGGAAGAGGTGGGTTCGGTGCGCGGCTGGGTTCCAATGAAGGTCTTCAATCCGCTTGTCGAAGTGTGCCTACTCACCAAACTCGCGAGAGAGGGAGGGCTTCTGCTCCACGGGGCGGGGGTCCTCTCATGCAAAGGCGGCCACGTCTTCACCGGCGCATCGGGCACTGGTAAATCCACTCTGTCGGGATTCTTCGATGATCGTGGCGCATCAGTGCTCAGCGATGAGCGTGTGATCATCCGGAAGAGCGGAGATGCCTTTGTCGTTCACGGCACCCCCTGGGTCGGGAGCGGTGCGTATGCCAAGAACGAGTCAGGGCTCATGACAGAATTGTTCTGCATTCGTCATGGACCACAGCACCACACCGAGACCATGTCTCCCAGTGCCGTGCTGTCTTTTATGCTCCCCCAATGCTTTCTTCCGCACTGGGACCGAGCCGCGATGGAGTCGACCCTGGCGCTCTTAAGCGACCTTGTCCTGCATGTTCCCTGCAAGAGTCTGACATTTGCCAAACACCCTGACGTCGTCGATTACGTCCAGGACCAGCTTACTGGAACGTCACTGGTAGCCTCATGAAAGAGCTGGACGCTGACAAGTTTCTAGGCTCGCTCTCAACGAAAGCCGCCGTCTGTCGCCAGCCGGAAGGCGTGACCTTTGAACTCACCTACGGCTGCAACCTCCGGTGCCTTCATTGCTACAACCCAACTCACCGGATGCTCCCACACGAATTGACTACCGCGGAAGTCTGCTCGATTCTTGACCAGATCGCCGACCTAGGGGCCCTCAACGTCACATTGACGGGCGGCGAACCAACGATCCGACCCGACATCGTTCCGATCTTGCGCCACGCTCGCTCTCAAGGGCTCGTGCTTCAACTCCTGACTAATGCCACTCGCATGACTCCTGCTTTCGCCACTGTCTTGTGGGAAGTCGGCGTCTCACAAGTGAACGTGTCTATTTATGGAGCGACCGAATCCACGTACGAACGCATGACCGGCATCCCAGGCTCCTATGCGCAGTTCCTCCGGGGCCTCCAGTGCCTGGCAGTCTCTCGTACCCCCGTCACCGTCCGTATGCCGGTCACGACCGTAAATCAGGAAGAGATCCTCGCCTGCCGCGCGCTCGTCGAAGATCACGGCTTCAAGTTCCAGTACTGCCTCGACATGATGCCCAAGACCGACGGGAACCACACGCCGTTGCAGTACCGGTTGAGCCCGGAAGACAAACACCGCATCGACCGCACCCTGCTGCCGCCTCCCGTTGATGAGGTTGTCGAAAATAGCTGTGCCTCTTCATCGTCGTTTATCGAATGCGCCTGCGGGAAGAGCCGCTTCACCGTCACTCCCTACGGCGAGATGAATCTCTGCGTTGCGTTTCCGATTCCCAAATACGACCTCCGCAAAGGAAGCGTCAAAGAAGGATGGGACGTCCTCAAACGGACCGTCGATCGCGCTCAGCCGAACGAACGCTATGACTGTCCAACCTGTGACGTCCGTCCCTACTGCCGCCAGGGCCGGAGCGACGCGTGGCTCGAAACCGGCGATATGAGTGTCTGCCTGCCGCACTTTAAGGAATGGGCTGAACTGGAGCATCGCACCCATGCCCTCCTCGACCCTCGACGACCTGCTTGAAGCCTACTGCCGGGTCAGTGCCACTAATAAGGCGGTACTCGGCCACTTCATGCTTGTCGCCCAACAATTCCAGCACGAAGGAATTGAATTCCTCCTGCTCAAAGGCGCGGATGTGATTTCGCGCCTCTATGGCGTGCGGGGTTCACGACCCATCTCCGATGTCGATCTCCTGGTTCATGACGCCGATCTGCCCGTCATCGATCAGCTCCTCACGAGTTTAGGCTTCATTCAGCAGATCGACGGCAATCCGTCGTACGCGTCATCCGAACTGGGACTCTCCCTCGATCTTGTCACCACACTCTGGTATCTCGATGAACAGGATCTGGCCGACGTGTGGTCTCGCGCGATCACACGCCCGTTTCCGCCGAACACCATCGCATGTCTGGCTACTGAGGACCTGCTGATTCATCTCACGGCTTATGCCGTCATCCACCGAGGGCAGGTGTCCGCAGCGTTTTCTCAGGACTTGCGATTGCTCATCGAAAAGGAATCGCCCAATTGGTCGATGATCGTCACCCGAGCGCAGCAGTATGGATTGATGGTGCCCCTGTATCACGGGCTGACTCATGTCCGCACCATCTTTCCCTCTGTCGCCATTCCAGATGATGTTCTCTTACAACTCGCTCCAATGAACTGGCACGAACGAGTGTTGGCTCGGCTTCTTCGCAAGCTCGTGACAACGGAACCGCTGCCCGAACTCGGCCATCTCCTTCTCTTGCTGACTCAGCCATGCGGAAAGAAACGGGCGTGGCTGGCGCATACGCTGTGGCCATCCCACTCGTTTCTGTCATACCGATACGGCCTGGCTGGACGCACCATGCCGTGGAGAACGAAACTGTTGCGTGTCTGTAGCCTCGCTGTCGCAGCCCTCACCCTGAGCGGTCGTGTGCTTCGACGGCTCGCCACAGATCCATCGAGGCCTGCCCCATGATCGTGCGCCTCTTCAGCCCATTAACCACCGATGCTGTCTTCTCGGCTGCTGAACTGCCTGAGGCCGTTCACGGAACCGTCTTGCAGGACAGGATGGTGCCGCGAGTGGCATCCTGGAGCATGGCCCCGACACTCCAAAAAGGCGATCGTCTCGAGCTAGGGTCTGCAGACGCGCTTCAGGCGGGTGACATCGTGGTCTTCCGACAAGATCGCCTCTTGATCTGCCATCGCATCGAGCAGATTGAGAGACAGCGGGTATACACCAGAGGCGATGCGAACGATGGGCCGCCTGAACAGATCAGCGCACGTGATGTGGTGGGCCGAGTGACAGCCATTCTCCGTGACGGAAGACGCCTCGCTGTCCCGTCACGCCCTCACACACTCGATCATGCAACCCGGCACTCGACATTGGACCGATATGCTCTCTGGAGTCAGGAGCGCGGGCGATCTCTTGCCCTACAGCTGATTGAATCGGTAGTGGCGCTGCCTCTCGCCGGCCTCGGCATCCGGAGTGCCCTTGGGAACGTCGCCACCATCGACGTGATGGAACGGACCCCGCTACAATCCATCACAAGCTACGTGAAACGGCAAAGCTTTCGACTCTGCCACACCGATCGGTTGCAGAAATACCTGTCTGGGCTGGAAACCGACCCCCGCCACATCACCCTCGTCATCCGTGCGGGCCCCCTTGACCTCGGAACCTGTACGCTTACACCTTGGTCTCTGCAGATTCGGCCACTCGCAGCGGCCGTCGGTTTGGAGATCCCTCTCCAAATACTCCGTCCCCTTCCAGAGACCAGCGAGCCCCTCGTATCCCCCTTCCCCTTAGACTAGGCAGTCTGCTCCAACAAATTGCCTTGCGCCTTGCGGAGTTAAACACACATCCTTTTGCCCGATTCGTCCGTAGAGTGATATAGTTGTGGCGGGTTCCGAGTGCTCTTCAGCCTATACATGTAACGCCGCGAATTGTATGGACGCTCCGTCACAACAGGCCGCATCAACGATCGATCCGAAGTTACTGGCCCGTGTGGTCAAGGGAGACCAGCAGGCCTTTAGTCAACTCTATGACCAATCGAGCACACTCTTATACAGCATGGCCCTGCGCATCCTTGGCAACCGCGAAGAAGCGGCGGAACTGCTCCAAGAGGTCTATCTCGAAGTCTGGAGAAAAGTGGCTCGATACGATGTGGGCCGTGGAACACCGATCGCATGGCTCATTACGCTGACACGCAGCCGCGCCATCGACCGGCTGCGCGCACGCGGGTCCCGCGCCCATCACCAGGTCAGCGAGTCGCTCGATGGCCCTTCAGCCACTCAGGTGGCAGACCGAAACCCGGGCCCGTTAGAAGCCCATGCGGACCAAGAATTACGCGGCCTGGTTGGCGGAGCATTGGCCGGTTTGCCGCAGGCCCAGCAGCAGGCGATCGAATTAGCCTACTACGAAGGGTTGTCCCATATGGAGATCGCCGCACGGCTCAATCAGCCACTGGGGACCGTGAAGACCCGGATTAAGCTCGGCATGTCTAAACTGCGTGAGCACTTGCGACACTGTTGGGAACAGGGTGACCGCCCATGACACATGAAGAACTCGAAGACGCCGTTCCGCTGTATGCCGTCGGCGCGTTGGAACGAGTCGAGCGACAAGCGCTTGAGGCACACCTGCTGTCCGGCTGCGTCTCCTGTCACACCGCCCTCAAGGAATATCAATCCGTCGCGGCCGTCCTTCCATTCGGGCTCAACACGACGCCTCCACCTCGTGCGTTGAAAGCCAAAATCATGGCGGCGCGGACGCCAGACGCCCTCACCGTGGAACCAGCGGCTCAACACTCTCCCAAGCCCAGCCTCGAACCTGGGGAATGGATGAATCACTTATTCCCACCGGAATCTTCATCCCGCGCGGTGTCCTTTAGATGGGCCCTTGGCGTTGCGACCATCGCCGTGTTGGCCATCGGCAGCTATCTCGCCTGGAACTCGTATGTCCGAATGACCGAGGACACGACGACGCTCGCACAGTTGCACGCCCAAGCCGATACCACTGCGTCCAAACTGACCGCCCTGCAACAGCAGCTGAACGAGCGTGAGAAGACGCTGGCACAACTGCGTGACGAGATTCAGCTCCGGACCTCGGACGTGACCGAGTTAAAAGATCAGTTGATTCAAAGAGAGGCCGAGCTTGAGGACGCAAAGATTCAGCTCGCGCAACGAGGCGGCACCCAGCGTGCCCGAACGCCCCAGGATCAGCTGGCTGTGCTCCTCCGTACCCCAGATGTCAAAGCGGTCTCGTTGGCCGGCACTGACATGGCCAAACGCGCCGCCGGAGTCCTCCTGTACGATGCACGAACACAGAAAGTCTGGCTCTACTCTGTCAATCTCCCTGAATGTCCGAACGGCACGACGTATCAACTCTGGGCGATTCACGATAAGCCCGTCAGCGTCGGGATGTTCCACATGGACAGCGGGGAAACCGCACACCTGCTGGTCAAACAGTTGCCGAACTTCACGAGCGCGAAGAAATTTGCCGTCAGTCTCGAACCACCTGGAGGACGTCCCCAACCGACTGGTCCTCTCTACCTCGTCAGCCAATCGTAGCCGCCAGGTGGTTGCAGGACTCCTTCACCTGCACTGTCTGTCACCGTACTCCCTGTGCTAGCATGCCGCCCATCGTGCAAGCTCAGACGTTCAAAGATTAGCGGCCACATGCACCAGCAACAAGATCAAGACCAGCACTTCATACAACTGGCGCTCCAGCAGGCTGCGCTCGCTCCAGCGATCGGAGAAATCCCGATTGCCGCCGTCCTCGTGCACCAGGGTCACGTGCTCGCGACCGCTCATAATTATCGAGAGGTCTCGCAGGATCCGACGGCCCATGCGGAGATGATCGTGATTCGAAAGGCGGCTGAGCAGCTAGGAACCTGGCGGCTCACCGACACGACGCTCTACGTGACGCTGGAACCCTGTCCCATGTGTGCCGGGGCCATCGTGCAAGCTCGTATCGCACGCCTCGTCTTCGGCGCCAGGGACCCCAAAGCCGGCGCCTGCGGGTCGATCTTCGACATTCCTGCGGAGCGGCGATTGAACCATCGTGTAGAAGTTACGGGAGGGATTCTAGAACAGGAAAGTCAGACCCTCTTGCAGGATTTTTTCAGGCGCCTTCGCCTCGAGCCCCAGACAAAGACCAGCGCACCGACGGAACCAATCGACTAGCCCTTAGCCACAGAGCGTCACTCGCCAATCCCTGCCCACTGCAGCGACAGCCCCAACCCACCCAGGATCCAGAGGAAGAAATCGAATGGGGATGTCTGTCTTATCAGGTCCATCTCCATTCCTGATCAACCGGCCTTCTGTTCCATCCACCGAAAGCTCGACATGATCGCGATGGAGGGGAAACGTAATCCCCGTGCCCTCTGCCTTGGACTTGGCCTCCTTGGCCACCCAGACTTGTAGAAACCGTGCATGTCGTTGTGCGAGATCCCCACCCTCGATGAACGCCTGATCCTGATCCGAGAAAAACCGCTTAGCGAGGCTGATCACATCAACTTGCGGTCGAATCTTCTCAAGATCGACTCCAACCTCACGACCATTCCCCACCGCAATGACCGCTCGGCCATGGGAATGAGTCAGATTGAATTGAATGGCGCAATGATCGGATAGAAGAGACGGCAGGAATGGTTTCCCTGAGGCAGTCTTCTGGAAAACCAGGTCTTGTGGGAGTTGACCACAATAGCGGCTCAGCACCAACCGCAGGGCACCGTGGGCCAACATAAACTCCCGTTGGTGCCGGCCGGATACCAATCGCTGGGCCCGCGCTCGTTCATCGGGCGACAGACAAGCCTGCGCCCATGCGAGCACGTCACGGTCGGACTCCAAAGAAAATCCCCACACCTGCACTTCGTCTTGAAAGACTTGGCGCCTCACGCTCGGCCCAGCCGCGTCCTTGAGCCCGAGACAAGGAAATGTCAGCATCGGATGATTCATGGAAATGATTGGCAGATCTCCAATGAACGTCTGCGCAGGATAAAAGAATCACCTTCGATTAAGCATTGCAAAACCGTATCTGCCACGGTAAGCTCCGACCGACGTCGTTGAGCGCTGTCATTCTCACCTGCTCACAATTCAGACACAGCGACGATCCGTGCTATCGGAGAGGTGCGAGAGTGGCCGAATCGGGCAGTCTCGAAAACTGCTGTCCTGGCAACGGGACCGTGGGTTCGAATCCCACCCTCTCCGCCATATCATACCCGCAAGACAATCCCATCGTACTTGCCACTGTTCCTATTGCACAACGCAAAACCTAAGAGGTGGGATTCGAACGGGAGATCTGAAGGGGGTGCGCCCCCTTCATGGGGAGCCTACGAGGGGGCTGGCCCCCTCAGTAGGAGCGTGAGCTGCTCCAGCGAACGCGACTTCGAATTCCCACCCTCTCCGCCATTTCTCAACAGGTTGTGTATCGAGGTTCGCCTCGATCTTATCTGAAGTCTCCTCTAGTGTCACCGGAAGTGTAACCATTTTCCGCTGAATGTAGGCATCCAGCCGGTAGGTTGCCTCCTTCAAATCCTCTTAACTGGTAATGTTACACCGGTCAAAGACTGATGGTGTTTTGTGCCCGCTGATCTTCATTGCGACCGTCTCCGGTACCCCTGCCCTCACGAGGTTGCGCACCCCGGTTCGCCGCAGTTCATGGAACAAAAACCCTGATAGGCCTAATCGCTTCATTAAGGCGGGCCCGGCATGATCAAAATTCTTTACTCGCTGGTCCTTCAAATGAACCACCCACGGACAATTTGGATACTCACGGTTTCGTGCTTCCTTAGCCTTCAGCATCATCTTCAAGAAATCGCCTGTCATGTAAAGACCGCGTGACGTGTTGGTTTTGGTCTGATTTCGCTCAAGCCGAATACAGTGCTGCTCCATGTCCACGTGCTTATCCCACTAGACTCACGGAGAGCCGCAGCGAGTGCGCTGCCGGTACCCGCACCTCAGGGGACAGGCAGCTAAACATGGCGGCTTGCTGAATGTCCGGACCACACCTTGAGAGCCACCGGGAGGTGTGGATAGTAGATCTACGTATTTACACGGGGGCCGGGAAAACACAAGAGCTCTTTCGCACCCCCAGAACATAGCGAGAAAGAGATCCTGGGCGAGGACTACTGATAATGCTGGGCTTGGGTGAGGAAAAGCGTGGCGTAGAGCCCCTGTTGCCGCATCAACTCGTCATGGGTTCCCCGTTCCACAATTTGACCGTGATCGACGACAAAAATATGGTCGGCCATTTTTACGGTAGAAAGTCGATGGCTGATCAAAATTGCCGTACGCCCCCGGGCGAGGTCGTGAAACCGCTCGAACAGTTCCGCTTCTGTCTTGGCGTCCATTGCGCTGGTGGGCTCGTCAAGAATCAGGATCTGAGAATCGCGAAGGATGGCCCTGGCGAGTGCCACCTTTTGCCATTCCCCGATGCTCAGTTCATGCCCGCCATCGAACAGCTTGCCGAGCATTGACTCGTACCCCTTCGGCAAGCGCTCGATGGCCTCATGGACCCCAGCTTGTTTGGCCGCCTGGGTGACGGCGGGAAGATCGACGTCGGGGGATTTCACGCCCAAAGCGATGTTGTCTTTTGCCGAAAGCTCAAACTTCACGCAGTCCTGAAAGATCCCGCTGATGGCGCCGCGTACATCGGCAATGGGATAGTCCCGAAGATCTGCCCCATCGATCGTGATGCGCCCCCCCGACGGATCGTACAGACGGCACAAGAGTTTCACCAGCGTCGTCTTCCCGGCACCATTGGCCCCGACGAATGCGACATGTTCACCGGGTCTGATCGTAAATGTGAAGTCCCGTATCGCCATACGTTCTTCATGCGAGTATTGGAATGACACATGATCGAACGTAATCCCCTGCGTGATCGGTTGGGGAAACAACTTCGGATGTGCCGATTCAGGCAAACGAGACTGGATCCCCAAAAACTCATGCAACGTGGTCAGGAACAGATTGCTCTCATAGAGGCTCGACACACTCAATCCCAAACTCTCCAGGAATCCGGAGGCTCGCTGCACCGCCTGAAAATAAATAACGAGGTCGCCCACGGTGAGCAACCCCTGATACGTCCGCAGCGCCACAAAACTGTAGACCCCGAACACACCGGCCACGCCGACGATCTGCGCGACAAGACCCGCGAGCGCCCAGCGGCGCTCTAACGCAATCCGTTCCCGACGCAGCACCGATCGCGCGTCTTGGAACCATTGGCGCAACCGAGGGCCGAGGTCGAACAGCCTGATTTCTTTCGCTGCAGTGGCTTGCGTCAGCAGCCTATTAACGTACCAGGCCTTCCGTTCAAGCGGCGTCCGCTCGCGCGCCCAGGTAAACAGCCGATTGGATTGCTGCAGACGGACGAAGAAGTACGGGATAGCCGTCAGCACCAAAACCGGGATCATCCCCCAATGCAGCCACCAAAGTATGCCTGCCATCGCGAGCAATGAAATGGAATCTTGGCCAAATTGGAGCAAGGCGTTGAGAATCGACGTCGGACGATAGGGCGCTTCTTGTTGTGCGCGATGGAGCGTATCTTGATACCGCGCATTCTCGTAGTACTCAAGATCGACCTCGACGGACTTCGCCTGGAGGAGCGCATGCATATGATCCGTGACGACTTGAGCATGAATCCTGGAAATCACAGAAGCGACGACGGTTAGTATGGCACTGGTCACCGCGACACCCGCCAACCCCGCAAGGATCCATGTCATGCGGGCCAACGAGGCCTCGCCTGATGGAGCCTTGAGCCCTTCAGTCACGGCATCGATCAACAATTTCGTCAGATACAGCACCGCGAGCGGAAGGAGGCCTTGGATCGCGCGCACCACGATATTGCCGACGGCCAGACTCGGACTGCTCTGCCACACAAACAAGAGGGCGTGGCGAACCGTCAGGAGGAAGGGACGTATGCGATTCAGAATGATGTTCATAGGCGACAGGACAAGGTGATGCATGCCTCGTCAGGACATCGTCGCCCTGTTTTTCTGACGCCGGATGGCAGAATCCTGCCTCATGCCAACTGAGGTATCCGGCGGATGTGAAAAAGTGACGGTAAATCGTTGCCAATGCTGGCCCGACTCGTGAAAAGATTGGTCATTCAACGTGAGCCACGCATGGCCATCGAGATTCGAGACTTCTTTTCTCACTCCACAATGAAAGAGAACCGGATACCCCAATTGCCTGGCGAACCAATAGAGGGCCAACGACCGTGGGAAGCAATTCCCTTTTTTGTTATAGGGAAACAGTTGAAGCCAGCGATCCACATAATAGACCAGATCCCCCATCACTGCCTCGTCAGGCCTCCTCGTCATCGAGCGAGGACTCAATAGGTCCAGCACCAGCGGCAAACTCTTTCTCCGCAATAAGAGACGAATCCACGACACAACCAAGCCCACGCGCAGCACGGTCCAATACTTATTCATGCGTCGGGTCATGGTGGATTCAGTGTAGCAAGCCTCAATGAGAATTCCAGTATTTGCCGGTTCCAGATCCATAGAAGACACGGTCTGTTAATCCCGGTGTGCCAGGGGGATCTTTCGACATTACGTCGAAATCCACGTAGGCACGGCGGTCAGCCATGCGGTATTTCCGATTTCTTCGTAGAACAATGGAAGACAATGTAGGCCACAGCGAGTCACCCGCACGCTGCCCCATGTCCTTTGTGGGAAGAGACAGATAGCCTTCCCGAAAGGCTCCAACCGAAAGATGACTAACCACTGTGCTCGACCCAACGATTGATCGGGCCCCGAATCCTGGAGGGGACCAGACTCCTCATGGCCCGGTGAAAGGGGAGAACGAGCCGAGCGAGACGTTGGAGGGAGGCGCGCCAACAAAACCAGGCTGGAGGGGTCGTGACCATAGGACTCTGATCACGACACAACATCAGGCCAAGCCGCCAGCGTTCCCACCACGAATCTTTCAAGGAGAAATAGAATGCGACTGCCTGTGACTCACTCACACCGACACGACGATCTGCGAGCAGAGTGCATGGCATACGGTGGGAAAACATTTGCACATCTGAATCAGCGGAGAGCCGCGCGAGAACCGCCTTGGGCAACGGCACATCAAGCAACTGATGCGCGAGTGACAAGCCCATGAGCACCAAGCGTCGGCAGCGCCACGTCGATGCGCTCGAGAAGACCAGATTCCAGTCCAAGTGATCGTGCGTGCGAAGTAACTCGGCGACATCGCACACCCATTTGAGCATTTCCCACGCGTGCTTCGACCCATGGACACACAGAACAATCAACAGATCTTCCGGCGCCAATCCTTGTACCGTCTTGTTCGCCAGAGGAACAGGCGTTCGACGCTGCCAGAACTCGGGACGATCTAACTGAAACCTAAAGTGTTGATGTGCCATCACCCACTGAAGATCGACCCGAAAGAGCGTCCGCCTCTTAATAAACACATGATAGGGCCCTTCTTCGTGGTCCGCCTCCGCAAGCTCAGTGGAAGGGTCATTCCTCTCATAGCCATGCGCCAGCAATACGGCCTGCGCTTCCGCAATGGAGCCTTTGGGAACAAGCAGGTCCATGTCGCTAAAGTCCCGAAGGGTCAGATCGCCATACGCCGACACAGCCAGGGTCGCCCCTTTGATGGGCATAACCGGCACTCCATGCGCGGCAAACGCCTCGCACAAAACGACGAGTTCCTGGGCGAGCACCCGGTTGAGCAAGGCACCGGCTTGCGTCCTCTGGCGCAACTGAGTCAACGATTCGGCAGGCACGAGATCGGAACACAGCGTGGACAGATGCCGATACAACAGTGGGCCCACACCATGATACCCCGCCAGGTCGAGGACAACTCCCCAGTCAAGCGGCTCTTGCACTTTCTGCCGGATACGTTCCTTGAGCGCATCTGTCACGGCCGTGCGGGCACACCAGAGCACGAGGTCCGATTCCGGTCGCAATGAAAACTGCCTGGTCGTCATCATCCACCCTTCTCAAGAAGCGGCGTGATCAACTTCGGCAAGTCAAGAATATCGCGGCCGAAGTGCAACCGGTAACAGTCCACCTGCTGCACGAGCCGTGCTAAGACCTGAAACTCTTGTCTGGCCACCTCTGGGTCGTAGACCAATAACGCCTGTGGGAGGAGGACTTCCAGGGCGCGGCTCTTGGGGAGAAGCTCGAGGTGACTGTGAGGGGCATCGACAACATGGGGGAACAGCATCGCGGCCGGCTGACAGCAGTTGCCCACCGACGTCGGATAGAGATCCTCGGCGTGAAAGGATCGCTTGGACGAACCGTGATGAAGTATGTGATCAGGAGCATTCCGGAGCTCCGGGAAAAACGCCCTCGTCGCTTCCGTCACGTTAATCTTGTTCGGAAAAGGGAGCGCTTCCACATGCGTCCCGGCATCCCGAATCAACGGGTGATCATCCGATAGGTAACGATAGCCCGAGCGGAGCAGCGAGATAAAGGACGTTGTCTTGCCGCGGCCGCTCATACCTGGGATCAAGACCCCACGCCCATATTTCTCCAGCGCCGCCGCATGAATGCTATAGAGCCCCCGGCGTCGCAAGAGTTGGATGAGGGCAGTGTGAAACAAATATTCAATCAAGTTGGCATGCATGGATTCCGGCTTGATCAGATAGCCGTCAGCCCGGCCCTGCACGCCATCTATCACCAGGACTCCGGCATTGTGAAAGTCCGCAATTAAGCGCCCGCCGTCCTGAATCACGTCGTAGGGCAAGCCGGTCTCCGGCCGATCCCCAACCGCTGCGCCCGTTCCGGACGATAGTTGACGTGCTGAGGAAGACTTCGTCCACGGAATGTCCGCTCGTTCCTGCACAGCGTGAAGACACAAGGTGAGCGGGGCTGACTCCTCGCTCGAGTTCCGCCGAAAATGCCTCAGCAACTCATTCACCGGTGCGGCCAACAGGGGCGACGCCGTGGCATATCTCACCGTCGTTCCGTAGAGGGAAAACAGATACTCAATCATAGGCTTTTCGAGTACGTTCATCGTCATGCTGTCCCCCCACTGGTGATCGTCACGCGCGCCCTTCACACAAGTTGAGAAGGTATGCTGGCCGATTTTGACGAACCGGCCAGCCCCCTTGGCCTACCTACAACCCACTAGGATTGCCATAGCCCCCCGAATTGAACGCCGTGATGTCCCGCAGCAACTCATGCGTCACAAGCGCTGGCTGGACATACGCCTCTTTCTTCTCTGTGTTCATTCTTCGTCACCTCCTTTCCTGCTGAAGTAGCCCTTCCTGAACCAATTGATTGACCAGGGCGACGAGATCGTTCAGGGCCTGCTCGGGGACGACCTCAAAACGGTCGCACAGGACCGCATGGATGTCGCTCATGGTGCTGTGGCCAGTACAGTGCTCCCAAATGACGCTGCCCAACCGGTTCAGGGTGTAGTAGCGCCCGGTGCTCAGATCCAACAGTACCATCTCGCCCCCCATGCTCGTGCCCTGCACATCGGAGCTGGGCCGGAGGATGATTCGATCCAGCATCGTGCGGTCGACGGCAGGCTCGAGGGCAATCGGGGGTGGGGGCGCTAGCAGTGGGTCCGACATGGGCCTGTCCTCCTTGGTCTAACGTGGTCACTCATGTGTTCGCCTGTCCAATGCTCTCTTGAGAGCGATGACGGGTCGGACTTGGAATTCTCATGCTGGCCTTTCCAGGAGCAAATCCAAACTATCAAAGCCGGTACCATCTGCAAATCCATCCTTAGAGGGGTTGAGAACCCATCTTTAGAGAGGGGGGCTGGTGGAACTAGCATCCGTTCATTATGGGTCCAGATCCCATGTAGGATCGGGCAGGAAGGAGGGTGTTATGCCACGTCTCCTTTACACCGTCGGACTGATCATCACGAAGTTGCGGGAAGCGAAGGATGGCCTGTAGGTTGACCCACATCCGGTGCAGCCGTGGGAGTGGCGAAAGCGAAAGTAGCTGGGGCTGGCCAGGATCTACGAGAGTGAATGGTCGTCTCAGGAAGAATGTGCACCTAATCGGCGCATCCGCTCGACCTCGGCTACCACGAAGGGGATCTGTTCCTCTCTGCTCATCCGGCTTACCCTTTTCGCCCTGACGCCCAACGGTGAGATTCGTCGCAAGTGGTCCAACGCGTGCCGGGCGAGTGTCTGTCCCCTTCGGCGGGCGAACATCGACCGCCCCCACCGGCTGTTCCCCACCACGCCGCGCTTCACTGCCGACACGATCCCCGCAATCCGAAGAGCGCGCCGGAAGCGCACACCCCGACCACTACTGCGAAGCGGACGCCTCTGGTGGCACGATTCAGGAGGCGTTGAGCGAACCACGCCTGCTCTGGGGTCAGGCCGTGCTGCAGGCCAAAGTGACCCACAGCATACGCATCCGCGAAGGAGCCTACTTCGCTAGGGCTGGTCGTTCCACGTGCGGTTCGCCGTTTGGTGTGAATGAACTTGGCGAGGCTCATTCGCTGGACTGAACTCATCATTGTGGCCAACACCCCATTACCCCCAACATAACTCCCTAGGTAATCTTAAAAATCATCCCACCTCGTGTGTCCGTCTATGAACTCATCGTCATCGCGGAGGAGGCTTCGCGCTCTTTACACAAATACTCAAAGGCATCGACAAGCATGGGCTGGCGTGCCACCGAAAGTGTAACTAAAAGTATCACCATCGGGCCTCATGCCCGTCACTTCATGCAACAGGATGCAAACTTTCCAAGTGACTATTCCCCGCTCCCTTCGCGGATTTCGTGCGCTTTATTCGGGATTTGATCATCTTCCGATTTTGGCTCCGGTTGGTCTCGAAAACTGCTGTCGGGGTAACTCGACCGTGGGTTCGAATCCCAGCCTCTCCGCCATAACAAGCTCGTTCGTGCCGACGGCCTCATTATTGTGGCCGTCGGATAAACACCGCAGCTAAGACTTTTCTTCAACTTTGGGTGTGGCGCCTGCTCTCGTTCTATCAAGTTGTATCGGGCAAAAAACCGCCTGTATTGCCTCATCCAATCCCCTGAGCTTTTTCCCTCAACACCCTCCGTACCTCCACCATCGCCAAGGTGTCGAGCGCGCAATAGCGCAACAAGGCCTCCCTGATTGAGGCTTGTTCAATCCAATCGGTTTCGACA